>NZ_JAERWM010000024.1:0-90820 GCF_016918125.1 Aeromicrobium sp. YIM 150415 | reverse complement strand
GGGACCGTGGCTCCGAACTCGCCGAGTACGCCCGAATCCAGACCGCTCTGGACATGCGGGTCTACTTCTGCGATCCCCGCTCACCCTGGCAACGCGGATCGAACGAGAACACCAACCGGCTCCTACGGCACTGGTTCCCCAAAGGTGCCGACCTCTCGACCTTCACCGCCGAGGACCTCCGCAACGCCCAGGACAGCCTGAACGCACGTCCCCGACCTACCCTTGACCTCGACACCCCAGCCACCCGGCTGAACAGGCTCCTCACCCAGGCAGCCTGACCACCCGTTGCTTCGACCACTAGAACCAGCCCGGGGTGAGAGGTGCGCAAGTCACCGCCCACACGAGCGAGAGGTGCGTAGCTCACCGCTCCGCGGGCTGAGAGGTGCGTACGTCACCGCCCAGGCGGGTGGCCGTGCGCCCGGCAGGCGAGGTCGCGCTCGACCCTCAGCGTCGTGAGCGCGGTCGCGAGGGCGTTGTAGTGCCCGACCAGCAGAACGATCTCGATCAGCTCCCGATCACGGAAGTGCGCCGCGAGATCGGCCCACTGCGCGTCGTCGAGATCACCCTGCTCGATGAGCCGGTCGACGGCCACCAACAAGGCGCGATGGCGGGCCGGCCACGCCGGCGAATCGGGCGCGGCGAACACCCGCTCGGCCAGCTCGGCGGTCACACCGGCTCGCTCCCCGAGACGTAGATGGTGATCCCGCTCGTATTCGCACCCCCGCACCTGGGCGACCCGCAAGATCGCCAGTTCGGTCTCATAGCGCGTCAAGCGGCCGAAGGGCATGAGCGTCGCCGAGTAGTGCAGCCACCCGCGAAAGGTCCCGCGAGCGCGGCCGAGGGTCGTGAACACCCGCGCCTCCGGCACACCGGCGCCGCGTGCGAGCAGCCGGCACACCAGCCAGTTGACCAGGCCCAGCTCGCGACGACCGCCCGGCGCGACCCGCGGGGTCACGAACCCTGGCCCGGCTGCGGCGTGGTGAGATCCACCCGCTCGTCACGAGCGATGCGCAGCGCCTCGTCGAGCCCGCGCTGCGCGAAACGGTCGACCACCGGCTGCGCGAGCATGCGGATCGGCAGGATGCCCGCGACCCACCAGGGCGCGACGATGACCCGCGAACGACGGGCGATGCCCCGCTCGATCCGGTCGATGGCCGGGGCCAACGGTGACACTCCCGAGAAGGACCCCTCCGCCCCGAGCACCGCAGCAGCCTCGGTGGAGAAGCCGCGCTCCGTCATGTCGGTGGCGAGCTCGGCGAAATAGGCCACGCCCGCCTTGGCCCCGCTCGGCCGCAGTTCACTGCGCAGCGTGTTGCCGAGCGCCTCGACGCCGGATTTGGACGCCGAGTAGGCAGCGAGCAGCGGCAGCTGTACCACCGCGGCCGCCGAGGAGACCACCAGCGCGTAGCCGCCCGGGTGAGCGATATGCGGACCCGCCGCCCGCATCGTGTAATACGAGCCAAGGAGATTCACGGCAACCGTCTGCTCCATCACGCGCGGATCGCCGCCGAGGATCGGCAGCTGCCCCGCGATTCCGGCATTGGCGACCACGATGTCGAGTCCGCCGAGCTCCTCGGCCACCTCGCTGACGGCACGGTCGACCTGCTCCCGCTGCGCCACATCGCACTCCCGCCAGACTCCCCCGGTCGCCTCCGCGACGCCGGCGAGCAACTCCGGCTCCAGTCCGATCAGACCGACCCGCGCTCCACGCTCCGCGAGACGTTCGGCCAGCGCCGCGCCGATC
The DNA here is from genome assembly GCF_016918125.1 of Aeromicrobium sp. YIM 150415. Lineage (NCBI taxonomy): Bacteria > Bacillati > Actinomycetota > Actinomycetes > Propionibacteriales > Nocardioidaceae > Aeromicrobium > Aeromicrobium sp. YIM 150415. Next base: position 89,076 of record NZ_JAERWM010000024.1, on the reverse strand, counting down.
CCCCGCGCGGCTCCGGTGATGAGGACACGCCGCCCCCGCAGCAGTTCACGATGGTCACGCATGGACGGTCCTCTCGACTCACCGGCAGAAGCGAACTCGACGGTAACATGCGATTTCGCCCCGCCGACCCGGAAACCGCACGAGACCTACCTCGCCCGCCGACCCGACGTGGTCCCGCCGAGTGGTGCAATCCTGCCCGCGAGTGGTGCATATCTGCCCCGATCCGGGCTCGGCGAGGGCGAATCTGCGCCACTCGCGGTCCACTGTGCACCACCCGATGGACGGCGGACGGGAACGGTCAGAGGGCCTGGATCTCGTCGACGAGCCAGGTGCCGCGCTCCTTGACCATCGTCATCGTCACCCGGTTGCCGAGCACCGTCGGCGCCTCGTCCTCCTGTCCGGCGATCAACCGCACCTGGTCGACGAAGACGAGCACCTGGACCGAATCGGTCGAGCAGTCATCGCCGCACGGCACCGCACCGGCGTCCTGCACCTGCGCCTGCACCTCGAACTCGCGCTGCGGAGCGATATCGCGCAAGGACGGGGCCACCTTGTCGAACTCCTTGGCGAAGTCGTCGGTCATGAGCGCCTTGGAGTTCTCCTCATGCGCGTCGAGATCGTCATGGGAGAAGGTGAAGACCGTCTCGGCCGCCTCACCCGCGGCACGCGACGCCTGCCGCTGAGCCGCATCGAGGGCTCCTTCGCCACCACCGCGCAGGCTCCACGCACCCCAGCCGGCCAGACCCAGGCCGAGGGCGAGGACCAGGACGGCGACGATCGCCCGCCACGGCAGGGAACCAGCCGGAAGCCGCAATCTCGGGCGCCGCGTGCGCGTGGAGCTCTGCCCGGCATCGTCACCGCCTCGATCGCGGGCGGGTGCCGGGGACGTAGCCTCCGAGGATGTCGACTCCTCGTCGCGGGGACGTCGCACGGGACGCGCCACCGGACGCGGCGTGGCACGCGGGGACGACGGCGGCGCGGAGGCGCGCTCGGCCGCCGAACGCTCCCCCGCGATACGACGCCGCTGTGGCTTGCGTGGCTCGCTCACTGGGACTCGCCTCCGTCCTGGGCACCGTCGGGAGTCGCCTCGGCCTCGACGGAGGCGACGCTCTCGAAGCCGTCGACCTTCCAGTCACCGTCCTCGCGCACCAGGGAGAGCTTCCAGCGGAAGTGCCGCTGCACGCCGGCATCCTCGACATCGGTGTTGCTGATCGTGGCATCGACCGCGACCAGCGTCTGAGCGGAGTCGTCGTCGATCACCGGGATGCCCACCGCGAGGACGTCGGCATCGCCGCTGGTCTGCTCCTTCTCTGCCAGTGCCTGGAAGATCGCATCGATCACCTCGAAGGCCTGCTCGCGATACTCATCGGTCAACAAGCCCTCCAGACGACTCTTGTAGTCATCCGGATCGGCCACATCGTAGGTGTTGTACGCCACGGCGAAGTCCTGACTGACCGACACCGCACTCGCGGTGCCGGACGCCTCGCTCGCACCGGCCAGACGGTCGCCGAAGCCGATGAGCACGGCACCGACCAGCGCCAGCACGACACCGACGAGCGTCGCCCACCAGGTCCAACCTCCGCGCGTCGTCTCAGCGCTCATTCGGCCGCCACGTCCAGCAGCATCCATCCCCAGTCCTCTCGTTCCCGCGACTCCGGCACGGCCGTGCGCGGCGTGAACTCCGACTTCGACGTCTGACGCGCGATGTCATTGTCCGGGAGCGTGCAGTCGATCGAGGTGTCGAACTCACGACGCTCGACATCGGCCGGATCGCGACGTTCACGATAGCCGGAGCCCGGCCCGTCCTCGTAGTAACTGCAGGTGTGGGGTGTCGGGGTGAGCACGAGGCCGAAGTGCGCGTCGTACTCCCCCTCCTCGTCGCTGGGCGTCACGACCGAGAAGGAGCCCTGCAACAGGTAGGGATACAGCACCAGGATCGACTGCAGGCCGATCTTGTTCTCCAGCAGCGGTTTCCCGGCGACGGAGAGGTTGTCCAGGATGGCGGTGAGGTCCTCGGAGTTCTCGTTCACGACCTCGTCGAGGGTCTGCGCGGTCGGCGCGCCTTCGTCGATCACCGCCCTCAGATCCGGGTCCGAAGCACGCAAGGTGTCCGAGAACAGCGCGAGATCGCGGGAGAAGGAGGCCAGTTCTCCACGCTTGTCGACCTGGGTCTGCAAGACGGTGCCGGACTCACGGATCAGCCGACGCGTCACGTCGATATTGGCGTGCGCCTCGCCGATGAACGAGGTCGAGGCGTCCAGGATCGTCTCCAGGTCGCGCCCCGTCCCCTCGAAGGCCTGCCCCAGCTCGGACACGACCGTCTCCAGATTGCCGGTGTCGATGGACGAGACCAGCGCATTGGTGTTCAGCAGCAGGGTCGTGGTGTCGATGGGCACCTCGGTGCGGTCCCGCCCGATGACATCGCCGGCCTTCAGGAAGGGCTCGTCGCGCTGACGCGGCCGCAGGTCGACGTACTGCTCGCCGATCGCGGACTTGTTGGCAACCACGGCCTCGGTGTCCTGGGGAATCCTCGGCGCGTCGTTCTCGATGGCGAGCACGGCGTCGACGCCGTCGTCGGTGAAGTCCACCGCGTCAACCCGCCCGATCTTAATGCCACGGTAGGTGACCTCGGCCCCCTCGAAGATGCCGCCCGAGGCCGTCAGCTCGGCACGCACGTCGTAGGTGCGCTCGAAGAAGAGTCGGTCCAGCTGCGCGTACTTGCCGCCGACGATCGTGCCGCCGATGAGCGTCACGATCGCGAAGATCATGAGCTGGACCTTGGTCAGCCGGGTGATCATGGTGCCGTCACCGCCTCGGTGAAGAGCCGGTCCAGGTCATGGCCGGCGCTCGTGTCGTCCGCGGCTGGAACGGTCCGGCAGGAGCCGAACCAGCACAGCGGATTGAGCCACCGGCGCACGCCGGACGGTTTGTCGTCGTCATCGTCCTCCGAGGGCGATGCCGTGGGCCGCGGAGAGGGCTTGGAGTCACGAGGCTCGTCCTCCTCTCGCGGAGTGTCGCCGGGGACGGCAGGTGCCTCGTCGTCGGCCGACGGTGGCAGGAGTCCCTCGACGAGGCCCAGCAGATCACCCGAGGGAGCCTCGTCCCCGGTCAGCGGGGTCTCCGGGGCGAGATCGGCGAGACCCGGGATCGACTCGGCGCCGAAGCCGTCGAACAGCTGCTGCACCTGCGCGGCACTGATCTCGAGCTTCATCGACAGATTGCCGTAGTCGCCCGCGCAGACCCCGGTGTTGGCCGCCCGGTCGACATTGCTGCACCGTCCGGCGGCGCGCTCCACTGTGCCGCCCATGTAGCCGTCGCTGAAGGGGAAGGTGAGCAGGAGGCCGGCCGACTGCGCGATGCTGTCGCCCGCCTCCACGAGATTGGCCAGCACCGGCTCGAGGTGCTGCAGTGTCGCAACCGTGTCGGCCTTGGACTCCCGGACGACACCCGTGGCGGTGTCGCCGAGACGGTCCAGTGATTCCAGGAGTCCCACCAGATCGGAGCGCTGCTGGTCGAGCACCTCGAGCGCCTCGGGGAGGTCGTCGAGCGCGCCGGTGATGGCGGCCCGCTGCGCGTTGGTCTCCTGCGCGAGCCGGTCGACCTTCTCCAGCGCGGCGAGGATCTGGTCGGAGTTGTCGTCGAGCTGGCCGAGGAGATCGGAGGTGACCGAGATGAGGTCGCGGACCTCGGCGTCCTTGTCGCCGAGAGCGAGGTTGAGCTCCTTGACGATGGTGTTGGTCTTCTCCAGCGCACCGCCGTTGAACAGCATCGATGCCGCCGACAGGACCTCCTCGATCTCCGGATTGCGTCCCGAGCGGTCGAGTGCGATGACATCGCCATCGGAGAGCTCGCCGGTTCCCCCGCCCTCGGGCGCCGCCAGCGACACGAACTTCTCGCCCAGCAGGTTGGTCTGCCGGATGGTGGCCTCGGCATCGTCGGGCAGCGTGACATCGCCGTTGATGCGCAACGTCACCCGTGCCGTCCACCCGTCGAGCTGGATATCGGTCACACGCCCCACCGCGACATCGTCGACCCGCACCGCGCTGTGCGGCACCAAGTCGAGGACATCGCGGAACTCGACCTCGACATCGTAGGATTCGTCGCCGACATCCGCTCCTCCCGGCAGCGGGAGGTCGTAGGGGGTGAAGCTGCAGCCGGCGAGCACGGCCGCCGAGGCGACGGCGGCGACGCCCTGTATCGCGCGGTTCACTGGGGCACCTCCATCATCTCGGCGAGGGACGAGGCTGACTTCTCGGCCTGCATCGGCGCGCTGCCCGGGGCCGTGCGGGGCGACAAGCCGCCGAGGATCGGATCGAGGAGGTCGCTCAAGGTGCCGCAGAGGGCGTCATCGGTCGACTCGTCGAGCAGATTGCACAGGAGCCCGGCGGGATCCTTGATACCGCCGAGGAGCAGCTCCTCCAGCCCGGCCCGGTTGTCCAGCGTGCCGTAGTTGCCGTTGTAGGTCAGCGCGATATTGGACAGCGCCGTCGGTGCCGCGACGAGCAGCTCCTCGAACTCCCCCTGCCGGGTGCGCAGCACCTGCGAGAGCGATTCGATCTTGTCGACATTGCTGCGCAGCACGTCGCGGTTCTCGGTGACCAGCGTGTTGACATCCGTCAGCGCCGTGCTGAGCGCCGACAGGGTCTCGGCGAGGTCGTCGCGCTCGCCTTCGAGGACCTCCGAGACCTGGGCGGTGCTGTCGTTGAACGCGCGGACCGTCTCGTCATTGCGGTTGAGGACCTCGACGAACTCCTGCACCTCACGCACGCTGCCGAAGAGATCCTCGGAGTTGGAATCGAGCGTGGTGGCGAGCTTGCTGAAGTTCTGGATGGTCTCGTTCACCTGCGCGCCCTGGCCGTCGAGCTGGCCGGCGAGATTGTCCACCAGCCGGCTGAGGGAGCCGTCGTCATTGGCACCGTCGGGTCCGAGTGCCACCGAGAGATCGCTGATCGAGGCGTAGACCTCGTCCAGTTCGACCGGGACCGCGGTGCGGTCGTTGCCGATCGTGGCACCGTCCTCGAGGGTCGGCCCCTCGGTGTAGGCGGGGGCGAACTGCACGTACCGGTCGCCGACGATCGCCGGGGAGACGATCGCGGCCTTGACGTCACGCGGCAGGTCGTACTGGTCGTCGTAGCTGATGGTGGCGACGACGGCGTCGCCGCGCGGTGTCAGCTTCTCGACCTTGCCGATGGCGACCCCGAGGACCTTGACGTCCGAGCCTTCGTACACCGCGGTGGTCTCGCTGAACTCGACGGTCACGGTCTTGCTCGTGTCGCGCGCGGACCAGGCGACCACGGCGCTGACCACGAGTGCCAGGAAGACGACCACGACCACGAGCTTGGACGTGTTGGCCAGCCGCATCGCGAGTGCTTGCCGCATCACTGCTCACCTCCGGATCCGAGACCGCCCAGGGCATCGCGCAGCGCATCGGCGACGCCCAGGTTCGGGGGCACATTGCCCAGGTAGACGTCGAACCACGGACCGGTGCCCAGCGCATTGGCGTATACCCGGTAGAAGCCCGGCAGCAGGCGCAAGGCCTCGTCCAGGCTGGCCTCGTGCTGATGCAGCATGTCGGTGACGGCGTCGAGTTGCGTGAGCGCGGGCTTCAGGTCGTCACGTGTCTCGTCGACCAGGGTGCTCAGCTCCGTGGAGAGCTCGGTGGCGGCGACGAGCAGCGCATGGATCGAGTCACGGCGCGCGGCGACCGCTGAAAAGAGCGTGTCGGCGTCCTCGAAGAGCTTCACCAGCTCCTCGTCGCGCGAGTTCAGCACGCCGGTGACCTTCTTGATGTTCTGCAGCAGCGTGTTGATCTGCTCGTCGCGGGCGGCGAGATTGCGCGACAGGTCCGAGACTCCGGTGAGCGCGGCCTGGAACTCCTCGGGCACCTGCCCGGAGACATCGCCGAGGGTCGTCAGCGCATCGGAGATCTGATCGACGTCGAGCTCCTGTGTGGTGGTGCTCAGCTCGGAGAAGGCCTCGACGACATCGTAGGGCGGGACGGTGCGATCGACGGGGATCGTGGCGCCCTTCTCCAGGTCGCCCTCTCCATCGGGCACGAGGGCCAGGTACTGGGCGCCGAGCAGGGTGCGGATCCGGATCTCGGCACGCGCCTGATCGCCCAGGTCTGTGCCCTCATCGAGGGTGAACTCGACCTTGACCTTGTCGCCGTCGAGCTCGATATCGCCCACCTTGCCGACCGAGACGCCCGCGACGCGGACCTCGGCTCCGGAATCGAGCGACCCGATCTCGGCGAACTCGGCGGTGTACGTGTCGCCGCCGCCGATGATCGGCAGCCGGTCGGCACGGAATGCGGCCAGCAGGATCGCCGCGATCACGGCGAAGCTGAAGACGCCGATCACGGTGTGGTTGCGTTCACGGAAGGGCTTCACGACGCGCACCTCGCTCCCCCGACGTTCAGGCCTTCGTCGCCGCCGAGCTTCAGCGGGGTCTCCTCCAGGCCGAGTATCGGGATCGCCGGGATGACGATCTGCCCCTTCAACTCGCAGAGGTAGAAGTTGAAGTAGCTGCCGCTCGACGCCGCGTTGCCGAGGGTCTCGGCCTTGTGGGGCATGATCTGGATCGATGTCGACAAGGCCGTGAGGTTCTCATCGGTGCTCAGATTGGCCGTCAGCGCGTTCAGCTGCCGGACATCCTCGGCGAGCGCCGGGCGGCCCTGCTGGAGCAGATCGGCGGTCTCGGTCGAAAGCGCCGAGACCGAGTCGATCGAGTTCAAGATCGCATCGCGGTCCTCGGCCAGGCCGCTGACGAACTGCTGCAGCGTGTCGATCGTGCGGGTGAGCTCCGCATCGCGGCTGCCGATCATGTCCAGCGTCTCGCTGAGGTTGACGATGACATCGCCGATGAGTTCGTCGCGGTCCGCGAGCGTGGAGGTCAGCGATGCCGTCCGCGCGAGCAGGGTCTCGACATTGCCGCTCTCGCCCTGGAAGGTCTGCACGATCTCGAAGGCCAGCTGGTTGGTGTCATCGGGCGACAGCGCCTGGAAGACCGGCTTGAAGCCGTTGAGCAGCACATTGAGATCGAGTGCTTCCTGGGTCTGGTCGACGCCGATCGTCTCCCCCGCCTTCAATCGTTCCGAGGCGCCCTCGGCGCCCTGCGTCAGGGCGATGTAACGCTGACCGACGAGGTTGCGGAACTTGATGGTGACCTGGGTGTTCTGCGTGAGCGGGACCTCGCGATCGACCGCGAAGGTGACCTCCGCCTGATCGCGGTCGACGATGTCGATGTCGCGCACCGAACCCACCCGGACGCCGGCGATGCGGACCTCGTCACCCTTGGCGACTCCCGTGACGTCCTCGAAGACCGCCGTGTACTCGGTGCGCTGGTCGAAGAAGGTCGCGCCGAGGGTGAGGGCGAGCACCCACGTGGTCGCCGCGGTGAACGCGAGGAAGATCGACAGCTTGATCGCCGCCGACGCCGATGCCTTATCGAGCTTCACTGATCTTCACCTCCGATCCCCGTAGGAGGGGGCTCACCAGGAGCGGTGCGAGGTCGGACAGTTCCTCGGCCTGCTGTCCCGTCTGCGCGGCGACGAGGGACTTGACCGCCGTGCGCTGCGCCGCTGTGTCGGACAGCACGCTGGGCTGCACCGCGGCGTCCAGCGAGGCGGCACCGGGTGCCACCCGCTCGAAGTCCTCGGGGGTGCCGAACTTGCCGTTGTGGTCGCTGTTGACGCCGATGAGCTTGTAGACATCGGCGGGCACGCTGAACGGATTCTCCTGCGGGTACGGGTTCTCGCCGTTGACCGCCTGTTCCAGGCTGAGACAGGTGGGCTGTGCGGCATCGGCGGTATCGAGGGTCTGCTGGGAGACCTCGGCGCGCTCGCTCTCCTCGTACCCCGTGGGCTGACCGGCGAGCGGCAGAAGCTCCAGGTTGATGTGGACGGTCTGGTCGCGAAGCACCGAGTCCAGCCGCGGCCGCAGCTCGGCCATGGCGTCGAGGAAGCAGGGGAAAGTGCCGGAATAGCGGTCGAGGACCTCGACGACCGGGGCCGTCTGCCGCGGCACGGTGACGAGGTTCTCGGCGTTCACGTCGACGAACTCGGTCAGGGTGTCGGCCAGTGCCGTGCCCTCGTTGAAGAAGGCGAGCAGCTGCGACTGCTTGGCCACGACGGTGTCGCCGGTGAAGACCGCGTTCTCCAGGAGCCGGCCGATATCGGGCATCGCATCGGCGTAGCCGTCCGCGACCGTGCCGAGGGTGGTCAGGTCGTCGATCAGCTGCGGCACCTCCGGGTTGATCTCACGGAGGTAGTCGCGTGCCGTCACCAGCGTCTCGCCGAGTTGCTCACCGCGACCTTCGAGGGCCTGCGAGACCGCCGAAAGGGTGTAGGCGACGTCCTGCGGATCGACGGCGGTGAGCAGCGGATAGAGGTCGTTGAGCAGCTCCTCGATCTCGACCGGCACCTCGGCGCGGGCGATGACATCGCCGGCCTGCAGGGTGTCCCCGGTCGCCTCGGCGGGCGGGACCAGCGATACCTGCTTCTCACCGAACAGCGTCTTGGGCACGATCTGGCCCGTGACTCCGGCGGGGATGCGATCGATGTAGTCGGGGTCCATCGCGAGCTTCATCGTGACCTGCCGGCCGTCGGTCTGCACATCGCGGACCTCTCCGACGCGCATGCCGCGCAGCTTGACATCGGCATTGCTCGGCAGGCTCGCGCCGGCGGTGCTGGCATACATCGTGACCGGCACCGAGGACACGAACTGCTTGGTGAAGAACGCGTAGGTGACCCACACGAAGAAGAGGACCAGCGCCAGGAAGAGGATCCCGAGGATGCGGATCGAGGCGGTGCGCTCCAGGACGGGTGTACGTGCCATGTCAACCAGCCAGCCTTACGGTGACGTTGGTGCCCCAGATCGCCATCGAGGCCAGCAGGTCCACGACGGTGATCGCGACGATCGACGTGCGCACCGCTCGGCCGACCGCGACGCCGACACCCGCCGGTCCGCCCGAGGCGTAGTAGCCGTAGTAGCAGTGGATCAAGATGACCACCACGGCGAAGATCAGCACCTTGGCGAAGGACCAGAGGACGTCCTCGGGGGGCAGGAAGGTCATGAAGTAGTGGTCGTAGGTGCCCTGACTCTGGCCGAACATCCGGGTGATGGTCAGCCGGGTCGCGAAGTAGGACGACAGCAGTCCCACGATGTACAGCGGGATGACGGCCACCAGGCCGGCCAGGACACGCGTGGTGACGAGATAGGGCAGCGACGGGATCGCCATGACCTCCAGCGCGTCGACCTCCTCGCTGATGCGCATCGCGCCGAGCTGTGCGGTGAAGCCACACCCGACGGTCGCCGCCAGCGCGATGCCCGCGACGATCGGCGCGATCTCCCTGGTGTTGAAGTAGGCCGAGACGAAACCGGTCAGCGGCGCGGTGCCGAGCTGGTCGAGTGCGGCGAAGGACTGGATGCCGACCTCGGTACCGGTGAAGAAGGTCATCGCGGTGATGACGCCGACGGTGCCGCCGATGAGGGCGAGCGAGCCCGAGCCCAGCGCCACCTCCGCCAGCAGCCGCATGATCTCGCGGCTGTAGTTGGCGATGGTGCGCGGTATCGACATGAGCACGCGCACGTAGAAGAGCATCTGCCGGCCGAGGGTGTCCAGGGTCCCGAGCGGCTGTTCGTAGAGAGCGGAGAGGCGAGCCATGATCACATCCCCTTGGGCGGGACGAGCTGCAGGTACACCGCCGAGATCACGAAGTTGACGACGAACAGCAGCGTGAACGTGATGACGACGGCCTCGTTGACGGCGTCGCCGACTCCCTTCGGACCGCCCTTGGCGTTCATGCCCTTGTAGGCGGCCACGATGGCGGCCAGGAAGCCGAAGATCATCGACTTCACCATCGCCTGGATCAGGTCGGGCACCTGCGCGAGTGCGGAGAACGAGGCGATATAGGCGCCGGGGGTGCCGTCCTGCAGCACCACGTTGAAGAAGTAGCCGCCGGCGACGCCGACGATCGTGACCAGCCCGTTGAGCGCGACGGCCACCATGACACAGGCCCAGACCCGCGGGACGACGAGCCGGTGGATGGGATCGATCCCGAGCACCATCATGGCGTCGAGCTCCTCGCGGATCTTGCGAGCGCCGAAGTCCGAGGCGATCGCCGAGCCCGCCGCGCCCGCGATGAGCAGCGCGGTGGCGATCGGCCCGGCCTCCTTGACGACGGCGAGCACGGCCGCCGAGCCGGTGAACGACTGCGCGCCGAACTGCTGGATCAGGCCGCCGACCTGCAGGGCGATGACGGCGCCGAAGGGGATCGCCACGAACATCGTCGGGATGATCGTGACCGTCACGATGAACCAGGCCTGCTGGAGGAACTCGCGGAACTGGAACGGCAGGCGGAAGGTCGTGACGACGACGTCGATCATGAAGGCGAAGAGTCCGCCGGCGATACGTGCGGGAGCAGCGACGGCGGACGTCACGCTCATCCGGCGCTCCCCGGGGTCGCGACCGCGTCGTCGAAGGAGCCGGGAGGAGGAACGACCCCGTTCTCCCGGCACCACTGGCCGGCCGGACGCTCCGAACGCCGGGGCAGGCCGTTGCTCGGCTCGAGCTGGCGGGTGATCGGGGGCAGCGGGGGCATGTCGAAGCCGGCCTCGGCAGCGAGCTCGTCGGCGTCCTTCTCCTCGCTCATGCCGATCGGGCCGACCCGCTGGGCGTTGAGGAACTGGGCGACGACCGGCTCCGTGCTGCTCAGCAGCATCTCGCGCGGGCCGAACATCGCCAGGTGCTTGTGGTAGAGCAGGCCGATGTTGTCCGGGACCGTGCGGGCGGTGTTGATGTCGTGGGTGACGATCAGGAAGGTGGCGTCGATCTGCGCGTTGAGATCGATGAAGAGCTGGTTGATGTAGGCGGTGCGTACCGGATCGAGACCCGAGTCGGGCTCGTCGATGAGCAGGATCTCGGGGTCCAGCACGAGGGCGCGGGCCAACCCGGCGCGCTTGCGCATACCGCCGGAGATCTCGCCCGGGAGCTTGTCCTCGGCTCCGACCAGACCCGTGAGGTCCATCTTCTCCATGACGATCTTGCGGATCTCGGATTCGGACTTCTTGGTGTGCTCGCGCAGCGGGAAGGCGACATTGTCGAAGAGGGTCATCGACCCGAACATCGCGCCGTCCTGGAAGAGCACGCCGAAGAGCTTGCGCACCTCGTACAGCTCCCGCTCGGGGCAGCTGGCGATGTCGACTCCCTCGATGACCACGCTGCCCTCATTGGGCTTGACCAGCCCGATGAGGGTCTTCAGGAAGACCGACTTGCCCGTGCCCGACGGGCCGAGCATGACCGACACCTCGCCCGCCGGCAATGTCAGCGTGACATCACGCCAGATGAGTTGCTTGCCGAACTTCTTGGTCAGCCCAGTGACCGCTACCTCGACTCCCACCAGCCCTCCTCCTGCCTGGTCGAATCCTGCCGCGGGCTCTTCTCCCTGTGACCCCCGACACAAGCTCCAACGAGCCGATCTGACAAAGGTCACGGCCAGTTACACAGAAAGTGACTCACGAGTAACAGTCCGCCGCGACGAGGGCTCATGCACGGTAACTCACCGTGACCCCCATGGCCACTCGACCGATCGCTCGCGGCTCTCACGGCGCCGCGAGGCCCGGCGGATCGGCCACCACTCGGGGCGGTGAGCCATCAACCACCCGGCCTCCACATGACGAAGCGCCCGCCCCCTATGGGGACGGGCGCTTCGCGCGGAGTACGTCAGCGACGTGTCACTTGAGGGTGACGCTGGCGCCGGCGCCTTCGAGGGCCTCCTTGGCCTTCTCGGCGGCCTCCTTGTTGACGCCCTCGAGGATCGCCTTGGGAGCGCCCTCGACGAGGTCCTTGGCCTCCTTGAGACCCAGGCTCGTGAGGCCACGGACCTCCTTGATGACCTGGATCTTCTTGTCGCCGGCCGACTCGAGGACGACATCGAACTCGTCCTGCTCGGCGGCCTCGCCACCGGCGTCGCCGCCGGCAGCCGGGGCGCCGGCCGCGGCCACGGCCACCGGAGCGGCGGCGGTGACGTCGAAGGTCTCCTCGAACTGCTTCACGAACTCGCTGAGCTCGATCAGCGTCATCTCCTTGAACGCGTCGAGCAGTTCATCGGTGCTGAGCTTCGCCATGGTGTGGCGTCCTTTCTAAGTGTGAGACCCCGAGGGGGCCCCGATGGTGATCGGGCGGTTCAGCCCTCGGTGCTTTCACCCGACTCGGCCGCGGGGGCCTCGTCGGCGGTCGCGGCCTCGGCGGCGGGGGCTTCCCCACCGGCGAGGACGCTGGGATCGGCCTGAGCCTTGTCCTGCAGAGCCGCCACGGTACGGGCGGTCTTGGACAGCGGCGCCTGGAACAGGGCCGCGGCCTTGCTCAGGTTGGCCTTCATGCCGCCCGCGAGCTTGGCGAGGAGGACCTCGCGCGACTCGAGGTCGGCCAGCTTGTTGATCTCGTCGGCCGAGAGCGACTTCCCGTCGAGGAAGCCGCCCTTGATGACGAGCTGGGTGTTCGCCTTCGCGAAGTCACGCAGTCCCTTCGCCGCTTCCACCACATCGCCGTTGATGAAGGCGATGGCGGTCGGTCCGGTGAGCAGCTCGTCAGCGAGCTCGACACCGGCGTCCTTGGCAGCGATCTTGGTCAGCGTGTTCTTGGCGACGGCATAGCTCGCGGCCTGACCAAGCGAGCGCCGCAGATCCTGCAGCTGCTTGACCGACAGGCCACGGTACTCGGTGAGAACGACACCGTTCGACTCGCGGAAGCTCTCCGCGATCTCGGCGACGGCGGCGGTCTTGTCCGGGCGTGCCATGGGTCTCCTTCCAGCACTGGTTCGATGCCAAAGGACCGGTCCCGACACGACAAAAGCGCCCCGGCGCAGGCGCGGGACGCTTCTTTGGACTCCGTGGAGTCCCAGAGGACGTACACTCACCTGCGCGGGCCGCCCAGACGGGCGCTTGGGGCTCTTCGGGTGAATCGCCACCGGCGGTCTTCGGCAGGTTCCATCGTAGACGGCCCCTCCCCCGAACTCCAAATCGGGGTCGGCCAGGTGAAAGTCGGCCGCGCGAGGTGAGGAGCAGCAGCTCTGACCGAGATCTGAGTGGTACCATTATCACGTACCACTCTTTCGATCAGAGGATTATCGCCATGTCCATCAGCGCGAGCGAGGCCCGCAAGACGCTGTTCCCGCTCATCGAGCGCGTGAACCAGGACCACGACGCCGTCGAGATCGTCTCTCGCAAGGGCAACGCAGTGCTCATGCCGGCCGACGAGTACGCCGCCTGGCAGGAGACCGCCTACCTGTTCCGCTCCCCGGCGAACGCCCGCAGACTGCTCGACGCCTACGACCGCGCCCGCGCCGGGAAGACCCAGGCCCACGAGCTCGACCGCTCCGACGAACCGGCCGGCCATCACGAGGACGCCTGAGTGCGGCTGGTCTGGGACGAGGCCGCCTGGGACGACTACAAGCACTGGCAGACGACCGATCGGCGAATCCTCAAGCGGATCAACCTCCTCATCGACGCCTGCCTGCGCGAGCCGTTCGACGGCATCGGCAAGCCCGAGCAGCTGAAGTACGGGGCGCAGGGCTCGTGGTCGCGGCGGATCAATGAGGAGCACCGGCTCGTTTACCTCGTCGACGGTGACGACCTGGTCATCCTCCAGGCCCGCTACCACTACTGACCCGAGCGGCACAGAAGCCCGCCGTGGCTCCGGGGGCGAGGAAGCACAGCGGCTCGTGCGTGGGCTTGTGCTGGCGGCGGTCTCGCATCGGCGAGGAGCGGCGACGATGGCACGTTGAATGGGCCCGGGCGAGAGGAGCCGGTGATCGAGGAGGCCCGGCGAGCAGGAACCCCATCGAGAGCACACACCCACCACCGGCCCCTGAGTAGCGGCAAGGAACGAGCCGCGTATCGAAGGGTGGTCGCTATCGACCACCGTGGGAAGACGAAGGGCGGGACCGCATCAGCGGTCCCGCCCTTCGTCATCTCGCTCAGATCAGCTGCCGGCCATGCCCGCGAAGGGGTTCTCGTCGCTGATCTCGTCCTCGGCCGGGGCCTCGATCGAGACGTCCTCGCCCCACTTGGTCCAATCGATGGTCGAGGTGCCGGCACCGGGCACCTCGATCTCCATCCGGCGCGGGAGGTTGTCGACGCCGATGTACAGGACGTAATCCAGCGACTCGGGAGCACCGACGGTATCCATACCCTGCGCCTCCAGCATGGCGGCGGCGTCGAGCGTCATGGTGTACTTCTTGGTCTCGACACCGTCGATCTCGCCGCCGTCGCCGTCTTCCTCGAAGGAACTGATCGCGTCGTCCATCGCGTCGAACTGAGCGGCGGGATTGGACTGGTTGACGAGCTGGTTGTACTGAGCACCCAGCGGGTTGGACTCGTCGGTGAGGTCGATCTTGAAGAACTTGTCCCCGGTCATCTGGCCCATGTTCATGTACATGACCTGGTCGACCATCCGCATGTCCATCTTGGTGCCCTCCGGAGCGCCCGCCGCCTCCATGTCCATGGACATGGCCACCGCGGCGTCGGCCGGATCCTCCGCCGTGAGGGTGTCGCCCTCGACCGTGAGCGGCGTGCCCGCCACGTCCACCTCCATGGACAGGTGGGCGGTGCCGGCCTTCACGACTGCCTTGGACATCTCCTCGGCGAAGTTGTCCTGCGTCAGCTCGACGCCCTTGTCCTCGCCCACCTCCCCCGAGGAGCCGGAGCCGGAATCATCGGATCCACAGGCGGAGACGAACAACAGGGCCAGCGTCGCCAGCAGGGCGGTCAGGAGCTTCCTCATGAAAACGACCCTACCGGGACCGGGACCGCGTGTCCGTTCGGGGCTGAGGCGTGTGACGTCCACTACATGACCACGCCCCCGCCTCGAGACGAGGCGGGGGCGTTGCTGCGAGAGAGCGAGGAGCTCAGTCCTCGTTCGACGCGAAGTCGCGCAGGTGCGTCGGATCGACCGGGATGCCCGGACCGTTGCTGGTCGAGACCGTGACCTTCTTGAGGTAGCGGCCCTTGGAGCTGGACGGCTTGAGACGCATGATCTCGTCGATCGCGGCGCCGTAGTTCTCGGCGAGCTGCTCGGCGCCGAAGGACGCCTTGCCGATCACGAAGTGGAGATTGGCGTGACGGTCGACGCGGAAGTCGATCTTGCCGCCCTTGATGTCGCCGACGGCCTTGGCGACATCGGGGGTGACCGTGCCGGTCTTGGGGTTGGGCATGAGGTTGCGCGGGCCGAGGACGCGACCGAGGCGGCCGACCTTGCCCATCATGTCCGGGGTGGCGACGACCGCGTCGAAGTCCAGCCAGCCCTCGCTGACCTTCTCGACCATGTCATCGGAGCCCACGAAGTCGGCTCCGGCCTCACGGGCGGCGTCCGCATTGGCGCCGGTGGCGAAGACCAGGACCCTGGCGGTCTTGCCGGTGCCGTGCGGGAGGTTGACCGTGCCGCGGACCATCTGATCGGCCTTGCGGGGATCGACGCCCAGGCGGACCGAGACGTCCACCGTGGAGTCGTAGTTCTTGCTGCCCGCTTCCTTGGCGAGCGTGGTCGCCTGGAGCGGGGTGTAGAGGTTGTCGCGATCGATCTTGGCCGCGACGGCGCGGTACGCCTTGCTGTGCTGTGGCATGTCTGGTGTCTCTTTCTGACCAGGTGTGGTGCGGGTCCAGCCGACCCTTCCACGGTGTCGGGTGGTGTCAGTCGGTGGTGACGCCCATGGAGCGCGCGGTACCCGCGACGATCTTCATGGCGCCCTCGACGTCATTGGCGTTGAGGTCCGGGAGCTTGGTCTGGGCGATCTCGCGGATCTGATCCTGCGTGATCTTGCCGACCTTGTCACGGTGCGGAACGGCCGAGCCCTTGCTCAGGCCAGCGGCCTTCTTGATGAGCTCAGCGGCCGGCGGCGTCTTGGTGATGAAGTCGAAGGAACGATCCTCGTAGATCGTGATCTCGACGGGCACCACGTTGCCACGCATGGATTCCGTCGCGGCGTTGTACGCCTTGCAGAACTCCATGATGTTGACGCCGTGCGGGCCCAGGGCCGTACCGACCGGCGGGGCCGGGTTGGCCTGGCCGGCCTGCAGCTGCACCTTGACGACGGCAGCGACTTTCTTCTTGGGAGGCATTGCTGTGGGTCCTTACTAGGTATTTCCTACTGTGGTGATGAGGTCTCGATACGCCGTCCCACTCTACTGACAGAGTCCTCGCGGCTTCTCGACCTTTGACCGCTGGGCGATCAAACCTTCTGGATCTGAGCGAAGCTCAGCTCGACCGGTGTCTCGCGGCCGAAGATCTCGACGAGCGCCTTGACGCGCTGGGCGTCGAGGTTCATCTCGGTGATGGTCGCGTGCAGCGTCGCGAACGGACCGTCGACCACCATGACGGAGTCGCCGACCGCGAAATCGCTGAACTCGAGCTTGGGAGCCTTCGACTGCTGCGATTCCGAGGTGTCTTCGGCGGCCGCCTCCGCGGCGACCTCGGCCTCCACGGCGGGGGCGAGCATCTGCTCGACCTCGGCCAGGCTCAGGGGAACGGGCTGATGAGAGTTGCCCACGAAGCCCGTGACCGACGGGGTGTGGCGCACGACGCCCCACGACTCGTCGGTGAGATCCATGCGAACCAGCACGTAGCCGGGGAGCACGGTGCGCTTGACGAGCTTGCGCTGACCGTTCTTGATCTCGGCGACCTCCTCGGTCGGCACGACGATCTCGAAGATGTAGTCCTCGGCGTTGAGGGAGGTGATGCGGTTCTCCAGGTTCTGCTTGACCCGGTTCTCCATGCCCGAATAGGTGTGGATCACGTACCAGTCGCCGAACTGGCCGCGCAACCGCTCGCGGAACTCCTCCAGGGGGTCGGCCGCGGGCGCGTCCTCGGCGGTCACCTCGTCCGACGACTCCTCGGTGGTAGGAGTCGTGGTGGCCTCGTCGGCCTCCACCGTCTCGGCCTCGGCCTCCTCGGTGGTGTCGACAGGGGTGTTCTCGTCAGGAAGTTCCTGGGTCACAGTGAATCGAAGTCCTTAGCCGAAAATCCAGAAGTTCAGCTGACCGAAGGCGTAGTCCAGGCCAGCGATGATGGCCATCATGATGAGCACGAAGGTCAAGACCACGAAGAAGTAGTTGACGACCTGCGGGCGCGTGGGCCAGACGACCTTGCGCAGCTCAGCGACGACCTGGCGGTAGAAGGTCAGCGGCGACGTACGCTTGGCGCGGGTACCCGCCAGTTCGTGATGATCGCTCACGGTCGCTCCTTCATCGGTCGTTCGTCTGGTCCTTGCAGGGCACGAGGGACTTGAACCCCCAACCTTCGGTTTTGGAGACCGATGCTCTGCCAGTTGAGCTAGTGCCCTTGGTGTGTCGCGCGGCGGACGACCTGCGCGCAGGCAGGACGAACACCGTGTGATCCACAGGTTTGTGCCAGTGTACGGGGTCGTGCCCCACCGAGTCGAACCGGCTCGGCGCAGGGCATCGGGCAGCCGGCGAGGAACGTGCCAAGATTGTTCGTGATGCGGCCTCCGATCTCCGACCTTCCCAAGGCACACCTACACCTGCACTTCACCGGTTCGATGCGTCACGCCACGTTGCTCGAGCTGGCCGAGCGCGACGGCGTGCGGCTGCCCTCCGCGCTCGTCGAGGAGTGGCCTCCGCAACTGACGGCCGCCGACGAGAAGGGCTGGTTCCGCTTCCAGCGCCTCTACGACACAGCCCGGTCGGTGCTGCGCACCGAGGACGATGTCCGCCGCCTGGTACGGGAGGCTGCGGAGGACGATGCCGCCGACGGCTCGGTGTGGACCGAGATCCAGGTGGATCCGTCGGGCTATGCCGCTCGCTTCGGCGGGATCACGGACTTCACCGAGCTGGTGCTCGACGCGGTGCGCGACGCCTCCGATCTCACGGGCATCGGCATGAGCGTCGTGGTCGCCGCCAACCGGACCCGACACCCGCTCGATGCTCGGATCCTCGCCCGGCTGGCGGCCCAGTACGCCGGCCGCGGGGTCCACGGCTTCGGGCTCTCCAATGACGAGCGCCGTGGCGACACCGCGGCCTTCGGCCCGGCATTCGCGATCGCCGAACGGGCCGGACTCGATCTCGTGCCGCACGGCGGCGAGCTCCGCGGGCCGGCACACGTCCGCGAGTGCCTCACCCATCTGCACCCCGACCGGCTCGGCCACGGGATCCGCTCGGCGGAGGATCCCCGGCTGCTCGAGGAGCTCGCCGAGCGCGATGTGGCGCTAGAGGTGTGCCCGACCTCGAATGTCTCTCTGGGCGTCTATCAGACCCTCGACGAGATCCCGGTCCGCGATCTGATGGACGCCGGACTGCAGGTGGCGCTCGGAGCGGACGACCCGCTGCTGTTCGGCACACGTCTGGCCGGCCAGTACGCCGTGCTCCGGGCGGCCCAGGACTTCAGCGATGCCGAGCTGGCGGAGCTGGCACGGATGTCGCTGCGCTCCTCGCATGCTCCGGCGGACCTTCGCGAGGACGCCCTGGAGCGGATCGACGCGTGGCTCGCGGGCTCGGAGTCGCCGCCGGCACGTGACAAGATGGCCCCATGAGCGAGCGAGTCATCGACGAGGTGTCGGCATGAGCGACCAGAATCCGCCACAGGGCTGGGGTCAGGGCGAGCCGGATCCCTTCGAAGAGCCCGGCCGGTCCCGGCCGAGCGGCGACGCGCCCGGGCCCGTGGGCCCGCCTCCGCAGGGCTGGGGAGAAGCCGGCCCGCAGCAAGGCCAGCCCGGTCAGGGCCAGCCCGACTACCCGGGCTACGGACAGACTCACCAGGGCCAGCCGGGCAACCCGGGCTACGGACAGCCCCAGCAGCCCGGTTATGGGCAGTCCCAGCAGCCTGGCTATCAGCCCTACGGTCAGGGCGCCTCGCCCTACCCGCAGCCTTACCCCCAGCAGCCGTGGCCGCAGCAGCCCAAGCATCCGCAGGCCACCACCTCGCTGGTGCTGGGCATCGTCGGGCTCGTCGGCACCTTCATCTGCTTCCTGCCCGCTTTCCTGTCCCCCTTCGCCTGGTGGCTCGGCGGTAAGGCCGTCAAGGAGATCGACGCCGCACCGCAGCAGTACTCCGGACGCTCCGAGGCCAGCGCGGGCAGGATCCTCGGCATCATCGGCACCGTGCTGCTCGTGCTCGGAATCCTCGCCTTCGGCTTCTTCGTGGTCCTCGGTATCGCTGGAGCCTTCGACTCCTCCTACGATCCCTATGACGACATCAGCACCTACATCTCCGGAGGCCTTCGATGAGCTCGTACCCCACTGCCCCGCAGGGAAACGGCGGCTGGCGGCCTCCGGAGAAGCACCCGCAGTCGACCCTGGCCCTGGTGCTGGGCATCCTGGGCCTCGTGATCTGCAGCATCCTCGGGCCGTTCGCCTGGTACATCGGCGGCAAGGCGGTCAGCGAGATCGACGCCTCCGGCGGTCGCTATGAGGGGCGTTCGGAGGCGAACGCCGGCAAGATCCTCGGCATCATCGGCACCGTGCTGCTCGGACTGGGCGTGTTGATGATCGTCGCCGTCGTCTTCTTCGGCTTCCTGGGCGTGATGGCGAGCTCCAGCAGCTCGACCTACTGAGCGGCGTCGCCCGCGATCAGAGGGAGATCCCGACGAGCACCGGCTCGTTGGCGAGGCGTACTCCGAAACGCTGCTCGACGCCGTCGCGCACCTCGCGGGCCAGGTCGATCAGCTGACGGGTCGATCCTCCCCCTCGATGTGTGAGGGCGAGCGCGTGCTTGGACGACAGGCGGACGGGGCCGTCGCCGTAGCCCTTGGCGAACCCGGCGTGGTCGATCAGCCAGGCCGCGCTCGTCTTGATGCGCCCGTCAGCCTGCTCGAAACGAGGCGCTTCCCCGGGTAGCAGTAGGGCCTGATCGGGGGTGAGGAACGGGTTGGTGAAGAAGGACCCGGCGCTCCAGGTGTCGTGATCGCCGTCGTCCAGCACCATGCCCTTGCCCCGACGCAGCGCCAGCACGGCCTGGCGGATGTCAGCCGCCGGGGCCCGCTCGCCGAGCTCGACGCCGAGCGTGCGCGCCAGTTCGGCGTAGCGGACCGGAGCGCCGAGGTTCCCGAGCCGGAACTGGAAGGTCACCTCCAGCACCACATAGCGCTGCGGCTGCTCCTTGAAGCGGCTCGTCCGGTAGCCGAAGCCGCAGTCCGCGTGGGCGATCGTGCGGATCGCGCGCTCGTAGCGGTCGTAGACCCGGACGGACACGATGGTGTCGGCGACCTCCTGACCGTAGGCGCCGACATTCTGGATCGGCGTCGCTCCGACCGAGCCCGGGATCCCCGACAGGGCCTCGACACCCACCCATTCCTCCACCACAGCGCGGGCGACGAGGTCGTCCCAGCTCTCCCCCGCGGCGACCGTGACCATCGCACCGCTGCAGGCATCGGACTCGACACGGACACCCCGGGTACGCACGAGCACGACGGTGCCGTCGAATCCGTCGTCGGCCACCACGAGATTGCTGCCGCCTCCGACGAGGAGCAGCGGATCGGCGGCCTCGTCGGCCACGGCGACGGCCTCCCGGAGGGTCCGCTCGTCCGCCGCCTCGATCACTGTGCGCGCCGGGCCTCCCAGCCGCAGCGTCGTCACCTCAGCAAGCTCCACCCGCGCGACGCTAGCAGGGCCGCCGATGCACACGTCCAGACCCCCTGGCCCAGATTTGGCCAGTTGTGGCCCGTTTCGTCACGGTGGAACGGGCCACAACTGGCCAAATCTGGGCCGAGGACCGCGGCTCCGTCACCGAGTGGAAACGCCGACGACCCCCGGCCGAGGGCCGGGGGTCGTCGAGGAAAGCCGATGTCAGCGCGTCTCGCGGTGATCGCGGTGCGTGCCGCAGCGCGGGCAGAACTTCTTCATCTCGAGACGATCGGGATCGTTTCGACGGTTCTTCTTCGTGATGTAGTTGCGTTCCTTGCACTCGGTGCACGCCAAGGTGATCTTGGGACGAACGTCGGAGCTCTTGCTGGCCACGGTGTGCCTCTTCTTGGATCGGGGTGCTTGCTGCGGATATGAAGTTCAGTGGTAGCGGGGGCGGGACTCGAACCCGCGACACCACGATTATGAGCCGTGTGCTCTAACCACCTGAGCTACCCCGCCACGGGGACGGAAATCCGCCACCGTTCGACACGGTCGCCCGTGCCTTGGAGCCCCTTTACGGAATCGAACCGTAGACCTTTTCCTTACCATGGAAACGCTCTGCCGACTGAGCTAAAGGGGCGGGCCGAGGATTAACACTACAGGATGCCCCCACGCCACCCAAACCGGGGTCCCCTCGGGGTTGACGGGTGGCCGAAAAGCCTCGAATCACAGGGCTGCGCGGGCCATCCTCGAGGGCCAGGCGGGCCCCTCGTAGGCGAAGGCCGTGTAGGCCTGGACAAGGTCGGCGCCGGCGGCGATCCGAGCGCGAACGTCGTCCGGGGTGCTCACCCCGCCGACGGCGATGAGCGCGAGCCGATCGCCGACCCGAGCGCGCAGCCGCGTGAGCATCTCGGTCGCCCGGTCGGCCAGGATCGGCCCGGACAGGCCCCCTGCGCCGATCCGGTCGATCTCGGCGCGCGAGGTCCGCAGACTCTGCGGGCGCGCCACCGTCGTGTTGGCGGCGGTGATGCCGTCCAATTCCAGCTCCAGGGCGAGGTCGGCGACCGCATCGACATCGTCGTCGGCAAGATCCGGGGCGATCTTGACCACGAGGGGCACTCCTCCGCCGATCCGATCGGCGATCTCGTGGACCGCCGTCAGGATCGGCCGCAAGGCGTCCACAGACTGCAGGTCGCGCAGGCCCGGCGTGTTGGGCGACGACACGTTCACGACCAGATAGTCCGCGAACGGGGCGAGGAGCCTCGCGCTCTCCGCGTAGTCGTCGACCGCGCGCTCGGCCGGGACGACCTTGGTCTTGCCGATGTTGACGCCGATCACCGCTCGGCGCCCGGCCTGCGTGCCGCGCAGACGATGAAGGCGCGACGCCACCTCCGCGGCGCCGTCGTTGTTGAAACCCATCCGGTTGACGATCGCGCGATCGTCGACCAGCCGGAAGAGCCGCGGCCGCTCGTTGCCCGGCTGCGGCCGCGCGGTCACCGTGCCGATCTCCACGTGCCCGAACCCGAGATTGAGCAATGGCACAACACCGCGCGCATCCTTGTCGAATCCGGCAGCGAGACCGAAACGATGCGGGAAGCGCACCCCCATCACCTCGACCGGACGCTCCGGCACCCGGAAGGCGAGCGGCGTGAGGGGGCGGGCGGCACGGATCGCTCGGAAGGCGCGGTGGTGCGCGTTCTCGGGATCCATGCGGCGGAAGACCGTGTCGAAGAAGGCGCCGTAGACCACGGGGCCAGCGTAGGGCCCGCCGCGCGGCGTCACCGACGCGGCTCGGTCACACTGGGGAGGTGATCGACGCCTGGACCTGGCCCGCTTACATCGCGATACTCCTCGGACTCTCCGCCTTCGTCGTGCTCTTCGTGCCGATTCTCGTCATCGAGTCGCGCCGTTGGGGACAGATCCGTCTCGCCCGCCTCATCGGCGCCGCGCTGATCGCCGTCTACGGGGTCGCGCTGATCGCCTATACGCTGCTGCCGTTTCCCGATGCCGACTGGTGTGCCACCAACCCCGCCCCCGGACGCAATCTCACGCCCTTCGCCTTCGTCAACGACATCCGCACGCAGACGGCCGGCGAGTCGTGGCGGGCGACTCTGACCAGCTTCGCCTTCCTGCAGGTCGCGTTCAACGTGCTGCTGTTCGTGCCGTGGGGTGCGTTCCTGCGCAGGTTCTACGGCCGCGGTCTCCTACTCTCCACGGCATCCGGACTCGCGGTCTCAGCGCTCATCGAGAGCATCCAGGGAACGGGAGCGTTCGGCGCCTTCGGCTGCGCCTACCGGGTGGCGGACATCGACGATGTCATCACCAACACCGGCGGCGCGCTCGTCGGTGCTCTCGTCGCTCCCCTCGTGCTGTTCTGGCTCCCCGACCCTCGGCGGGCCGGTGCGAGCCGAGGCCTGCCCCGTCCCGTCACTCGACGACGCCGTCTCGCGGGCATGCTGATCGACCTCGGCCTCTTCACCTTGGTGCCCATCGCGCTCACCGTCGCCCACCGGGCAGTGGTGGTCTATCTGCTGGGCGAGCCGATCCCAGGGGACGACGGCTGGACGGGACCGTTCCTGTGGACCGCGCTCTGGCTGGCACTTGGGATCTATCTGCCGTCGGCCATCGGTTCCGGTGCCTCGCTCGGCCAGCGGGCCGTCTGGCTCGAGCCGACCTGGCAGGGCCGACGTCACCGATGCGGCCGGATGCTGGTGGGCTTCGGCACCTACGCGACCCTCTCCGCGCTCGCGATGGCGCCACCCTTCGTCGGGTCCGCTCGAGGAGACGTGCTCAATGCCGCATCGCTGCTGGTGGCCGTGGTGTGGCTCGGCTGGATGCTCTTCGACCGCACGGCTCGTGGTGCCTCGTTCCGGCTCACCGGCGCCACCGTGGCCGACGCCCGGGGCTCCGCTCCGGTGACGTCCAGCACGTGAAACGACTGCCGTCGCGGGTCGTTCGAGGAGTACGGTGCGGCACATGACCGAGCCCACCTTGCCCCTCGTCGACGCCGCCTGGCTGGCCGAGCACCTCGACGATCCCCGCCTTCGCGTCGTCGATGCCACCGTGCACCTCTCCTTCGATGAGAACGGCGCTCACATCGCTTCCGCGGAGGAGACCTACCGAGCCGAGCACATCCCCGGTGCCGTCTTCATCGACCAGGACGCCGAGCTCAGCCGCGACGACACCCCCATCCGCTTCACCCCCGTGGACTCCGATCGCTTCGCCGAGGCCCTCGGCGCCGCGGGGATCGGCGATGACGACACCGTCGTGGTGTACGACCACGCCAACGGGATCTGGGCGACTCGCCTCTGGTGGCACCTGGGATACGAGGGCTTCGACCGGGTGAAGGTGCTCGACGGAGGCCTCGCAGCGTGGAAGGCCGCCGGGCAGCCGACCGGGTCCGAGGAGGTCCAGCCGACTCCGGCCACCTTCACCGCGCGCCGGCGCCCAGAACGCATCGCCTCGACTGCCGACGTCGAGGCGGCCATCGACGACGACGGCGTGCTGCTGGTCAACGCGCTCGCTCCCGAAGACTTCGCCCGCGGGCACATCCCCGGCAGCGTCAACGTGCCCTTCCCGAGCCTCGTCCGTGAGAACGGCACCTTGAAGGATGCGGGCGCGCTGCGCGAGATCTTCGCGGCAGCGGGCGCCCTCGATCCCGCCGTGCGCCCCGTGACCTACTGCGGTGGAGGCATCGCGGCGACCGCGGCGGCCTTCGCGCTGCTCGCTGCCGGGCGCGACGATGTCGCGATCTACGACGGCTCGATGACCGAGTGGACCGCGGACCCGTCCCGCCCCCTCGAAGCCTCCTGACCTCCCCACCAGGGCGGTGAGTAGGCGTCCAGTTCTCGGGTCGGGCGGTGAGAAGGCGTCCATCCGTCGATCAGAACGGACGCCTCCTCACCGCTCCGCTAGCCTGGATCTCCATGAGCGAGGTGACCGCGCCCCTGCACGAGACCGTCCTTCCGCACCACGGCGACCTCGTCTGGTACGTCAGCTACGGGTCGAATCTCGCGGCCGAACGGCTGCGGCTCTACCTCGAGGGCGGCACGCCGCCCGGCGGCGCCCGGCGCAATCCCGGTGCCCGCGACCCTCGCCCGCCGCTCGCCTCGGCCGGCGTCGAACTGCCCGGCGCGCTGTACTTCGCCGGAGAATCGCCACAGTGGGGAGGCGGAGTCGCCTTCTACGACCATCTCACCCCAGGGCCGACGGCGGCGCGCGCCTACCTGGTGACCGCCGCCCAGTTCGTGGACATCGCGGCCCAGGAGATGCACCGGGTACCACGCGAAGGAGACCCTCTCGAGCGCGTGATCGTCGACGGGCTCGGCGGCCAGGGGGCACGGCATGAGGTCGGCCCGGGCCACTACGAGACGCTCATCGAGGTCGGACGACGCGACGGCCTGCCGATGCTGACCTTCACCGCACCCCACGGACGCGACGCCGTAGGGCACGCCGCCCCGTCGCCGGCGTATCTGGCGATGCTCGCCAATGGGCTCGGGGAGTCCCACGGATGGGACGAGGACCGCACCGCCGCCTACTTCTCACAGGTGCTGCCGAGCGTCTGACCGGGAGGCACCCGTCATCCCAATTCGGCAGCACGCCCGAGTCGGTCGAGAGCCGTCGTCGCTCCCACCCAGGCCATGACCTCCGTATCGTGCCGACAACGCTCCACCATGGCACGCAGACGCTTCTTGTCCTTCCTGCTCAGCTCCGTCTCCCGGAAGTCTCGGGCAGAGATGAGCGATGCCAGGATGACGAAATCCGTGCTGTGACGGACACTCGCACGATTCGACGCGATCTCGGTGCGCGCAGCGGCCTTTCCTACCAACGCCGCCACCAAGTTCGGTCGCAACACCGTCCCCTCGCGGTCACCGACGACTACGGCGACAGGCTCGGTACGTGTGAGCGCCTGTGTGGTGCCGGGCGCTGAGACCGTCGGCGCGCCTCCGACGCCCACCCGCTGACGCGCACGCTCTCCAACCCCTTCGGGGATGAGAACGTCGATCTGCGCGAGGTCACGACGCCACCGATGCTGGACGCCGTCGCCGGACATCTCAGGCTCGAACCCCAGGTCGGCAAGGGCCCCTGTGAACGTCTCGAGCATGTCTGTCGAAGCGCGGATATCCACGACCGTGTCGACATCGTCGGTCGGCCGCATGGGGGACACTCCACGCTCAGCGCAGTGCAGGTGAACCAACTGTCCGCCGATGAGTGCCCATCCGTGATCGATCTGGTCGTACAGCTCCATCAAGGCATGCCAGGACTGGGCCTGCGCGGCGCCCATCGCCGGCATCTCCACGGAGTCGGCCATCAGAGCCCCCTCGCAACCACGGCGGAACGGAGTTCCTCAAGCGATCTGACGACCTGTTCTCGTTCCCGGATACCCCCGTGCTCGGCGAGATCAGCGGCCCGGATGAGCAACGACTCCGCGACGTCTTCGGCGACCAGGTCTTCGACCTGACTGTCCACCACGTGCAGGATGACGTTCGCTTCATTCTGGCCGGCAGGCGAGAGCAGATAGCCGTCCGCGAGAGCATCGACGTCACGATCCATCACATATCCCTCGACGACCTCGCCCCCTGAGATCGTCGATTCAGGAAGCGAGATCCCCGACAGACGAAGCCGATCGTCAGCGCGCAGATCGGGTAGATCACGAACCGAGGCGACGAACAGCGCACGCCGCGCACGGTTGCCACACGCCACCGCGAGAGCCGCCGCCGCGTCGTTGAGGTTCGTGGCGAACGCCAGCTCGACGAGGTCGCGCACACGAGAACGAGCACGCGAGCGCTCAGGCGCGCTCAACCGGGCCAGCACCCTCGAGTCGTTTGAAGCGGCTGCCGCCATACCCCAGGCCGACCGGGCCGATAGCGGTCGTCCCGGTCTCCTGCGATACCCGAGTGGAGCAAGATCAGCCTCTTCGATCGACCACTGATGCCCAATACGCCGGGCGGGCAGCGACCCGTCACGTATGCGCTGGTGAATACGCTGCGGACGGACGCCGAGGGCTTCGGCAGCTTCCGATACGCTCACTCGACCCACGGCGATCACATCCTCATATGCCTTTACTCAATTAACGCAATGGTATAGAGGTTTAAAGATTTTCGTCAACGGATTGAGAGCCGGAGCAGGGCCGAGATCGACGAGGGGCCTCCGACCCGTAAGTCGGAGGCCCCTCGTCGTTCCGTGGCAGGTAGAGGATTCGAACCTCTGAAGGCAATGCCGGCTGATTTACAGTCAGCTCCCTTTGGCCGCTCGGGCAACCTGCCGGGTGTCACCCGAGGGCGACAGTCAGCAACACTACCGCAGACCTCTAGGGTGGTGAGCACCAGCCCCGACCGGACAGGAAGCGAGATCACCCATGGCCGATTCGTCCTTCGACATCGTCAGCAAGGTCGACCGCCAGGAGGCCGACAACGCCCTCAATCAGGCCGCGAAGGAGATCGCGACGCGCTACGACTTCAAGGGAACCGGCGCCGCGATCGAGTGGAAGGGTGAGTTCGGCATCGAGATCACCGCCAACGCCGACGAGCGTGCCCTGGCCATCCTCGACGTCTTCAAGGAGAAGCTCGTCAAGCGCGGCATCTCGCTGAAGGCCCTCGACACCGACGAGCCGCGCCAGTCCGGCAAAGACGTCAAGCTCAACGGCTCCTTCGGTCAGGGCATCAGCACGGAGCAGGCCAAGAAGCTCAGCAAGCTCATCCGCGACGAAGGTCCCAAGGGTGTCAAGGCGCAGATCCAGGGCGACGAGCTGCGCGTGACCGGCAAGAAGCGCGACGATCTGCAGGCCGTCATCGCGCTCATCAAGGGCGCCGACCTCGACTTCGCGGTGCAGTTCACCAACTACCGCTGACCTCGTCGCCCGATCGTGTGCGCGCCGCAGGCGGTGAGCTATCCCGCAGTTCACCGCCTCGGGTGCGTGACAGCTCACCGCCCGGGCGGGTGGGCTCAGATGCGGCGGAAGAGGCTGACGGCGAAATCCGCGCCCTCGACGAAGGGATCGAGATCCCAGGTCGCGAAGCGCTGCACCAGCTCCAGACGGGCCACGCGCGCATCGCCGTCGAGCTCGTCCAGCGCATAGTCGCGATCGAGCCGGAACCCGACCAGCAGCTTCCCACCCTCCACCAGATGAGCGGCGATCCGGGCGAGCACGCGGCTCTCCGTGCCCGGAGCGACGAAGACCAGCACATTGCCCGCGCACACCGCGGCATCGAATCGCTCCTCGCCGAGGTCGAGTTCAGCGAGATCGGCTACGCGGTACACGGGGCCGGGATGGTCGAGCTCGGCCGCCTCGATCAGCACCGGGTCGACATCCACACCCGTGACACGGTGACCGCGGCGATGCAGCTCACCCGCGATCCGTCCCGGTCCGCACCCGGCATCGAGGACCCGCGAGCCGGGCTTGACGACGGCATCGACGAGGCGAGCTTCGCCCGTCAGATCAGCGCCTTCGGCCGCAAGCGTGCGGAACCGCTCGACGTACCACTGTGAATGGGTCTCAGAGGTCTCGCTGAACCATCGCGGGGTCGACATGCCACCAGTGTCCCTCAGTCCCCCTGCGGCGCTTTCCTCCGCTCAGCACAATGGACATGGTGCGTCAACGATCCGGTGAAGGAGGACCATGAGCGAACCGCTCGACGATCGCAGTGGCGACGTCCTCGACGGTCGTTACCGGCTCGTGTCCCTCGTCGGCCGCGGCGGCATGGCCGACGTGTATCGCGCCGAGGATCAACTGCTCAAGCGGATCGTCGCGGTCAAGATCATGCGCTGGGGCACCGGCCTCGACGACGCGGAGGCCTTGCGCCGGCACGAGCTGGAGGCCCGCATCGGCGCCGGCGTCTCCGCGCCGGGCCTCGTCAGCATCTACGACGTGCGCCCCGACGGCGACCAGCCCTACCTGGTCATGGAGTTCGTCGACGGCAAGACCCTCACGACGGCCCTCGCCGACGGTCCACTGCCATCGCGGGTCGTGGCCGAGATCGGCGCGCAGATCGCCGAAGCGCTCGCCGTCCTTCACGACGCGCATGTCATCCACCGCGACATCAAGCCCTCGAATGTCATGCTCCTGGCCGGTGACCAGCCGCGAGTGAAGCTCACGGACTTCGGGGTCTCGCGCTATCTGGAGGGGACACGGCTCACCTCGCCGGACATCCTCGTCGGCACGGCGAAGTACCTCAGCCCGGAGCAGGCCGTCCTGGAGCCCGTGGGACCCCGCGCCGATGTCTACGCGCTGGCGCTGGTGCTACTCGAAGCGCTGACCGGTGAGAATCCGTTCCCCGGCTCCCAGGTGGAGACGCTCTCCGCTCGGCTCCACCGCCAGCCCGAGGTGCCCGCAGAGCTCGGACGCGACTGGGGACTCGTACTCGACGCCATGACCCGTCGCGACCCCGAGCAACGGCTCGACGCGGCTCAGGCCAGCACCGCCCTCAGCACCCTCGCCTCGGGCGGCGACGTCGCCGGGGTCATCGCCGCTGCCGGACTCGGCGACGCGACCGCGGTGCACGCCCCCGTCGACGACGGCACGATGGTGGCCGGGACCGCCGTCGACGCCACGTCCATCGGTGCGACCGCCGTGGCAGCGCCAGTCGCCATCGCCGACGAGTCGAAAGACGCCTCTCAGAAGGGCCAGCCCGCGGCATGGCGGCGCTGGCTCCCCTGGGCCGTGGTGGCGCTCGTCATCGCGCTCGCGATCGGAGCGGTCTGGTGGGCGCTCGCACAGGAAGGGGAAGAGGCGCCCGCCGAGCCGACACCCACGGTGACCGTGACGACCCCGCCCGCGTCGACTCCCACACCCACACCGCCCACCACTCCGGCGCCCGATCCGACCACGGCACCGCCCCCGGCTCCCGAACCCACGCCCGAACCCACGCCCACCGAGGAACCGACGCCCGAACCCACGCCGACCACCGAGCCCACCCCGACTCCCACACCGACGCCGACCGAGGAGCCGACCACTCCCCCCGACGACCAGAACGGTGCGGCTCCCGACCCGGAGGAATGACGGGTCCGGGTCCGGTACGCGTGCTCGTGGGCGTAGATTGCGCTCGTGACCCAGCAGACGCGCAGCGGACTCGTCTTCGGGGTCCTCGCCTATCTCGGCTGGGGCCTGTTCCCGCTGTACTGGCCGCTGCTCGAGCCGGCCTCGCCGTTCGAGGTACTCGCCCACCGGGTGGTCTGGTCGCTGGTGTTCTGCGCCGGCCTGCTCACCTTGACGCGCAGGTGGCACTCGTTCGCCACCTTGGTCCGTGACCGCTCTCAGCTGATCTGGCTGGCCCTGGCCTCGATGGTCATCGCCGTCAACTGGGGGTCGTTCATCTGGGGCGTCAACAACGGCTACGTACTCGAAGTGTCCCTCGGCTACTTCATCAACCCGCTGATCACCGTGCTGTTCGCGGTCTTCTTCCTCAAGGAGTCATTGCGACGCCAGCAGTGGATCGCGGTCGGCGTGGGTGCGGTGGCGGTGGGGATCCTCACCGTCGATCTGGGCCGACCGCCGTGGATCGCCCTGCTCGTCTCGGCATCCTTCGCGGTATACGGCCTGATCAAGAAGCGCACCTCGCTCGGCGCGGTGGAGGCCTTGACGGTCGAGACCACCGTGCTGTTCCCGTTCGCCCTCGGTTTCCTGGTGCTGCTGCAGACCCGAGGAGATCTCGCATTCGGGCACCACGGCGCCGGGAACACCACGCTGCTCGTGCTCACCGGGGTCGTCACTGCGATCCCCCTGTTGCTGTTCGCCGCCGCGGCCAGCCGACTCAATCTGTCGACGGTGGGGCTGCTGCAGTACCTCGTGCCCATCTTGCATTTCACCCTGGGCCTGACGGTGTTCGGCGAGCAGATGGGGTCGGCCCGCTGGATCGGCTTCGTGCTGATCTGGATCGCTCTCGCGATCTTCACCCTCGACGCCTGGCGTTCCCATCGCCGCAGCCTCCGACGTGCCGCCGACGGTACTCCGGTGCTCTGAGGCCGCGCAGCTCCCGCGAGCGGTGGGAAGGGAGGCGCAGGAAGTTGGACTGGCGGAGCCGGGACGAGGACGAGCTCGCGGAGCCGCACGGGTGAGGGTCAGCCGACGCGGGTGACGACGGTATCGCAGAGCTCGCTCAGCGCATCGCGGGCCGGGCCCGCGGGTAGCTTCTCCAGCAGCGCACGGGAGGCGTCCGCCTCGGCGTGGACATAGGCGCGCGCCTCGGCCATCGCCGGATGCGCACGCAGCTCATCGAGGGTGCCCTCGACGAGGGCATCGTCCTCGATCGGGGCCGAGAGACGAGCCCGCAGCTCGGCATCGGCCTCATCGCTCGAGGCGAGCACCAACAAGGTCGGGAGCGTCGGCACGCCCTCGCGCAGGTCGGTACCGGGCGTCTTGCCCGAGTCGCCGCTCTCGCTCGCGATGTCGATGATGTCGTCGGCGAGTTGGAACGCGACGCCGATACGCTCGCCGAACTCCAGCAGCGTCCGCTGGACCTCCTCGCTCGCGCCCGCCATCTTGGACCCGAGCAGGGCACAGGCCGCGATGAGGGAACCGGTCTTGTCCGCCACGACATCGAGGTAGTGCCGCAGCGGGTCCTCGCCCTCGCCGGGACCCAGCGTCTCGCGGATCTGCCCCCGCACGAGACGTGAGAAGGTCTCGGCCTGGATGCGCACAGCCTCGGTGCCGAGACCCGCCACGATCTGCGATGCCTCCGCGAAGAGGTAGTCGCCGACCAGGATGGCGATCGAGTTGTCCCAGCGCGCATTGGCGCTCGGCGCACCGCGTCGCACCGGCGCCTCATCCATCACGTCGTCGTGATACAGCGTCGCCAGGTGTGTCAGCTCCATCACCACGGCGGCCTCGACCGCCTCGTCCCCGCGAGGCTCGCCGAACTCGGCGCACAGCAACGTCAGCAACGGCCGGAAGCGCTTGCCACCGGCGTTGAGCAGGTGGGCCGCCGCCTCCGCGACGAAGGGCTCGGGACTGTCGACGGAGCGCGCGAGCAGGGCCTCGACTCGGTCGACGCCGCTGCGGATCCGGGAGGTCAGGCCCGGATCCTCGAACGACACTCCTACGATCACGCGATTCTCCTCAGCAGCACAGCTAGCGCACGAACGCGCCGGCGTGCTGCACGATGTCGAGCAGCGGACCCGGAAGCACCCCGAGCACCACGGTGGCGATCGCCGCCAGCGCAATGACCACGGTAGTCAATACCCCCGGAGCGGCGACGGTCGGCCCATCTCCCACCGGCTCGGTGAAGAACATCAGGACGATGACCCGGACGTAGAAGTACGCCGCGAGCGCGCTCGCGAGCACGCCGATGACCACGAGCGGCCAGGTGCCCCCGGCCCAGGCCGCGGCGAACACGCCCCACTTGCCGATGAAACCGGCCGTCAGCGGAATGCCCGCGAAGGACAGCATGAACAGCGCGAAGGTTCCCGCCAGCCAGGGCGAGCGCTGACCGAGGCCGGCCCACTTGGCCAGGTGGGTGGTCTCCCCCGCCGAATCGCGGACCACGGACACCACGGCGAAGGCGCCGATCGTCGCCACCCCGTAGACGACCAGGTAGAACAGCACACTCGACACCGAGGTGAGCGCGGCGTCGTCGGCGATCCCCACATAGGCCGCCGAGAAGCCCACCAGCAGGAAGCCCGCGTGGGCGATGGACGAGTAGGCCAGCATCCGCTTGACATCGGTCTGGGCGATCGCGACCACCGAGCCGAACACCATCGTGATGACGGCCACGACCCAGAAGGTGGGCCGCCAGTCCCACGAGGCTCCACCGAAGGCGACGAAGAAGACGCGCATGAGGGCGATGAAGGCCGCGGCCTTGGTGGCGGCCGCCATGAAGCCGGTCACCGGGGTCGGGGCGCCCTGGTAGACATCGGGGGTCCAGGCGTGGAACGGCACGGCGCCGATCTTGAACAGCAAGCCGACGGCGATCATCGCCATGGCCACCAGCAGCAGCCCGCCGGAGTCGGCACGGGCGGAGACGGCCTCATCGATGATGGTCAGGTTCAGGCTGCCCGAGTAGCCGTAGGCGAGGGCGGCGCCGTAGAGGAAGAACACCGACGAGAAGGCACCGAGCAGGAAGTACTTCATCGCGGCTTCCTGGCTGATCAGCCTGCGCCGCCGCGAAAGGGCGCACAACACATAGAGCGGCAGGGAGAGGACCTCGAGGGCGACGAACATCGTGATGAGGTCGTTGGCGGTGGCGAACAGCATCATGCCCGACAAGGCGAACAGCATGAGCGGGAAGACCTCGGTGTGCTCCAGCCGGTGCTGCACCGCCTGGGTCTCCTCGTCCGATCCGGGGATGTCCGCCGCGCGACCAGTGAAGGGGCTCATGCCCGCCTCGAAGCGACGCTCGGCGAACAGTCCCAGGCTCAGCAGTGCGAAGACCAGCAGCATGATCCACGTGACCACGCCTGGACCGTCGACGGTGACCGCGCCCTCGGCCTCGACCGCGCCGCGCGCGACATGGCTCGCCTCCTCCGGCGTGCCGAGGTCACCGTAGACCAGGATGCTCACGACCAGCGCGGCGACGAGGCCGACCGCCGTGGCGATCGCCTGGACCACGAAGCGGTAGCGGCGCCCGAGCGCGGCCTCCAGGATCAGGCCGAGGATCGCGAAGCCGGCGACGACGAAGAGCGGCGACAGCACCCAGTAGTCGAGCTGTGCGGCGGGGATCATTCGTGGTCTCCTTCAGTCGCGGAGGCGTCGGCCGGATGCGGCGGCACCGGATCCTCGGCCCCCACCTGGGCGATCA
Source organism: Aeromicrobium sp. YIM 150415 (assembly GCF_016918125.1). NCBI lineage: Bacteria > Bacillati > Actinomycetota > Actinomycetes > Propionibacteriales > Nocardioidaceae > Aeromicrobium > Aeromicrobium sp. YIM 150415. The sequence continues at coordinate 55,775 of NZ_JAERWM010000024.1, read as the reverse complement.
CCGGCTCCACCGACGGGTTGATGACCGACAGCAGCGGCCCGGGCACGAAGCCCAGCGCGATGATCAGCACCACCGCCGGCGCGAGCGCCGTGACCTCCCGGCCGTCGAGCTCGCGGATGCCGTCGAGACCCGGCCGCAGCGGACCGGTCATGGTGCGCTTGTACATCAGCAGGATGTAGACGGCCGCGAGGATGATGCCGAAGGCGGCGACGACCGCGAGCGGGATCGAGACAGTGAACGTGCCCGCGAGCACCATGAACTCCGAGATGAACGGGGCGAGGCCCGGCAACGAGAGGCTCGACAGGCCGCCGATCAGCAGGATGCCGGCCAGCACCGGGGCGATCTTCTGCACTCCGCCGAAGTCCGCGATGCTCGCCGACCCGCGGCGTGCGATGAGCATGCCGGTGACCAGGAACAGCACGGCGGTCGACAAGCCGTGGTTGAACATGTAGAGCGTCGCGCCGGAGGTCGAGAGCGTCGTGAAGGCGAAGATGCCCAACACGATGAATCCGAAGTGCGACACCGAGGTGAAGGCGATCAGGCGGCGGATATCGTCCTGGCCGATCGCCAGGAGGGCGCCGTAGAGGATGCTGATGACCGCCAGCACCATCACGACCGGGCTGGCCCACTGCGAGGCACCGGGGAAGATCTCCAGACACCACCGGATCATCGCGAAGGTGCCGATCTTGTCGACGATGCTGACCATCAGCACTGCCGTCGAGGGCGTCGACGAGGCCGCGGCGTCCGGCAGCCAGGTGTGCAGCGGCCACATCGGCGCCTTGACCGCGAAGGCGATGAAGAAGCCCATGAAGAGCAGCTTCTCGGTGCCCGCCGAGATGTCGAGGCCGATCAGATCGCTGTGCAGGAAGCTCGACTCCCCCGCCTGGGTCGTCAGCGCGTAGAGGCCGACGATCGAGGCCAGCATCAGCAGACCGCCGACGAGGTTGTAGATGAGGAACTTGACCGCCGCGTAGGACCGTCCGACGCCGCCGTGGGCGCCGATCAGGAAGTACAGCGGGACCAGCGTCGCCTCGAACAAGAGATAGAAGAGGAAGACATCGGTCGCGGCGAAGACACCGATCGCCAGGCCCTCGAGCGCGAGCATCCACGCGAAGTAGGTGTGCGTCCGCGAAGGATTGGGCAGCCGGTCCCCCCAGGCCGCCAGGATGACGATCGGGCTGAGGATCGTGGTCAACATGACCAGCGTGAGGCCGATGCCGTTCAACCCCAGCGCGTAGTGGGCGCCGATCGCCGGGATCCACTCGCGCTGCTCGACGAACTGGTAGCCGCCCTCCGCGGGGTCGAACTGCGCCGCGACGACGATCGCCAGCACGAGGGTCACGAGCGAGACGGCGAGCGCCAGCACCTTCACCAGGCGCGGGTTGCCCGAAGCGCCCGGCCAGCAGGCGACGAGCAGCGCGCCGATGATCGGCGCGACAGCCAGGACAGTCAGCATCATGCGAGGGTCACCGCCAAGAGTCCGAGGACGACGAGCAGCGCGCCGCCGAAGATTCCGAGAGCATAGGAGCGGACGTAGCCGGTCTGCGTGCGCCGCAGCTGCTGCGACGCCTCGCCGATCCGATCGGCCGTGCCGGTGACCGTGCCGTCGATGCCCCGAGCATCGAGCCAGACGAGGAACCGGGTGAGGTAGCGCATCGGCAGCACGACCAGCGCTCCGTTGACCTCATTGGTGTAGATCTCGTGCCGCCCCGCGCGGGTGACGATCGAGACATCCGAGTCAGCGGCGGCCCGATCCGGGATGTCCCGGCGATAGAGCCACACCCCGGCCGCGACGCCGAGGGCCACGAGCGCCATCACACCGAGCTGGACGACGATGACCGGCACCGGCAGATGCGGATGCTCCGCATGCCCGGCGATCGGCTCGAGCCAGTCCGTGATCCAGCCACCCAGGTACAGCACACCGCCCAGCACCGAGGCGGCCGCGAGCACGATGAGCGGGATGGTCATGACGCTCGGCGACTCGTGCGGGTGCACCTCGTCGCGCCAGCGCTTCTCGCCGAAGAAGGTCATCATCATCAGGCGGGTCATGTAGAAGGCCGTGACACCGGCCCCGATCATCGCGCCGAGGCCGATCCACACGTTGTAGCCGAGGGCCGCCTCGATGATCTTGTCCTTGCTGAAGAAGCCGGACATGCCCGGGAATCCGATGATCGCCAGGTAGCCGAGGCCGAAGGTCACGAAGGTGATCGGCATGGCGCGGCGCAGGGCGCCGTAGTGGCGCATGTCGACGTCGTCGTCCATCGCGTGCATGACCGAGCCGGCGCCGAGGAACATATTGGCCTTGAAGAAACCGTGCGTCAGCAGGTGGAAGATCGCGAAAGCGTAGCCGGCCGGGCCGAGGCCGGCGGCCAGCATCATGTAGCCGATCTGGCTCATCGTCGAGCCGGCGAGGACCTTCTTGATGTCGTCCTTGGCGCAGCCGATCCAGGCGCCGACGAGCAGCGTCACCAGGCCCACGATCACCACGACGGTCCGGGCGATCTCCGAGGCATCGTAGATACCGGCCGAGCGCACCACCAGGTAGACGCCGGCGGTCACCATGGTCGCGGCGTGGATGAGGGCCGACACCGGGGTGGGGCCCTCCATCGCGTCCAGCAGCCAGGCCTGCAGCGGCACCTGAGCGGACTTGCCGCAGGCACCGACGAGCAGCAGCAGCCCCAGCGCCGTGGCGGTGGATCCCGAGGCGGAGTCGATCGCGCCGTTCACGGCAGCGATCGAGGTAGTGCCGAAGGTGGCGAACATCGTCATCAGCGCGATGACCATGCCGAGGTCGCCGACGCGGTTCATGATGAACGCCTTGTTGGCAGCCGCGGCCGCGGTTTCCTTGTGCTGCCAGAAGCCAATCAGCAGGTAGGAGGCGAGACCGACGCCCTCCCAGCCGAGGAACAGCACCAGGTAGTCGGCCGCGAGCACGAGCGTGAGCATCGCGGCGATGAAGAGATTGAGGTAGGCGAAGAACCGGCGACGACGCTCGTCGTGAGCCATGTACCCGATCGAGTACAGGTGGATGAGCGTGCCGACACCGGTGATGAGCAGCACGAAGAGGCTCGACAGCTGGTCGAAGGTGAAGGCGAACTCCACGTGGAAGCGGCCCGCCTCGAACCAGGTGCCGAGCGACGTGGTGACCGAGCGATCGTCGGCGCCGCGGCCGATCAGCTCGATGAACATGATGAGGCCGAGCACGAAGGCGGCGGCCGAGGCCGCCGTCGCGATCAGGTGACCGAAGCGATCCGACCCCTTGCCCCACACCAGGAGCAGAGCCGCGCCCGCCAGGGGGATCGCGATGAGCAGCCAGAACAACTCGAGCATCTACTCTCCCCTTACGCCTTCAGCAGATTCGCCTCGTCGACCGAGGTCGAGCGACGCGTGCGGTAGATGGACACGATGATGGCCAGGCCGATGACGACCTCGGCGGCGGCCACGACCATCACGAAGAAGGCCGCGGTCTGGCCGTCGAGATTGCCGTGCTGGCGCGCGAAGCTGACGAAGGCGAGGTTGGTGGCGTTGAGCATGAGCTCGACGCACATGAACACGACGATCGCGTTGCGGCGCACGAGCACGCCGACGGCACCGATCGTGAACAGCAGGAACGACAGGGTGATGTACTCCGTCATCGGTCGGCGCCCTCCCGGGTGATCTCGATACGCGGGCTCGCCCCTCGCCCCACCCTCGGTGGTCGAGTAGCGCCCGAGGAACGAGGGCGCGTATCGAGGCCACGGCTGCGTAACGTGATCTCGATACGCCGCGCCCGCAGAGCGGACGGGGCTACTCGATCACCGAAACCACGCCCCCCGGTGGTCGAGTAGCGGAGGTCGCTCAGCGACCGAAGCGTATCGAGACCACACTTACGTGATGTGATCTCGATACGCGGGCTCGTCCCTCGCCCAGCTACTCGATCACCGAAACCGCGCCGGAGGTCGCCCGGCGACCGAAGCGTATCGAGACCACGCCTTCCGACCTCGCTCATGGCTTCTCCTCCTCGTCCTCGTCGGGGCCGATCTCGCGGAGACGCTTCTGCACCGCGCTGTCGTCGAGGGCCTGATGCTCCTGGCCGCGCTGACGCAGGCTCTCGGGCACCGACTCCTCGGACGTGGTGCCGTCGGGCAGGAGAGCGGGCGTGTCGACCGCATTGTGCAGCGCGAAGACCCCCGGTGTCGGCGGGTTGCCCGGGTGCCGACCGTGTTCGGCGTAGTCACGCATCCGCTGCTTCTGCAGGTCGGTCTGGTTGCGGGGGGCCACCAGCCGCTCACGGTGCGCGAGCACCATCGCACCGAGCACGGCGGTGATCATCAGGGCCGCGGTGAACTCGAAGGCGATCACGTACCGCGTGAACAGCAGCGCGGCGAGACCCTCGACGTTGCCCTCGGCATTCGCCTGCTCCAGTCCGATGGTCGAGCTGACGACCACCTGGCCGACGCCGATCGAGAGCGTGACGGCGAAGAGGAGGCCGACCACCGCAGCGGCGAGCCGCTGGCCCTTGATGGTCTCGACGAGCGAGTCGGAGCGATCGACGCCCACCAGCATCAGCACGAAGAGGAAGAGCATCATGATCGCGCCGGTGTAGACGATGATCTGCACCGCGAACAGGAACGGCGCGTCCTGCACGGCGTACAGCACCGCGAGGCTGATCATGACGACCGCGAGGCACAGCGCCGCGTGCACCGCCTTGCGGGCGAAGATCAGTCCCATCGCGGCGATCACCATGACCGGCGCGAGGATCCAGAAGGTCGTCATCGGGCCTCACCCGAGTCGGTCGCGTCGTCGGCCTCGACGATCGGCAGGGACTTGCCCCGGTAGTAATCGTGGTGGTCGTCGCTGATGAGCATCTCGTGCGGAGGCTCGGTCATGCCGGGCAGCAGCGGCGCGAGGAGGTCGGACTTCTCGTAGATGAGGTCCTCGCGGTTGTCGTCGGCCAGCTCGTACTCATTGGTCATGGTCAACGCGCGCGTCGGGCAGGCCTCGATGCACAAGCCGCAGAGGATGCAGCGCAGGTAGTTGATCTGGTAGACGCGGCCGTACCGCTCGCCGGGACTGAACCGCTCGTCCTCGGTGTTGGAGGCGCCTTCGACGTAGATCGCGTCCGCCGGGCACGCCCACGCGCACAGCTCACAGCCGACGCACTTCTCCAGACCGTCGGGCCAGCGATTCAGCTGGTGACGTCCGTGGAAGCGTGGCGCGGTCGGGCGCTTCTCCTGCGGGTAGCGCTCCGTGACGGGCTTCTTGAACATCGTCCGGAACGTGACGCCGAACCCGGCGACCGGGTCCCACAGGGTCTCTTTGAGCGTGCTCATGGTCGAGCCTCCTGACGATCGGTGCTCTGCTGGCCGGGCATGGGCGGCACGGGATAGCCCCCGGCGAAGGCATCGAACTCGGCCTCCGGCTCAGGCTCGGGCTCGGGTTCCTTCTTCTCCGGGATGAGGAAGGTGGCCACCAGCAGCACCGCCACGATGACGCCGCCCCACACGAGGACCTGCTGGGTGATCAGCTCCTCCTGCTGGGCCTTGCGCACGAAGGCCACCACGATCGTCCAGCCGAGCGCGATCGGGATGAGCCACTTCCAGCCGAAGTGCATGAACTGGTCGTACCGCATGCGCGGCAGCGTGCCGCGCAGCCAGACGAACAGGAAGATGAAGCACAGGGTCTTGCCGAGGAACCAGATCACCGGCCAGTAGCCCTCGTTGGCGCCCTCCCAGACCTGCGCGAGGCCGAAGGGGGCACGCCAGCCGCCGAGGAAGAGCGTCGTCGCGAGGGCCGACACGGTGACCATGTTGATGTACTCCGCGAGGAAGAACATCGCGAACTTGAAGGACGAGTACTCGGTGTGGAAGCCACCGACGAGTTCGCCCTCGGCCTCGGGGAGGTCGAAGGGGGCGCGGTTGGTCTCGCCGACCATGGCGATCACGTAGATGACGAAGGACGGCAGCAGCGGGAGGAAGAACCACCACTGGTCCTGGGCGGCGACGATCTCCGAGGTGGACATCGACCCGGCGAAGATGAAGACGCTGACGAAGCTCAGCCCCATCGCGACCTCATAGGAGATCATCTGGGCGCTGGAGCGCAGACCGCCGAGCAGCGAGTAGACCGAGCCGGAGGACCAGCCGGCGAGCACGATGCCGTAGATGCCGATCGAGGTGACCGCCAGGACGTAGAGCACGGCGACCGGCATATCGGTCAGCTGCAGCGCGGTGTAGGTCTCGGTGAAGGGGATGCGCACCTCGGGCCCGAAGGGGATGACCGCCCAGGCCAGGAAGGCCGGCACGACCGCGAGGATCGGTGCCATGAAGTAGACGACCTTGTCGACCGCCTTGGGGAAGATCTCCTCCTTGAGGCCGAGCTTGACGCCGTCGGCGAGGCTCTGGAGCAGGCCGAAGGGGCCGTTCATATTGGGGCCGACGCGGTGCTGCATCCGCGCCACGACGCGGCGCTCGAACCAGATGTTGAACAGCGTGTAGAGCACCAGGATCACGAAGATCAGCAGTGACTTGAGCGCGACGACCCACATCGGATCGTTGCCGAACACCTCACTCATCGCCAGTCACCCCCGGTCGAAGTGGTCTCGCTCCGTCGCGGCGACGCCCCAGATGCGACGGCTCCATGCTCCGCGCGTAAAGCGGACTCCACTACTCGACCACCGAGTCGCGGTTCCGGGGTGTACCGAAAGACGCTCATGCTCGCTCCTCCCGGCTGTCGCTCAGGGTGACCGGGTCGCCGGGGCCCACCGCGAGGACGGACCTCACGTTGACGCCCTCGGAGTTGGCGGGCACCCAGACCACGCCATCGGGCAGATCGGCCACATCGGCGATGAACTCCGCCGCGCCGCGCTCGGTGCTCAATCGCGCCGACCCGCCGGGCTCGACGTTCGCGGCGGCCAGTGTCGCGGCATTGGCCTTCAACCGCGCCGGACGTGCCGTGAGCCGGTAGGTGTCCGCACCGTCCTGCAGGCGTCCATCGTCGATCAGCTGCTTCCAGGTGTCGAGGACCACTGCACCGCTCTCGGCCGGCGGGTTCGCGTGCGCGGTCTCGAACGGGGCGCGTGCGCCGTCCCAGGCGCCGAGCTCGTCCAGCTCGCGCCGGGCAGCCGCCACGCCACGGATCCCCAGGGGTGTTCCCAGCTCCTCGGCGATACCGGCCAGGACCCTGACGTCCGGCAGGGAGCCGGAGACCTCGAGCGCGGTGTCGAAGGGGCGTCGTCGGCCTTCCCAGTTCACGAAGGTGCCGGACTTCTCGACCGGCGGGGCCACCGGCAGCACCACATCGGCGTAGGGCGTGACATCGCCGGCCCTGACTTCCAGGCTGACGACGAACTCCGCCGTCTCCAGCGCCGCCCGGGCCGCTGCGGGGTCGGGCAGGTCGGCCAGCTCCACACCACCGATGACCGCCGACGTGAGCTCACCGGCCGCGAGCGCGGCGATGATTCCCACGGTGTCACGGCCGGTCGTGTCGGGTAGCTGATCCACTCCCCACGCGGCGGCGAGGTCGGCGCGCGCCTCGGCCTCAGCGACCGGCCGGCCACCGGGCAGCAGCGTGGGCAGGCAGCCCGCGTCGACCGCGCCTCGGTCGCCCGCGCGACGCGGCACCCAGGCCAGCCGGGCACCGGCGCGACCGACGAGATCGACGGCCGCGGCGAGCCCACCTGGCGCCAGACCCAACCGCTCGCCTGCCAGAACGACATCGGTGTCGCCGAGCGACAGGGCGGCGAGCGCCTCAGCTTCCCGCCCGGGGACCGCGCTGACGAGCTCAGCATCGAGTTTGCGCAGTCCGCGGGTGAGGTGGCTCGCCACGGCCACGACGCGCGTCCCGTTCTTGACCGCCTTGCGCAGCCGCAGGAAGAGCGTGCCCGCCTCGTCCTCGGGCTCGAGACCGGCCAGCACCACGGTGCCGGCGCGGTCGAGATCGCGATAGGTGACGCCTCGCCCGGCTCCCGCGACGTGGTGGGCCAGGAAGGCCGTCTCCTCGTCGCTCACCGGACGCGAACGGAAGTCGATGTCATTGGTGCCGAGCACCGCCCGAGCGAACTTGGCGTAGGCGTAGGCGTCCTCCAGCGTCAGTCGCCCGCCGGTCAGGACACCGGGCTGCGTGCCGGCCAGGCCGCGGGCCGCGACCGCGAGGGCTCCGGGCCACGACATCGGCTGGAGCTCCCCCGTCTCGGCATCCCGTACGAGCGGGGTGCGAAGGCGGTCGTCGCGGGTCGACCAGGTGAAGGCGAAGCGGTCCTTGTCGGTGATCCACTCCTCGTTGACCTCGGGATCGTCGCCGGCGAGACGGCGCATGACCTTGCCGCGACGGTGATCGATGCGGATCGCCGCGCCGCAGGCATCGTGCTCGGCCACGGAGGGCACCGAGACCAGGTCGAAGGGGCGCGAACGGAAGCGGTAGTCGGCACTCGTGAGAGCACCGACGGGGCAGATCTGAATCGTGTTGCCCGAGAAGTAGGAGTGGAAGGGCTCTCCGTCGGCGATGCCGATCTGCTGCTGAGCGCCGCGCTCGAGCAACGCGATGAAGGGATCGCCCGCGATCTCCTCGGAGAAGCGCGTGCACCGCTGGCACAGCACACAGCGCTCGCGGTCCAGCAGGACATTCTCGGACACGTTGACCGGCTTGGCGAAGAGCCGCTTGGACTCGATGAACCGGGACTCGCCGTTGCCGTGGCTGAGCGCCTGGTTCTGCAGCGGGCACTCGCCGCCCTTGTCGCAGACCGGGCAGTCCAGCGGGTGGTTGGCGAGCAGGAACTCCAGGTTGCCGCGCTGGGCCTTGTCCGCCGCGGGCGAGGTGACCTGCGTGTTGACGACCATGCCGGGAGCGACCTCGAGGGTGCACGAGGCCTGCGGCTTGGGCATGCCACGGCCGTTGCCGGCGTCCGGGACCTCCACGAGGCACTGGCGGCAGGCTCCGACCGGCTCCAGCAGCGGGTGATCGCAGAAGCGCGGGATCTCCGTGCCGATGAGCTCCGCCGCCCGGATCACGAGAGTGCCCTTGGGGACGCTGACCTCGACATCGTCGATCGTCAGGGTGACGAGCTCGACCGGGGTGACCTCGGTCGATCCTGGTTCGGTGACGGTCACGACGCGACCCCCTCCTTGGCGAACAGCGTGGATGCCGACGGCGGGAAGAGCTCGGAGGAGGGCGTGTTCATGCCTGCCTCGAACTCGTCCCGGAAGTACTCGATGGCCGAGGTGATGGGGCTGGTGGCTCCGTCGCCGAGGGCGCAGAACGAACGGCCGAGGATATTGGAGCAGAGGTCCTGCAGGAGCTCGATATCGCCGGGCTGTCCCTCGCCGTTGTCGAGGCGGCGCAGGATCTGGACCATCCACCAGGTGCCTTCACGACACGGGGTGCACTTGCCGCAGGACTCGTGCTTGTAGAACTCGGTCCACCGCAGCACGGCGCGGACGACCGAGGTGGTCTGGTCGAAGACCTGGAGTGCCTTGGTGCCGAGCATCGAGCCGGCGGCGCTGACGCCCTCGTAGTCGAGCGGGACGTCGAGGTGCTCCGCGGTCAGGATCGGGGTGGAGGATCCTCCGGGGGTCCAGAACTTGAGCTCGGCGCCCTCCCGCATGCCGCCGCCGAGCTCCAACAGCTCGCGCAGCGTGATGCCGAGGGGCGCTTCGTACTGACCGGGACGACGCACGTGTCCGGAGAGCGAGTAGATGGTGAATCCCTTGCTCTTCTCCGTGCCCATCGACCCGAACCATTCGATGCCGCCGCGCACGATCGCCGGTACCGAGGCGATCGACTCGACATTGTTGATGACGGTCGGCGAGGCGTAGAGGCCCGCGACAGCCGGGAACGGCGGACGCAGACGAGGCTGGCCGCGACGGCCCTCCAGGGAGTCGAGCAGCGCGGTCTCCTCGCCGCAGATGTAGGCTCCCGCGCCCGCGTGCACGACGATATCGAGGCGGGTGCCGGTGCCGAGGATGTCCTCGCCGAGGTAACCGGCCTCATAGGCCTCGCGCACGGCGGCGCGCAGCCGGCGGACCACGTGCAGCACTTCGCCGCGCACGTAGATGAACGCCTTCTCGGCCCGGATCGCCCGTGAGGAGATGATGACGCCCTCGATGAGGGTGTGTGGCGAGGCCATCATCAGCGGGATGTCCTTGCACGTGCCCGGCTCGGACTCGTCGGCGTTGACGACGAGGTACTTGGGCTTGGGATTGTCCTGCGGGATGAAGGACCACTTCATGCCGGTGGGGAAGCCCGCGCCGCCGCGACCACGCAGGCCGGCGTCCTTGACCAGGGTGATGAGCTCGTCCGGGGCGATCCGTACCGCCTGCTTGAGCGCCTCGTACCCGCCGCGCTGCTCATAGGCGGCGAGGGTCCACGCATTGTCCTGGTCCCAGTTGTCGGTCAGGACCGGAGTCAGAGTGTCAGTCATCGCCCTTGCCTCCGCTCGTGGTCTCGAACTCGACCACCGGTGGTTGAGTAGGGAGCTCGCTCAGCGAGCGACCGTATCGAAACCACGCTCCGTCGCCGCTCAGTCATCGCCCTTGCCTCCCTTGGTGTCGGCGGGGGACTCCTCGGCCACGGTCTCGGACTCGGCACGCTGGGTGTCCGCCTCGGCCTCGGCCTCCGCCTTGCTCTCACCGGCCCGGCCGGTGCCGGCATCGGTCTCATAGGAGGGGGCCGACCAGCCGCGCTCGCGGGCGATCGCGAGTCCGGCCAGCGACGGCCCTGCCGCCGTGGGACCTTCGTCGACGAGACCGTCCTCGAATCCGGCGAGGACACGCTCCGCCTCCCGCCACGAGGTGATGTGCGCGCCGCGGGTGGCCTGGACGGGTTCACCGGCACGGAGCCGCTCGACCACCTCGACCGCCGACTCGGGGGTCTGGTGGTCGAAGAACTCCCAGTTGACCATCATGACCGGCGCGAAGTCGCAGGCCGCGTTGCACTCGACCCGCTCGAGGGTGATCTGGCCGTCCTCGGTGGTTTCGTCGTTGCCGATCTCGAGCCGCGAGCAGAGCCGATCGAAGATCTCGTCGCCGCCCATGATCGCGCAGAGCGTGTTGGTGCAGACGCCGACGTGATGCGTGCCCATCGGCTTGCGCTTGTACATCGTGTAGAAGGTCGCGACGGCGGACACCTCGGCGTCGCTCAGGCCGAGGATCTCCGCACAGGTCGCGATGCCCTCACTGGTGACCCGGCCCTGCACGGACTGGACGAGGTGCAGCATCGGCAGGAGCGCCGATCGCGCCTCGGGGTAGAGGGCGGCGAGCGACTCCAGCTCGGCCAGTGTGTCGGGGCCGAGGGCCGGCTCGAAGGGCGTCTCCTCGCCGGTCGGCGTGTCGGTCACCATGCCCTCGACCGGGTCGGGCAACGGCGACTGCCCAGGATCGTTCGTGGTCATCGGTCGACACCTCCCATCACGGGGTCGATGGACGCGACGGCCACGATGACGTCCGAGAGCATCGCGCCCTCGCACATCGCGGCGACCGCCTGCAGGTTGACGAAGGACGGGTCGCGGAAGTGCGCGCGGTACGGGCGGGTGCCGCCGTCCGAGACCACGTGACAGCCGATGACCCCCTTGGGGGACTCGATCTCCGCCCACACCTGCCCCGTCGGCACCCGGAATCCCTCGGTGACGATCTTGAAGTGGTGGATGAGCGCTTCCATCGACTCGCCCATGATGTGCTTGATGTGCTCGGGCGAGTTGCCCTGGCCGTCGGCGCCGACCGAGAGCTGAGCGGGCCAGGCGATCTTCTTGTCGGCGACCATGACCGGCTCGCCCTCGCTGGCCTCCAGCCGGTCGATGCACTGTTCGACGATCCGCAGCGACTGGTCCATCTCATCGAGGCGAATGCGGAAACGACCGTAGGAGTCGGGCTCGTTGCGGGTGATGACGTCGAAGTCGTAGGTCTCGTAGCCGAAATAGGGGCGCTTCTTGCGCAGGTCCCAGTCGTAGCCGGTGGCGCGTAGGGGCGGGCCGGTCACGCCGAGCGCGAGGCAGGCGGCGAGGTCGAGGTGGCCGACATCCATCAGCCGGCCCTTGAAGATCGGATTGGCATTGCAGAGTGCCGCGTACTCGGGGAGTCGCTTCTTGAGCAGCGCGACGGTGTCCCGGAGCTGCTGGATCGAGCCGTCGGGAAGGTCCTGGGCGACACCGCCGGGGCGGATATAGGCGTGGTTCATCCGCAGGCCGGTGATGGCCTCGAAGACCTTGAGGATCTCCTCGCGGTCGCGGAAGCCGCAGGTCATCACGGTCAATGCGCCGAGCTCCATGCCGCCGGTCGCGATGGCGATGAGGTGCGAGGAGATGCGATTGAGCTCCAGCAGCAGGACGCGCAGTACCTGGGCACGCTCGGGGATGTCCTCGGTGATGCCGAGAAGCTTCTCGACACCGTGGACGTAGACGGCCTCGTTGGAGAACGGGGCCACATAGTCCATACGGGTGCAGAAGGTCACGCCCTGGGTCCAGGTGCGGAACTCCATGTTCTTCTCGATGCCCGTGTGCAGGTAGCCGATGCCGGCACGCGCACCGCGCACGCGCTCGCCGTCGATCTCCAGGATGAGTCGCAGCACGCCGTGCGTGGACGGGTGCTGGGGGCCCATGTTGACGACGAGGGTGTCACCTTCGATGCCTTCGACATCGATGGAGTCCCAGTCCTGTCCGGTGACGTTGAAGACCGGCCCCTCGGGGGTCTCGGTGGTACCCGCGTACGGATCGTCGTGGATGGTCATCGCAAGCACGACCTTCCTGTTCCGGTGATGATCTCTGCTGTCCGCTCGGTGGTTGAGTAGCCCCGAGGAACGAGGGGCGTATCGAAACCACACCCACGCCTGCTCATGAGTAGCTCCTCCGCTCGTCGGGGGCTGGGATCGTGCCGCCCTTGAACTCCACGGGGATGCCGCCGAGCCCCGCGAGCGGAGCGAGCAAAACAATAGAGCGTGCCGCCCTTGAACTCGGTGAGCCTTCTCATGAGTAGCTCCTCCGCTCGTCGGGGGCCGGGATCGTGCCGCCCTTGAACTCCACGGGAATGCCGCCGAGCGGATAGTCCTTACGCTGCGGGTGGCCGGGCCAGTCGTCGGGCATCAGGATGCGGGTGAGAGCCGGGTGTCCGTCGAAGACGATGCCGAACATGTCCCAGGCCTCGCGCTCGTGCCAGTCCGCGGTGGGGTAAATCGGCGCGACGCTCGGAATGTGCGGGTCGTCGTCCGGTGCGGCGACCTCGAGCCGGATGTGACGGTTGTGCGTCATCGAGGTGAGCTCGTAGACGGCGTGCAGCTCGCGCCCGGTCTCCTCCGGGTAGTGCACGCCGCTGACGCTCGCGCAGAACTCGAAGCGAAGGCCGGGATCGTTGCGGAGATGGGTGACGGTCGTGAGCAGCAGATGCCGGCGGATGAAGAAGGTGATCTCGCCGCGGTCGACGACGACCTTCTCGATGGCGTCGGTCAGGCCCTCGCCGCCGGCGAGTCGCTCGGCGACATCGTCGTACCAGCCGCCGTAGGGCGGGGCGCTGGCTCCCGGCATGACGACGGGCCGACGCAGCCCGCCGAAACCGCTGGTGTCGCCGCTGCCCTTGACGCCGAACGAGCCCTCGCGGACCTCGACGATCTCCAGCTCGCGGGCCTCGGAGCGTTCGAGCTCGCCCTGCGTCTCGTGCGAAGGATCCTGGGTGCGGTCGACGTCCGTGGGAGCGGGGTCGTGGGGCGTGTCGTCGCTCACCGCATGAGTCCCTTCATCGCCGAGGTGGGAGCGGCCACGAGCGCCTCGCGCTCGGTCTCGGCGATCTCGCGCTCCTTGTCGGCGCCGAGATTGCCGTGCTGGACCTTGTCGTGGATCTTGAAGATCGCGTCGATGAGCATCTCCGGGCGCGGCGGGCAGCCCGGGAGGTACATGTCGACCGGCACGACATGGTCGACGCCCTGGACGATCGCGTAGTTGTTGAACATGCCGCCCGAGCTGGCGCAGACGCCCATCGCGAGCACCCACTTGGGGCCGGGCATCTGGTCGTAGATCTGACGCAGCACGGGGGCCATCTTCTGGCTCACTCGCCCGGCGACGATCATCAGATCGGCCTGGCGCGGGCTGGGCCGGAAGACCTCCATGCCGAAGCGCGAGGAGTCGTAACGCGGGGCTCCGAAGGTCATCATCTCGATGGCGCAGCAGGCCAGGCCGAAGGTGGCCGGCCACATCGAGGCCTTGCGGAAGTAGCCGGCGAGTCCCTCTACCGTCGAGAGCAGGACGCCGCTCGGGAGCTTTTCTTCGAGGCCCATCAGGTCCACTCCATTCCGCCGCGCCGCCATTCGTAGACGTAGGCGATGGTGATGTTGACGAGGAACAGCATGACGGCGAAGAAGGCGAACCAGCTCAGCTGATCGAAGGCGACCGCGAAGGGGTAGAGGAACACGATCTCGATGTCGAAGATGATGAACATCATCGCGGTGAAGAAGTACTTGATCGAGACACGTCCACCGCCCTCGGGCAGGGGGCTCGGCGCGATACCCGACTCGTAGCGATCGAGCTTGGCGCGGTTGTAGCGCTTGGGGCCCGTGAACGGGGCGATGACCACACTGAACAGCGCGAACGCAAGAGCGATGGCACCGAGCACCAAGATCGGCACGTATTCGTTCACGACACCTCCCACTTTCGCCGGGGCGACTTTGTGAAGAGCTTCACACAAACCGTCAGACGCCACTGTACGACGGTGCCCGGAAGGGGCTGTAACTAAGGTCACACTTACCCCGAGTCCTCGGAGCGACCGCCACCCAGCACTCTAGACATCGGCGGGGTCACTCGGTGGCCCAGCAGTCGGGCGGTACGTGGTCAACCTTTCGTCGCCCACGGCGGTAGCTGGTCAACCTCACCGAGCGTCGATGGGGTTGACGACGTACCGCCGCACGGGACGGTAAGGGCGCGACTCAGGAACCCTTGACGGCGTGGTGGAGGGCGACAATCCCTCCGGTGAGGTTGCGCCAGGAGATGTCCGTCCATCCGGCCTCGGCCATCCGGACGGCGAGGCCGCGCTGGTCCGGCCACGACCGGATCGACTCGGCGAGGTAGACATAGGACTCCGGGTCCGATGACACCGCCTTGGCCACCTGAGGCAGCACGGCCAGGGCTCCGCGGCTGTACACGAGCTCGAAGGGTCGCCAGGTCGGCGTGCTGAACTCGGTCACGACCACGCGCCCACCGGGCCGGGTCACCCGCAGCATCTCGCGGAGCCCGCCGATCGGGTCGGGGAAGTTGCGCAGCCCGAAGGAGATCGTCACCGCGTCGAAGGAGGCATCGCCGAAGGGCAGGCGCATGCCGTCGCCGGCGACGAAGTCCAGCTCGGGGCGGTCGGCCTTGCCGGCACGCAGCATGCCCTCGGAGAAGTCGCACGCCACCACCTGGGCGCCCGTGGCGGCGAGCGGCACGCTGGAGACCCCGGTGCCCGCCGCCAGGTCCAGGACGCGTTCACCCGGGCGGGCATCGACACGCCGAACCGTCAGGTGCCGCCACCAGCGATCCAGTCCGCCGGTGAGCACGGTATTGGTGAGGTCGTACTTCGCCGCGACGTCGTCGAACATGCGCGCGACATCGCGGGGATCCTTGTCCAGACCGGCTCGGCTCACCGCCTTACTGTCCCACGAGTAGGCTCGATCGACGTGAGCAACCCCGTCACCGACCCGCGGTGGGAGATCGAGCCACTCATCGTGCGCACCCGCCGCATCGACGACCCCGGGGAGCTCATCTCCCTGCTGCCGGACGCCGGGCAGCTGGCCTGGGTCCACGGTGGCGACGGACTCGTCGGATGGGGCCGTGCGGCACAGTTCGGATGGACGGGTCCGGAGCGTTTCGACGAGGCGGATCGCTGGTGGCGCACCCTCGCGAACCGTGCCGTCGTCCGCGACGATATCGAGGCACCCGGTAGCGGACTGGTGGCCTTCGGCACCTTCACCTTCTCCGATCATGCCGAGGGCAGCCTCCTGGTCGTCCCCGAGGTGGTGGTGGGACGACGCGACGGCGTCTGCTGGCTCACGACGATCGGCCGCGCGATCACGGCGGCCCCGGCCCTCGAGGCCGCCTCCCCCGCGCGCGCCGTCGCCGTCGCGCTCGAGGACGACGACTCCCGCCGGGCGGCGTGGCGTGACATCGTCGCCACCGCCGTCGACCGCATCGCCGCGGACGAGCTCGACAAGGTCGTGCTGGCCCGGTCCGTCGATGCCGTGGCCGACGAGGCGATCGACGTCCGTCATCCACTGCGGCGGCTGGCGCAGGAGTATCCGAGCTGCTGGACCTTCCATGTCGACGGCTTCTTCGGCTCGACACCCGAGATGCTCGTGCGCCTGGAGGGCGGCCTGGTGACCTCGCGGGTCCTCGCCGGCACGATCCGCCGCAGCGGTGACGACCATCGCGACCTCGCACTCGCCGCCTCGCTCGCCCGATCGAGCAAGGACCTGGAGGAGCACGAGTACGCGGTCGCATCGGTCGCCGACGCGCTCGCCCCCGCATGCACCGGCATGAACGTGCCCGAGTCGCCTTTCGTGCTGCACCTTCCGAACGTCATGCACCTCGCCACGGATGTGACCGGCGTGCTGCGCGAGGAAGCCAGCGCGCTCTCGCTCGCGGCGGCTCTCCACCCTTCGGCGGCTGTCGGCGGCACCCCGACGACCGATGCCGTGGAGCTCATCGAGGAGATCGAGGGTATGGACCGCGGGCGCTACGCCGGCCCTGTGGGCTGGATCGGCGCCAACGGGGACGGCGAGTGGGGCATCGGCCTGCGCTCGGCTCAAGTACTCGAGGACGGATCACGCGTACGGCTGTTCGCGGGGTGCGGGATCGTCGCGGACTCCGTCCCGGCGGACGAGCTGGCCGAGTCCGACGCGAAACTCGTCCCGGTCCGCTCCAGCCTGGAGTCCTGAGCCCCGCTCGCTCCCGGATCCGGCGCTCTCAAACGGGGCGAGGACGCAGGATCCCAGCGGTGAGTGATCCCGCACTTTGCGCACTGACCTGCGTGATCACTCACCGACCAGGCATCTGGCTCGACGCGACGACCTGAGCGGTGAGCCATCCCGCACCTTGCTGACGCGGGTGCGGGATAGCCCACCGCCGACCCATCCCCGACTGCGCGAGGAGCACCTGGCCGCCTTGTCGATGAAAGCCCCGACGTCGGGTTCACCCCCGCTTACGCGGGGAGCACCAGGCGGTGCCGCTGGGGAAGGCGAATCGCTCGGGATCATCCCCGCCTACACGGGGAGCACATGCCTCGACCGTCTCAATGTCGGGTCGCTGGCGGATCATCCCCGCTTACGCGGGGAGCACGCCGCCACGTTGGAGAAGCAAGCCGGGTTCGTCGGATCATCCCCGCTTGCGCGGGGAGCACGCCGCCACGTTGGAGAAGCAAGCCGGGTTCGTCGGATCATCCCCGCTTACGCGGGGAGCACGGGAAGTTGGGGTGGTGGACGACCTTGGTCGCCGGATCACCCCCGCTTACGCGGGGAGCACATGGCATCGAGGAACTTCGACACGTCGGGGGCCGGATCACCCCCGCTTACGCGGGGAGCACGCGAGATCGGCCATGATGGTTCGGCGTTGGCGGGGATCATCCCCGCTTACGCGGGGAGCACTGTCGGGCTGCTCGGGAACGCGGGCCATCGGTGGGATCATCCCCGCTTACGCGGGGAGCACGACGAGAACGCCCTCGCCACGAACGATTGGTAGGGATCATCCCCGCTTACGCGGGGAGCACACTTGCTGACCTGCGCAAACACGCGGCATTGGCCGGTTTCAGCATCACTTTTCTACCACGCGCAGACCCTGTCTCGGTGGGTGTGGACGGAGGCCGAAAGCGTCGGCGGGTTCCTCTAAAGTCAGGAACCAGATCGAACGCCAGTTCGACACAAGATAAGTTCTCGGTGGGGGGTGAACGGGGATGGGCGCAGCAGTCAACGAACCAGCCACACCGCTAGCAGCCGAGCTGAATGCATTGCAGGCGGTGATTGAGCGGCTCGATCCCCTCGTCCGGACCGGACTCACCCCCACCGAAGCACAGCAGTTGACGGGTGAGATCGATCGGGTGAAGAACCGACTCGACCGATGGCGACCCTAGAGAGCGATGGGCTGGCGGCGACGAGCACGAATCGTCGCCAGGAGCGTATGCACACCGACGCTGGCCCAGATCACATTGGACGCCACGACGGGCCAGGCGCCGTACAGCGCCCCCGCGGTCCCGGCCAGAACACCTCCCACGGTGTTCATCGCCGCATACGTCAACGAGGTCGCCATCAGCCGGCCCCGCCACAACAGCACGTACGCCGCGAAGGTGCCAACCGTCCCCATCCATCCGAGGACTCCCGCCACGATGCCGTCCACCACTCCGCCTCTCACATGACCGTGCGCGGCCCCCGGCGGACCGCGCACAGCAATTCTGAGACGTCTCGGAGGTTCAACTCAAATGCACTTTTTGCAAGCGGGTGTTTAGACTCTCTGAATGTGAGGATCAACGCGTCGCGACTCCCCTTCTTCCTGGCCATCGCCCGCAACGGCGGCGTTCTCGCCGCCGCCGACGCCCTGCGCGTCACACCCTCGGCGGTCTCCCAACAGCTGAGCCGCCTCGAGGCGGAAGTCGGTCAGGCGCTCGTCGAACGCACCCCACGCGGCGTCACGCTCACCGCGGCGGGCCGCGAGCTCGTCGAGCTCGCCGAGAACATCGAGAGGGAGATCAACGAGGCCGAGCAGCGCATCGCCTCGACCACCCAAGACCCCACCGGCCGCGTCCGCCTCGGCAGCTTCCAGAGCTTCATCAGCTCCGTCCTCGCACCCGCCATCCCACGGTGGCGCGAGGAACTGTACGGCGTCCACCTGGAGATCACCGAGGCGTCGCGCGGCGAACTGCTCCGCGACCTGCGGTCAGCCGACCTCGACATCATCGTCATCGAATACGACAGCGGCGACCACGCACCGCCCCTCGGACCCGGCGTCCGCGAGATCCCCCTGCTCGACGACCCCTGGAAGCTCATCGCCCCCGCCGGGACCCTCGCCGCCATGGAGATCGTCGAGCTGGAACGACTTCGTGTGCCATGGCTGCGGGTCGAATCCTCCGCAGCCACCGCGCAAGCGGTTCGCCGCGTGCGCACCTCGCTCGGACAGACAGAGGCCGCGCACACCTACACCGACTACGCCACCGCACTGGCCCTCGTCGCCGCCGGCGAGGGCATGACTCTCCTCCCCCAACTCGCCCTCCAAGGAGCTCTTCCCGAAGGCGTCGAGGTCGCCGATGTCCCCGGTCTCGGCTCCCGGCGTCTCGCTCTGCGACATCGATCGGGACGCCGCGCCACCAGCCAGGCAGTGACGGCCGGCATCGACTTTCTCCGTGATATATCAGCAACTTTTCAGGCCGACCCCAATACCGATATCAGTAGCTGAACCCCACTGGTCCTGCGGATGACCTTGCGGAGAACAGGTGATCCGTGCTTATCGTTCAAGTGAACGATAAGCATTCAGGAGACTCCGTGAACCCCTCGATCGACCGCCGTCGGCTGCTGACCGGCATGCTCGGCGGTGCCACGGCCCTCGGCCTGGCCGCGTGCGGTGCCCCCGCGCTCACGCTGCCGGAGCGGGCTGCCACCGGCACCGCCCAGCGCGGTGCCACGCTGCGCATCGCGCGCCCGGCCGCCAGTGCCGCCGAGACCCTCGATCCCGCCAGCTCGCTGTCCGCCTACGAATACCTCGGCGCGCTCTACAATCGCGTGGTCAGACTGGACCGCGACGGCGATACAGTCCCCGACCTCGCCACCGACTGGTCGTCCAATGCCGACGCCACCGTCTGGGACTTCCAGCTCCGCGCCGGTATCCGCTTCCACGATGGTCGACCACTCACCTCCCGCGACGTGCGGTACACCTTCCGCCACATCCTCGACCCGGATGTCGCCTCACCACAGGCCGGCGCACTGGACCTCATCGACGACATCGTCGCGGTCGACGAGACCACCGTCCGCTTCGCACTCTCGACGCCCAATGCCGAGTTCCCGTCGTTGCTCACCGCCTACCAGTGCTACGTGATCCCCGAGGACTCGGCGGACGAGATCGGACACACCGGTATCGGCACCGGGCCGTTCATCCTCGAGCACTACACCCCGGCCGGAGCCGGAGCCGTGCGGGTCAACGAGGACTACTTCGATGGCCGCGCGGCCCTCGACCGGATCGAGTTCTCCTCGATCCAGGACACCTCGGCCCGGGTCAACGCCCTGCTCGCCCGACAGGTCGACCTCCTCTCGCAGACCAATCTCGACAACCCCACGGCACGCGTGGTCGCCAATTCGGCCGGCACGACGGTCGCCCGCGTGGCCAACGCCCAGTGGTACACGATCCCGATGCTGGCGACGAGCGAGGAGTTCGCGGACCCGCAGATGCGGCAGGCCATGAAACTCGCCTACGACCCGAACGCGATCCTCTCGACGGCGCTGCAAGGCACCGGCACCCCCGGCTGGGACAACCCCGTGCCGCCCGAGCTGAAGGCCTGGCTGGACACCGAACGCGAATACGACCCGGAGAAGGCCCGCGGGATCCTGCGCAGCATCGGCCGCGAGGACTTCTCCACGCGCATCTACACGTCGGCCTACGAGCCCAACTTCACCGCGATCGCCACCGCCTACGCCAGCCAGGTCCGCGAGGCCGGCATCGATCTGCGGATCACCAATGTCGCGGCCGACTCGTACTACACGCAGGTATGGATGAGCGAGCCGCTCATGGTCAGCTACTGGTTCACGGGGCGCCCGGTCGACCAGCTGCTCAACCAGATCTTCCGCACCGGATCGAGCTACAACGAGTCCGCCTGGTCGAACGAGCAGTTCGACCAGCTGCTCGACGCCGCCCGCGCCGACACCAACGACGCCACACGGCGTCAGAAGTACCAGGACGCGCAGCAGCTCATCATCGACGACGGCGCCGACATGACCCCCGTCTTCGGCGATCGACTCGTCGGGCTGTCGGAGAACGTCGTGAACTACGACGAATACGGCTTCGAGATGGACTATCTGTCCCTCGGCCTGAAGGAGGCGTGACGTGGCTCGACTCATCGGCACCCGGCTCGCGACGAGCGTCATCACCCTGTTCCTCGCCGCCTTCTTCGTCTTCTTCGCCGTGCAGGCCCTGCCCGGTGACGTCGCGCAGCAGCTGCTCGGCCAGAACGCCACCGAGGAGGCCGTCGCCACGATGCGCGAACAGCTCGGCCTCGACGCGAACGTGTGGGTGCGTTTCGCCGAGTGGCTGGGAGGCGCCGTCACCGGCGACTTCGGCACGTCGCTGGTCTCCGGCGAGTCGGTGTCCGGCACCCTCTGGACCGCCTTCTCCCACACCCTGCTCATCGCCGTGCCCGCGATCGTGGTCGGCATCGGCCTGTCCCTCGTCCTCGGCGTGTGGGCCGGGTCGCGGCGCGGCACGTCGACGGACTCCGGCATCTCGCTCATCGCGCTGGTCGCGATGAGCATCCCCGAGTTCGTCGTGGCCACGGTCCTGATCCTGCTGCTCGCGATCATCGCGCCGATCTTCCCCGCCGTCGTGCTCGGAGGACCGGATGCATCGCTCAGCGAGCTGCTCCCCGCGATCGTGCTGCCGGCGATCACCCTGGTGATCGCGATGGCCGCCTACATCATCCGCGCGATGCGATCCTCGACGATCGACGGACTCGCCACCGAGTACGCGACGACGGCCGAGCTCAAAGGCCTGACCCGACGGCGCGTGCTCTGGCGCCACGTCGCGCCCAGCGCGATCCTGCCCGTCCTCCCCGTCATCTCGATCAATGTGGCCTGGCTGCTGGGCGGCGTCGTCGTGGTCGAGTCGGTGTTCAACTACCCCGGCCTCGGCAAGCTGATGATCGACTCGGTCTCCACCCGCGACCTGCCGATCCTCCAGGCCATCGCCGTACTGAGCGCACTCGTCTACGTCACCGTCAACCTCATCGCCGATCTGCTGGCGCTGGCCGCCGACCCGCGCCAGCGGACCCTGCACAGCTCGCGCCGCAGATCCCGGTCCGCGAAGGAGGCGTCCGCATGATCCGCCTCCGCGATCTGACCGTCGGCACCCGCATCGGGTTGTCACTGGTCGGCCTGACCATCCTCATCGCCATTCTCGCCCCGTGGCTCGCGCCCTACGATCCGATCGCCACCAATGCCGACAACGCCCTCGCCGGATCGAGTTGGAGCCACTGGCTCGGCACCGATCAGTACGGACGCGACGTCCTGTCGCGGACGATCGAGGGCGGACGATTCGCGCTACTCGTGTCGCTGCTGGCGACGACGGTGGCCGTCGTGGTCGGCACGCTCATCGGCGCGATCGCCGCCTACTACGGCCGCTGGGTCGATGCCGCCACCACGCGTGTGCTCGATGCGGTGCTCGCCGTGCCTGCGGTGCTCGCCCTGCTGCTGATCGTCTCGGTGTTCGGCAACAGCCTCTGGGTGCTGGTGCTGGCGATCTCGGTGGTCTACGTGCCGGCCGTCGCTCGCGTCGTGCGCGGCGCGACCCGTCCCGTGCTCTCCACCGGCTACGTCACGGCGGCCCGTGCCCGCGGTGAACGCTCGCTGCCGATCATCCGTCGCGAGGTCCTGCCCAATATCCTCGACACGATCCTGGTGGAGTTCGCGATGCGCGCCTCCTGGGTCGTTCTGCTCGTCTCGACCCTGTCCTTCCTCGGATTCGGCGTGAACCCGCCCACCCCCGACTGGGGCCTGATGATCCAGGAGAACCGCACCGCGCTCACCGTGGCGCCCGCGGGCACCCTCGCCCCGATCGTGACCCTGTCGCTGCTCGTGGTGGGGCTGAACCTCGCTGCGGACGGCCTGGGCAAGTACCTGGGCGTCGACCGCGCCCGTCGAGGAGTGATCTGATGACCAGCTCGACCGTCGCCGCGGTGCGCGGCCTCTGTGTCTCCTACGATGCCGGCGATCAGCGGGTCACCGTGGCGGAGGACATCGACTTCGAGCTGACCCGCGGCCGGACCCTCGGCTTGGTCGGCGAGTCCGGCAGCGGCAAGTCCACCGTCGCCCGCACGCTCCTGGGACACCTCCGGGACGGATCGCGTGTCGATGCCGGCACCGTCACGGTGTTCGAGGACGATGTCTTCGCGCTCGCTCCCGCGCCCTTGCGGCAGCTGCGAGGCGGCACCGTCGCCCTGGTGGCGCAGAACGCCGGCCACGCACTCACTCCGTCGATGCGGATCGGCGCGCAGCTCCGCGAGACCCTCGACGCCCACGGCCTGCCGAGCGGCGACGATCGACTGGTCGAGCTGCTCGATCTCGTACGGCTTCCGTCACCCAATGCCCTGATCGACCGCTACCCGCACGAGCTGTCCGGCGGTCAGCAGCAGCGTGTGGCGATCGCGATGGCCGTCGCCACCGACCCCAAGATCCTCGTGCTCGATGAGCCGACGACGGCCTTGGACGTGATCACCCAGGCGGCGGTCCTGGCGCTGGTGAACGAGCTGCGCGAGCGGCTGGGCATGGCGGTGCTGATCGTCAGTCACGACCTCGGCGTCGTGTCGGCGGTGGCCGATGACGTGCTCGTGATGCGACTCGGCCGGGAGGTCGAGCACGGGCCCACCCAGGAGGTGTTGAGCAGGCCGCGCGAGGACTACACCCGCGAGCTCATCGCCGCAGCACCCCGGGTCCATGGTGTCGACATCCTCGTACGAGAAGACCCCGATGCCGATGTCGTCGTGCGATGCCGCGATGTCGATATCCGCTATCCGCGCGCGCCGAAGCTCGCGGTCAGCGGTTTCGATGTGGAGATCCTCCGTGGCGAGACGGTTGCCGTGGTCGGCGAGTCCGGCAGCGGCAAGTCCACCGTCGCCTCGGCCCTCGCGGGGCTCGCCGATGTCGAGCGCGGTGAGGCCGCTCTCTGGTCCTCTGATGGCGCCCGACACGATCTGCTCGGTGCCGCCGCACGACGTCCGGTCGATGTCCGCCGCTCGGTACAGCTGATCTTCCAGAACGCCGATCTGGCGCTCAATCCGCGTCGCACTATCGGCGACGCGATCGCGCGTCCGCTGAAGGTGTTCGGGCGAGCCTCCCGGGCCGAGACGCCCGCGGCGGTGGATCGTCTGCTGACCGAGGTCGGCCTGGGCCCGGAGTTCGCGCGACGTGTCCCCGCCCAGCTGTCCGGAGGGCAGAGACAGCGCGTCGGCATCGCCCGCGCGCTGGCCGCCGAGCCGACGCTGCTCATCGCCGACGAGATCACCACCGCACTCGATGTCTCGGTCCAGGCCGAGGTGCTGGCGCTGTTGGACCACCTGCGCGCGAGCCGGGGACTGTCGTGCCTGTTCATCAGCCACGATCTGGCCGTCGTCCGCAGCGTCGCGGACCGGATCGTCGTGATGAAGGACGGCAGGATCGTCGAGTCGGCGCCCACCGCGGTCCTGTTCGAGCAGCCCCGTCACCCGTACACCCGGTCGCTGCTGGAGGCCGTGGTCGAACCGGGCCACACCGAGCTGCCGGGCAGCGATGCCGACCATCGTGCCACCACCCTCGATCCCGATGCGCCGCTCGTCGATGTCGGCAACGGCCACCGGGTCCGCGACGACGAAGGAGCACTGACCACTCGATGACCCTGGTCGACATCGACCCCAGCACGATCGACGTCCGCGACCTGTGGATCCCGATGCCGGACGGTGCGCGACTCCGCGCGCGGGCCTGGCTGCCCGTCGGGGCGGAGGAGCAGCCGGTACCGGCGCTGTTGGAGTACCTGCCGTACCGGCTCGACGATTGGACCTCGGTCCGCGACAGCGAGCGGCATCCGTACTACGCCGCGCACGGGTACGCCTCGATCCGCGTCGACGTGCGCGGGGCCGGCGGCTCGGACGGCCTATTCGAGGACGAGTACTCCCCCGCTGAGCTCGACGACGGTGTCGAGGTGATCCGGTGGCTGGCGGATCAGCCGTGGTGCGACGGCGGCGTCGGCATGTTCGGGATCTCGTGGGGCGGCTTCAACTCGCTCCAACTGGCCGAACGCGCGCCTGAACCGCTGAAGGCCATCGTCACCGTCTGCTCCACCGATGACCGCTACGACAACGACGTGCACTACATGGGCGGCGCATTGCTGGCGATCGACATGTCCGCATGGGCGGGGACCATGTTGGCCTTCGCCTCGCGCCCGCCGCTGCCCGAGGTCGTGGGCGAGCGCTGGGTCGAGCAATGGCGCGAGCGGCTCGAGCAGCAGCGCCCCCTCGGTCCGATCTGGCTCGCCCATCAGGAACGCGACGCGTACTGGCGGCGTGGTAGCGCGTGCGAGAACTACCCCGGCATCGAGGCGGCGGTGCTGGCGGTCGGCGGGTGGAATGACCCGTACCGCGACACGGTGTTACGTCTGCTGGAGAATCTCGACGCCCCGGCCAAGGGCATCGTCGGCCCGTGGTCGCACCAGTACCCCGACCGGGGCCTCGCGCCCGGCCCGTCGATCGGTTTTCTGCAGGAGACGCTGCGCTGGTGGGATCGCTGGTTGAAGGGGGCCGACACCGGGGTGGAGAGCGACCCGGATCTGCGGGCCTGGATCAACGATCCCGAGCCGCCCGCGCCGTATGTGGGGCACAAGGAGGGACGCTGGGTCGGTGTGCCCTGGCCGGGTGAGGCTCCCACCTACGAGACCGGGCTCGGCGACGGGCGGGCCCTGGTGCGCTCGCCGTGGTCGACCGGCCAGGACGCTGGGCGGTTCTTCCCCTTCGGCAACGACGCCGACCTGCCGCCCGACCAGCGCGCCGAGGACGGCCGCTCGCTGAGCATCGATCTGCGTGTCGACGAGCCTCTGGAGCTACTGGGCAAGCCGGTGGCGCGGCTGCGGCTCCGCTCGACCCACGATCGCGGACAGGTGATCGTGCGGCTCTGCGATGTGTCGCCGGACGGATCCTCGACACTCGTGACACGCGGTGTGCTCAATCTGCTCAAGCGCGACGGCATGGATCGCGTCGATCCGCTCACTCCCGGTGAGGATGTCGACGTGGAGGTGCCGCTCGTCGCGGCGGGCTACCGGTTCGAGCCCGGCCATCGGCTGCGCGTCGCCGTGAGCAACCACTACTGGCCGTGGATCTGGCCGCATGCCGTCGACGACACCCTCGACCTCGACCTCGCCGCGAGCTCCATCGCCCTTCCGCTCGTCGATCCGAGCGCCATCCCGGTGGGCTTCGCCGAGCCCGAGCACGCCCGGCCGATCCCGATCGGCACGCCGGAGGGAGCGCCCGCGGCCCGGCCGCCGCGAGTCGTGCGGCATGACGTCGCCACCGGCGAGACGGTGCTGGAGGTCGACCCCGGCTACGGCGGCACGCGCCGCTATCCGACCGGCTTGGACTTCCTGGAGTGGACAGAGGAGGTGTACCGCATCCGCGAGGGCGATCCGACCTCTCCGACGACGGAGGCGCGCTGGCGCATCGACCTGTCCCATCAGGGCTGGAGCGCATCGGTGGAGACGACCTCGATCATCACCTGCGATACGGACGCGTTCCACCTCGAGAACACCGTCCGAGCGGTCGCCGAACGCGACGGCACGCGCGAGACGGTCGGCGAGTTCACCTATCGTGACCGGGTGCCCAGGACCTCGGTGTGAGACAACGGCTCTCGCCGACGGAGCGGCGCGCGCAGATCGTCGAGGCGGCCCACGCCGTCATCGTCCAGGAGGGTCTCGCGGCGACATCGTTACGCGATATCGCCGCGGCGGCCGAGGTGTCGATGGGCACGGTCACCTACCACTTCACCGGCGTCGACGAGATCCTCGGAGCGGTCGTGGTGACGGAGGCCGACCGCTTCTACGAGGAGGTCGTCGCCGCCGCCGATGCCGAACCCGATCCCTGGGCCGCCTTGGAGCTGCTCGTCGCCTCGATCTTCGACGAGTCGCCCCGCGTCGAGGCGCATTGGCGGATCTGGTCGGAGTACTGGACCGTGGCGACACGGCGCCCAGAGCTGGCGGAGCCCTATGCCACGCGGATCCGCCACTGGGAACAGTGCTGCGCGCGCGTCATCGCCCGGGGCGTCGAGTCCGGGGTCTTCCGAACGGTGGTGCCCGCCGAAACCGCCTTGAAGCTCGCGGCCTACTCAGATGGACTGGGCACGCAACGCGCCCAGGGCGTGCCCGGACTCGATGCCGCCACGGCCCGTTCCTGGATGACCGAGGTCGTCCGGCTACTGCTGGAACCCATCGGGCGCTGACGGAGCGTCCGCCTCCTCGGCCAACGCGACGCGCCCGGTGTTCGCGGGCCGGACACCGACCATGCCCGTGTAGAACGCGCGGATGCGATCCATGTCGGCGCGGACGTCTCCGCTGAGCCGGAAGGTCGGCCCGAGACCCGTCGTGCCGGTGGTGCGATCGACATAGGCCAGCGTGACAGGGAGATCGGTGGCGCGCGCGATCCGGTAGAAGCCGGACTTCCAGCGGTCCACGGGCCCGCGGGTGCCTTCGGGCGTGATGACCAGGTGGAAGCTCTCGCCGTCGTGATGGCGTTCGATGAGCTCCTCGACGAGCCCCGCCGGATCGCGGCGGTCGACAGGGATGCCGCCGAAGGCCCGCATCAACGACCCCATCGGTCCGGCGAAGAGCTCCCGCTTGCCGAGGAACCGCAGCGTCAGCCCGTTGCGCCAGGCGACGGCGACCATGAGCACGAAGTCCCAGTTGGAGGTGTGCGGTGCGGCGACCATGATGCCGGACGCCTCAGGGACCGACTCCGAGCGGTACTTCCACCGCGAGACGGTCCAGTACAGCCGGGCCACGGCTCGCCGAAGGATCACTCCGCGAGCATAGAGGACACGCGGACCATCACTGGCCGAAGAGGGTATCGAGGTCGATCGCGACGGTGCCGTGGTCACCGACCGAGACCTCGCCCGTGCGCTGCCCACCGCCCAGCTCCAGCGCGGTCTCCCACGCGTTCACGTCCGCCTCACGCGAGGCGCGCAGCACGGTCAGCTCCTCGTGCTCCGGATCGACGACC
Organism: Aeromicrobium sp. YIM 150415; assembly: GCF_016918125.1. Taxonomy (NCBI): domain Bacteria; kingdom Bacillati; phylum Actinomycetota; class Actinomycetes; order Propionibacteriales; family Nocardioidaceae; genus Aeromicrobium; species Aeromicrobium sp. YIM 150415. The sequence goes on along the minus strand of NZ_JAERWM010000024.1, from coordinate 27,876 downwards.
CAGTACTGGTCGATCCCCGCCGCCAGGTACTCACCCGTCTTACGCAGCTGATCCTCGCGCCGGGTCGCCGGCGAGAGGATCTCAGCCACGATCACCGGCGCATCCGTCACCCACACCGGATCCTCCGGCCAGCCGCGCATCACCGTCACATCGGGGACCCGATAGTGTCGCCGGGAGGTGCGCACTCCCACCTCGTGCACGACTATCAGATCAGGCAGACCCCGGTCGAGGCAGGCCATCAGCCGCTTGCCGACGTACTGATGCCGCACCGCGGGAGGCGGGTTCACGAGGGCGACTCCGTCGACCCACTCGGCACGGACCTCCTCGGGCAGCGCCTCCCACTCCTCGAAGGACATCGGCACCCGCTGCAACGCGTCACTCGGCCACTCGAACGCCATGCTCGCCACGCCCACGACTCCTCTATCCAGCACCGACACATCCAGACTCCTTCCATTCTGACCACCCACGAGTGATCTGGCGAGTCCGATCATCTCGCTGGACACCGACATCCGTCCCCGGCTGTCCACAGGCGAGTCGAGTGCCGCGGGCTCAGGCGTCGCGGTTCTTCTCGTGGACGAGGCGCAGACCGATCAGCGTCAGGTCCTCCTCGCGCGTGGTGAGGGTCTGGCAGTGCCCGGCGATGGCCTCGCTGAAGGTGCCGGTCGCCACCACGGTGACGTCCTCGGGTTCGGCGTCGATCGCGTCGATCATCTGGTCGACCAGTCCGTCGACGAGTCCGGCGAAGCCGTAGACGGCGCCCGCCTGGATCGCCTCCACCGTGTTCTTGCCGATCACGCCCCGCGGCTCGGCGACCTCCACGGACCGCAGCTGGGCCCCGCGCTGGGCGAGCGCTTCCAGGGACACCTCGACTCCGGGGGCGATCGCCCCGCCCAGGTAACGACCTCGCCCGTCGACGACGTCGACGATGGTGGCCGTGCCGTTCAGGTCGACGATGATCGCCGGTCCGCCGTAGAGATGGATCGCCGCGAGCGCATTGACGATTCGGTCCGTGCCGACCTCGCGCGGATTGTCGGTGTGGATGGCCACGCCCGTGCGCACCCCGGGCCCCACGACCCACACCGGCACGTGGTCGAAGTAGCGATCGAGCATGCCGCGCACCTCGACCCCGATGGAGGGCACGGTGCAGCACATGCTGACGGCCTCGATATCGTCATCGGCGAAACCGGCGGCCCGCACGAAGCCGTGCGCCACCAGATACCACTCATCGGCAGTGCGGGTGGCGTCCGAGGAGATGGTCCAGCGTCCGCGCAGCGCGGGCTGACCGTCGACATCGTCCCAGACGCCGATGACCGACAGCCGGTTGCCGACATCGAGACAGAGCAGGCTCATCTCACGTCCTCATCTGGCTCAGTGCGCGACCAGCGGATTGTCGATGATGTCGCCACGGAGGAGTCCCGTGCCGGGCAGCGCCTCGGCCGGATCGGAACCCGTGCCGATGATGCGGTTATCGGCATCGACGAAGACGACGCTCGGGGAGAACTCGCGAGCCTCGGCGTCCTCCATCTGCGCGTAGGCGATGAGGATGACGAGATCGCCGGGGTGCACGAGCCGGGCGGCGGCGCCGTTGATGCCGATGACTCCCGAGCCGCGCTCGCCGGCGATCGTGTAGGTCTCCAGGCGCGCACCGTTGTCGATATCGACGATGTGCACGAGCTCGCCCGGCAGGATATTCGAGGCGTCCAGCAGATCCTGGTCGACCGTGACGGAGCCGACGTAGTGCAGGTCGGCCTGTGTGACGGTGGCGCGGTGGATCTTGGACTTCATCATGGTGCGCAGCATGGTCAGTTTCCTCCGAGGTTCAGGGCGATGTTGTCGAGGAGCCGGGGCCGGCCGACACGCGCGGCCACCAGCAAGCGGGCTTCGCGGCCGGGGACCGGCTCGGCGAGATCGGGATCGGTGAGTTCGAGGTAATCGGGCGTGATGCCGTGCTCGTCGAGGACGGCGCGGGCCGCCGCGAGGACGGCAGTGCCGCCCTCCCTGCCGGACGCGGCACCGGCCCGAAGAGCGGCGTTGATCGCACCGGCGAGCTGACGCTCATCGGCCTCGAGGTAGCGGTTGCGCGAACTCATGGCGAGACCATCGGCCTCGCGGACCGTCGGGCAGCCGACGACCTCCACGCCGAGGCACAACTCGCGGGCCATGAGCCGGATCAGCGTCAGCTGCTGATAGTCCTTCTCCCCGAAGACCGCCACATCCGGCCCCACCAGGCCGAACAGCTTGGCGACCACCGTGAGCACTCCGCGAAAGTGCGTGGGTCGCTGGGCGCCCTCGAGGATCTGTCCGAGTGGGCCGGCATCGACGCTCACGGTGGCGTCGAGCCCATCGGGGTACATGGCGTCGACCGTGGGCGAGAAGACGATGTCGACACCGGCCTCGGCGCAACGCTCCAGGTCGGCGTCGAAGGTGCGCGGGTAAGCATCGAAGTCCTCGCCGGGAGCGAACTGAGTGGGGTTGACGAAGATCGAGACGACGAGCGTCTGGGCGAGCGGACGTGCGTGCTTCATCAGCTGCACGTGGCCGTCGTGCAGCGCGCCCATCGTGGGCACGAGGGCGATGGTGCCCTCGGTCGCGGCACGCAGCTCCTCGCGGGTGCGGACCACCAGCGGCCCGGTCATCGCACGGTCTCCTCGCCGAGGACTTCGCGCAGACGGCGAGCGGGTTCGGCGTCGATGCGGCCGGTGACCTGGGCACGCTCGGCGGTCACCTCGGCCAGCGCACGATAGGTGCGACGGGTGTCCTCGCCGAGTGCTCCGAGGTGCGCGTGGACCGTGTCGACATCGCCGCGCGCGACCGGCCCGGTGAGCGCGGCGTCGCCGTAGGCGAGGGTGTTGTCGAGGGCGGCGGTCAGCAGCGGTCGCAGCACGCTCGCGGGATCGTCCGCACCGATTCCGCGCAGGATGTCCATCGCCTGCGTGACGAGGGTGGTGAGGTGGTTGGCGCCGTGGGCGAGCGCCGCGTGATAGGCGACGCGGTCGCCTTCGGCGATCCACATCGGGGTGCCGCCGAGGTCCGCGACGAGAGCGGCGATCGTCTCGCGATCGTCGTCGGCTGCGGTCAGTCCGAACACGCAGGACCGATCGAGGTCGATCTCGGTGCCGGTGAAGGTCATCGCGGGGTGCACGGCCGCCGTGCGGGCACCCTGGTCGGCGAAGGGCGCCAGGACGGCACGACCGTGACGACCGCTGGTGTGCACCACGTACTGTCCCGGCCGGGATGCTGGAGCGAGCTGCTCGGCCACCTCGGCGAGTGAGTCGTCGGGGACCGCCAGCACGAGGACGTCGGCTTCCGTCGCGAGCTGTACCGGGGCGAGGACGGGAACATCGCCGAGCAGGGTGGCGATGCGAAGACGCGTGGCATCGGAACGTCCGCTGACACCGACGATCTCATGACCGGCGGCACGGAGACGGGCGGCGAGGACGGCACCGACACGGCCGGCCCCGACCACGCCCACACGGGAGCGTTGCATAGCTGATTGCCTTTCGTTCCAGTCCTCGGTGAGGTACCAGACAAAGTGACGTCGTCAGTGTACTCGTGATTGCGTCACGACCGTAGGCCCCGTGGGATTGTCCTGTTCACCGTGCCGCGGACTGACGATGATGCGTTACGGCGGCCCTAGCAGCCACTACGCATCATCATCCGTCCTCGCCCACCGCGCGTCATCACGCAGATACTCAGCGAGTGGGCCCCGTGGGACTCGAACCCACAACCCGCGGATTAAAAGTCCGCTGCTCTGCCCATTGAGCTAGAGGCCCGCGCTCAGCGCGGACACCAGTCTGCCACCCGCCCCCGCCACCGGGACGGTAGGCCTCACCCGCCTAGGCTGTCGACGCGAGACCGCTCTCGCCCGTCGTCCCAGGAGGACCCATGGCCCTGCCCGATATCCTGCGCCGCCCGCTGACGCTCCCGGTCGTCGCCTCTCCGATGTTCATCGCATCAGGACCCGAGCTGGTGAGCGCTCAGTGTCAGGCCGGAGTGATCGGCGCGTTCCCCGCGCTCAACGCCCGCCCGGCGAGCTTGCTGAACGAGTGGCTCCACCAGATCAGCGAGTCGAATGCCAAGTTCTCCGCCGCGCACCCCGAACGGCCGGTCGCGCCCTTCGCCGTCAATCAGATCGTCCACCGCTCCAACAACCGCCTCGATGAGGACATGGCGACGATCATCGAGCACCAGGTGCCGATCGTCATCACCTCGCTCGGCGCCCGTGAAGAGGTCAACGAGGCCGTCCACTCCTATGGCGGCATCGTGCTCCACGACATCATCAACGACCGCTTCGCGCGGAAGGCGATCGAGAAGGGCGCCGACGGCGTCATCGCCGTCGCGGCCGGCGCCGGCGGCCACGCCGGGACCCAGTCGCCCTTCGCGCTCGTGCAGGAGATCCGCTCCTGGTTCGACGGGCCGCTGCTGCTGTCCGGCGCGATGGCCCACGGCCGCTCGATCCTCGCGGCCCTCGCCGCGGGCGCCGACTTCGCCTATGTCGGCTCGGCCTTCCTCGCCACCCGCGAGGCCAATGTGGTCGACGACTACAAGCAGATGATCGTCGAGTCCAGCGCGGCGGACATCGTCTACTCCAACCTGTTCACCGGCGTCCATGGCAACTACCTGCGCGGCAGCATCACCGCGGCCGGACTCGATCCGGACGATCTCGCGACATCGGATCCCTCGGCGATGAGCTTCGGCTCGTCGGACGACAGCTCCTCCCCGTCCAAGGCGTGGCGGGACATCTGGGGCTCCGGCCAGGGCATCGGCAGCGTCGATGCCGTCGTGAGCGTCGACGAGCTGGTGGGCCGGCTGGCCCGCGAGTACGGCGAGGCCCGCGAGGCGCTCGACACCCGCCTCCGCGAGTTCACCTCCTGATCGACCACCCCGCCACCCGTTGAGTGTGGGGCACCTCACCACACTCAACGGGTGGTCGAACTCCTCGGCTTGCACACCGGCACGGCTCTGCCAGAGTGGGAAGTGCACAAGTTGTGAACAACTTTCACGCCCCGCAGCCGGCTACCCCGGCCGCCGGCGTGAGCGACAGGTCCCCGGCCCACCGTCCGGGATCTGCCACCACTGGAGAGGAGACAGGATGCCCACCCCGCGCTACACGATTCCCGGACTCACCCTCGCCGAAGGCGAGAAGGTCGCCGCGATCCTGCAGGATCGCCTCAATGCGCTCAACGATCTCGCGCTCACTCTCAAACACGTCCACTGGAACGTCGTCGGACCGCATTTCATCGCCGTCCACGAGATGATCGACCCGCATGTGGTCGAGGTCCGCGATGCGGTCGACGAGACCGCCGAGCGCATCGCCACCCTCGGCGTCGCGCCCAAGGGCACACCGTCGGCCATCGTCGAAGGACGGACGTGGAACGACTACTCCCTCGATCGCGCCACCACGAACGAGCATCTGGGAGCACTCGACGAGGTCTACATCGGCGTCATCGAGGATCATCGCAAGGCCCAGGCAGCGGTGGCCGACATCGACCCGATGACCGAGGACATGATCATCGCGCAGACCCAGCAGCTCGAGCTGTTCCACTGGTTCATCCGCGCGCACCTGGAGAACACCGGTGGTCAGCTCTCGACGGCGGACGCCACCAGCGAGGAGTCCGCGGCCGCGGCCGCCTCTGAAGGCGCGAAGGAAGCGTGAGGCGATGAACCAGCAGCACCTGGACACGCTCCGCATGGCGCTCACCACGAGCCAGAATCAGCTCACCGCGGAGCTGGAGTCGCTGCAACAGCTGTCCGTCGTCACCTCAGCCGAGGGACGCGAACTGGTCGACGAGGTCGATCGTGCCTTCGCGGCGGAATCGATGGCGGAGAACAACAGCCGCGCCGGGCAGATCCAGCTGCTGCTCGACAACACCGCCCGCGCCTTGGAGCTCATGAGCACCGAGGGCTACGGCCAGTGCCAGGACTGCACCGAGAGCATCCCGATCGAGCGGCTCCAGGCGCTCCCTCGGGCGACTCGCTGTGTCCCCTGCGCCACCCGCCTCGCGGCCTGATGCGCATCGAGGATCCTCGCCGGGGACGCGTCCTTCCCTCGAAGGTCTCGACCCCGGCGACATCCGCCGTGAAGGCCCACGCGTCGCCGGCTCGCCCTCTCCCACCTCCCCACGCGGCACCGGCTACCGAGCGCACCCTGTAGCACGACGGAGGGCCCGGGACGAACACTGTTCGTCCCGGGCCCTCCGTCGTTGCGGGCGATGAACCCCGCGGCACCGTCAGGCTGCGGTCTCCCCGACCGAGCGTCCCGCCATCAGCTCCTCGCGCTCGCGCACCGTCATGCCGCCCCACACGCCGTACGGCTCACGGACCGACAAGGCGTGCTGCAGGCAGGCGTCCACCACGGGGCACCGTGCGCAGTAGGACTTGGCGGCCGCCTCGCGAGCATCGCGCTTGGCTCCCCTCTCACGCTCCGGCGAGAAGAACTGCTCGACGTCGACATCGCGGCACGCACCCTCGTACTGCCAGTCGTAGGACTCCTGGATCGGCATCGGAAGTCGAGTCAGGTTCGCCATGGGGAGCTCCTTGGTGCGTCGCGGGTACAGAAGATGAGCGTGCTGTGAAGAACTTGTTCAAAACCTACTCACATCTGAACAAGTTGGCAAATCACTTCTTCGCCGCCCCGTCCCACCCGGAGGTCCACAATCCCCATGAAAATCTGTTTTTTCAACGAAAAAGCCCGTCCACCATATGAGATGATGGACGGGCTCCCGGCATTCACCCACCGCTCAAAACTTGTTCATCGCGCAGGCGAACCCACTCAACCCGCTGTTCGCGCGAACTCCAGGGCCCGCTCCAGAAGAGACGCCGCAGCGGCCTCGTCGTAGTCGGAGAGACTGCTGTCGGCGAAGAGGTGCTCGCTGCCCGGGTAGAGGAACAGCTCCGCCTCGCGGGCCTGCGCGACCAGCTCTCGCGCCGCCTCGAGATCGGCGCCGATGAACTCGGCATCGTTGTTCATCGCGTGGATCTGCACGGGGACGTCCTCGGGCCACCGGTCGCCGAACTCGGCGACCGGTGCGCAGGCATACATCAGCAACGCACCACGCGCTCCGGGCCGCGTCTGCGCCAACAGCTGGGCCGGGAGGACACCGAGCGAGAAGCCGGCGTAGACGAGTTCCTGGGGCAACTCCTCCACAGCGGCGACCCCGCGGGCGATCACCTCGGCGAAACCGATCTGCTGAACGTAGGCCAGGCCGGCCTCGAGCGAGTCGAAGCGCCGCCCCTCGAACAGGTCCGGCGCGTGCACCACGTGACCCGCCTCCCGAAGACTCTCGGCGAAGGACTCGATACCGGGAGTCAGTCCCTGGACATGGTGGAAGACGACGAGCTCGGCCATACCTTCACGGTAGAGCCGCGCGGCGCGTGCCGCAGATCACTCGGAGCCGGCGGACCCCGAGCCCATACCCATGTCGTCGATCGTCTGCCGGGCTGCCGCCAGAAAACGGCCGACCACGGCGATCTCCTCGTCCTCGAAATCGTCCATCATCGTCATCATCGCCTCCGCGAGCGGAAGGAACATGGAGCGCGCCTCGGCTCCGGCGGAGGCTGTCATGGTCACGTTGACCCGGCGGCGGTCGTCGACGGCGTGCGTCCGATCCACGTGCCCCGCTCGCTCGAGACGGTCGAGGAGGGTGGTCGTCGCGGAGGGACTGAGTGACAACGCCCGCGCGATCTCCGAGGGGCTCATGGCAGCTCCGCCCGCTTCATCGAGTGCGTGCAGCGCCTGTAGGTCGGAGCGGTGCAGACCCCGGGACGATCCCTCGCGATCGATGAATCGCAGCGCCGCGGCCGACAGGCCTTGCACGCCTCGCACCACCTCGTATCGCGCCTGGACGGACGGGTCACTGTGCGGATTCACGTTCAGCAGTCTACTCTTTCCATCGTGGAACATTTCGATCAGCGAAATAAAACCTTCCCGCTCGCTCACCTGGTGGGCCGAGGCCGCTCCGTCGCGGTACTCCTCATCGGGCTGGTCGTCGCCGGTGCCATCATGGCATTCGCACCGGATCCCACCACCGGCTCAGAGGCGGGATCGAATCTTCCCGACGACGCCGAGTCGGCCCTGGCCGAGGAGGCCCTCGCGCAGCTCCCCGAATCCGGAGACGCCCCCGCCTTCGTGGTCTACTCCAGCGAGGACCCGCTGACCGAACAGGACCTGGCCGCCATCGCCGAGCGCGGCAGCGATCTCGCGCGGGAACTGGACGTCGAGGTCAGCCCACCGATCCCCTCCTCCGACGGCACCGTCGCCCTGCAAGCCGTTCCCGTCCCCACCGGACTGTCCTCGACCGACAACGACGCCATCGTCAGCACCATCCGCGACACGGCCTCGGCCGATCTCCCCGAGGGCGTCTCGGCACAGGTCACGGGAGCACCCGCGGTCTTCGCCGACCTCGGCGCGGTCTTCGACGGCGCCGACGCCCGCCTGCTCATCGCCACCGCCTCGGTGGTCGCCGTGCTGTTGATCGTGACCTACCGCAGTCCCTGGCTCTGGATCGTGCCCCTCGCCGTCATCGGCATCGGCGACCGCGTGGCAGCCAAGGTCGTCGACACCTTCTCCGCCTGGTTCGACTTCCCCATCGACGGATCCACCACCGGCATCACCTCGGTCCTCGTCTTCGGGGCGGGCACCAACTACGCGCTCTTGCTGATCGCCCGCTATCGCGAGGAGCTCAGACGCCACGGGTCTCGCCACGCGGCGATGCGCGATGCCGTCAGCGCGGCCTCGCCCGCCATCCTGTCGAGCTCGGGCACCGTCATCCTCGGGCTCCTGGCGCTGCTGGTCGCCGATTCGCCCTTCGTGAGCCGTATCGGCATGTCCGGTGCCATCGGCATCGCGGTCGCGGTCGCCTTCGCCCTCGTGGTGCTGCCCGCCGCGATGACGATCCCCGGCCGCTGGCTGTTCTGGCCCTTCGTGCCCGGCCACGGCGACGAGGACCCGAGCCATCGTGGCTGGTGGTTCCGCGTGGGACGGTTCGTGACGGCCAGACCCTGGCCGGTACTCGTGGTCTCCCTGACCCTCCTCATCGCCATGGCCTCGGGCGTGCTGTCGCTGCGTACCGGGCTCGGCCAGGACGAGCAGTTCCTCGACACCCCCGAGTCCATCACGGCGCAGAAGACCCTCAGCGCAGCCTTCCCCGCCGGCACGTCCTCGCCCACCCGTATCGCCACCAGCGAGGACAAGGTCGACGCCGTCGTGTCCGCCGCGCAACAGACCGGAGGCGTCGAGAGCGCCACACCCGGTCAGAGCACGAGCGATGTCGCCGAGGTGACCGTCATCATCGAGGCCGAACCGGAGTCGGACGACGCGATCGACGAGATCCGCGCCCTCCGCAGCGCCGTTCACGATGTCGACCCCGACGCGCTCGTCGGCGGTCCGGACGCCCAAGCACTCGACGAGCGCACCGCCGCCAGCCACGACCGTGCCCTCATCATCCCCATCGTGCTCGTCATCGTGCTGGCGATGCTGCTCATCGTGCTGCGCTCTATCGTGGCCGCGCTGCTCCTCAGCACCTCGACCGTCCTGTCCTATCTGTCCGCCCTCGGCGTCGGGTGGTGGCTCTTCGACGGGGTCTTCGGATGGTCGGCCACGGATGTCTCGACACCGCTGCTGGCCTTCATCTTCCTGGTCGCCCTCGGCGTGGACTACAACATCTTCCTGACGGTGCGAGCCCGAGAAGAGATGCGCGCGACGGGCGACTCCACCGGGTCGATCGTCACCGCCCTGGCCGTTACCGGCGGCGTCATCACGAGCGCCGGGATCCTGCTGGCCGCCGTGTTCACCGTGCTGGGGGTGCTTCCGCTCGTGCTGCTGGCCCAGCTCGGTGTGATCGTCGGTTTCGGCGTGCTGCTGGACACCGTCGTCGTCCGCAGCATCGTCACGCCGGCGCTCGTGCGGCTGTGCGGTCGCCGCTTCTGGTGGCCAAGCGCGCTCTCGCGACCGCGGCACGCGCGCTGAACCGGGCGGCACCGATCTTTCGCCACCTCGCCGGGCGGTGACCTACGCACCTCACGACCCAGTGGGCGGTGAGATAGACACCCCTCGCCACGCTCGAGACGTGCGTACCCCACCGCCCCCGTAGTCGAGACGTGCGTAGGTCACCGCTCGCGCGCCGGTGGGGTGGGCCGCCTGTCAGCGGGTCCGCTGTCGCCTGGCTGCACAGGTGACTACGATCACAGGGAGGCCCGCACCACCAGGTGGGTCACGGCGATATCGCACCACCCCCGCGATATCGCACCGGAACGGACGAATGGAGAGCCCCATGACCGTGTCAGCCTTCGGCCACCGCCACGAGCAGGTCGTCTTCTGCCAGGACGAGCCCAGCGGGCTCAAGGCGATCATCGCCATCTACTCGACCGCCCTCGGCCCCGCATTGGGTGGGACCCGCTTCTACCCCTATGCCTCCGAGCAGGACGCGATCGCCGATGTCCTCAACCTCAGTCAGGGCATGGCGTACAAGAACGCTCTCGCCGGACTCGACCTCGGCGGCGGCAAGGCGGTCATCATCGGCGATCCCCATCAGGTCAAGACCGAGACGCTGCTGCGCGCGTACGGACGGTTCGTCGAGACCCTGCACGGCCGCTATTACACCGCGTGCGATGTCGGCACCTTCAGCGCCGACATGGACGTCATCGCCCGCGAATGCCACTACGTCACCGGCCGTACCGTCGAGCACGGCGGTGCGGGAGACTCCTCGGTACTCACCGCCTACGGCGTGTACCAGGGCATGCGCGCCAGTGCGCAGCACGTCTGGGGAGACACTCGCCTGGCCGGCCGCACGATCGGCGTCACAGGAGTCGGCAAGGTCGGACGTCACCTCGTCCGCCATCTGATCGAAGAGGACGCGCATGTCATCGTGACCGATGTCGACACCGCCGCCATCGAAGCGCTGCGTGCCGACTACCCGATCGAGGTCGCGGAGTCCGACGCGGCCCTCATCGCCGGCGATCTCGACATCTACGCGCCGTGCGCACTCGGTGGCGCGCTGGACGACGACACCGTCGCCGCACTCTCCGCCTCGATCGTCTGCGGCGCCGCCAACAATCAGCTCGCCCACGAAGGGGTCGAGAAGCTGCTCGCGGACCGTGACATCACCTACGCGCCCGACTACTGCGTCAACGCCGGCGGAGTGATCCAGGTCGCCGACGAACTCGAGGGATTCGACTTCGACCGGGCGAAGTCCCGCGCGAGCAGGATCTTCGACACCACGATGGCGGTACTCGATCAAGCCGCCCGGGAGAACATCGCGCCCTCGATCGCCGCCGACCGACTGGCCGAGGAGCGCATGGCGCAGATCGGCCGGCTGGCTCAGATCAGAGTGTGAGGACGACGAGGCCGCGGCGTCACGACGCCGCGGGACCCTCGAACTTGTCGGCTAAGTCCGCGTACTGGTCGGGAATCGGATCGCCCGACTCGCCGTGGAGTTCGCGCTGCAGATCCTCCAAGTCCGGCTCGAAGGTACGGTACTTGAGATCGCGTGCAACCTTTGTCTGCTTGGCTTTTGCACGGCCGCGGCCCATAAGGCTCGACCCCCTCGCACAGGAATAGTCAATAAATCGTGACTCCACCCTAGCCAATGTCGACAAGAAATGTCGCACCGGGTCGCTATCGGCGCGTGTACGGCCGGAATCTCAGGCGAAGACGACCTCGCCGCCGGCTCCGAAGGCTCCAGCGGCCCCCACCTCGCCCAGCTGCCAGGCGTCGATCCCGTGCCGCGCGAGCAACGAGATCGCCTCATCGGAGACCTCCGCGGGCAGCACGGCCACCATGCCCACGCCCATGTTCAGCGCCTCGTCGAGGTGCTCGGTCGCGATGCCTCCGAGCTCTCCGACCACGGAGAACACCGCGGGCGGAGTCCACGACGAACGATCCAATCGCACCGACACCGAGGCGGGCACGACACGAGCCAGGTTCGCCGCGAGGCCGCCGCCGGTGATGTGACTCATCGCGTGCACCTCGACCGCGTCGGCGAGGGCGAGACAGGGCTTGGTGTAGAGGCGCGTCGGGGTGAGCAGCTCCTCGCCGAGGGTCTGCCCGAACTCGGGGACCTCGCGGTCCAGCTCCCACCCGGCGATGTCGAAGAAGACCCGGCGCACGAGCGAGTAGCCGTTCGAGTGCAGACCCGAGGAGGCCATCGCGATGACGACATCGCCGTCGCGGACCCGGTCGGCGCCCAGCAGCCGATCGGCCTCGACGACGCCCGTGGTCGAGCCCGCCACATCGTACTCGTCGGGCCCGAGCAGACCGGGATGCTCGGCGGTCTCGCCGCCCACCAGCGCGGTGCCGGTCTCCGCGCAGGCCATCGCGATGCCCTTGACGATATCGGCGATGCGCTCGGGGACGACCTTGCCGCAGGCGATGTAGTCCGTCAGGAACAGCGGCTCGGCGCCGCACACCACGAGGTCGTCGACCAGCATGCCGACGAGATCGAAGCCGATCGTGTCGTGGCGGTCCATGCGCTGCGCGATAGCGACCTTGGTGCCGACGCCATCGGCCGAGGACGCCAGCAGCGGTCGGTCGTAGTCCTTCAGCGCCGAGGCGTCGAAGAGCCCGGCGAAGCCGCCGATGCCGCCGACCACTTCAGGTCGGGTGGCTTTGGCGACCCACAGCTTCATCAGCTCGACGGCGCGATCGCCCTCGGCGACCGATACCCCGGCGTCCGCGTAGGAGGTGGAACGTCCGGTCGTCATGCCGCCACCTGCCAGAAGAGGCCCACGATACGCAGGCGCCGGCATGAGGTGTTCATTGTTCCCTCGCTTCGCTCGGTCATGAGGGCAGCACCTTCAGCTGAGTCGTGTCAGGGTTCTCGAGCAGGTGCTTGCCGATGAGATCGTCCTCGGGCAGCGGCACCGGGTAGATGCCGTCGAAGCAGGCGCGGCAGAGATTGTCCTTGGGCACGTCGGTGGCGGCGACGAGATCGTCGAGCTCGACGTAGGCGAGCGAGTCCGCGCCGATGGAGCGGCAGATCTCGTCGACCGAGGCGCCATTGGCGATGAGCTCGGCCCGCGAGGCGAAGTCGATGCCGTAGAAGCACGGCCACTTGACCGGCGGGCTGGAGATGCGGACGTGCACCTCGGCCGCACCGAACTCGCGCAGCATCCGTACCAGGGCGCGCTGCGTGTTGCCACGCACGATCGAGTCGTCGACCACGACGAGCCGCTTGCCGGCGATGACATCGCGCAACGGATTGAGCTTGAGCCGGATGCCGAGCTGCCGAATGGTCTGCGAGGGCTGGATGAACGTGCGGCCCACATAGGAGTTCTTGACGAGCCCGTGGCCGAAGGGGATGCCGGACTCCTCGGCGTAGCCGATCGCCGCGGGCGTGCCCGACTCGGGAACCGGGATGACCAGGTCGGCCTCGACCGGGGCGGTCTGCGCGAGCTTGCGGCCGATGCCCGAGCGCACGGTGAACACCCGGCGATCCGCGATCGTGGTGTCGGGACGCGCGAGGTAGACGTACTCGAAGATGCAGCCCTTCGGCTCGGCGGCGGCGAATCGTTCGCTGCGCACACCGTCGCCGTCGATCGCCACGAACTCGCCGGGCTCGATCTCACGGATATAGGAGGCGCCGACGATGTCCAGTGCCGCCGTCTCGCTGGCCACGACCCAGCCGCTGTCCAGACGCCCCAGGACGAGGGGACGGATGCCTTGGGGATCGCGCGCCGCGTAGAGCGTGCGCTCGTCCATGAAGACCAGCGAGAAGGCACCCCGCAGGCGCGGCAGGATCTCCAACGCGGCGTCCTCGACCGATCGGTCGGGGTAGGAGGCGAGGAGGCTGGCCATCACCGAGGTGTCGCTCGTCGCGGCCTCCTTGGACTTCTGTCCCTCGGCCTCGAGCCGCTCCGTGAGGAACTCGGCCAGTTCGTGGGTGTTGGTCAGGTTGCCGTTGTGACCGAGCGCGACCGAGCCGGTAGCCGTGGGACGGAAGGTGGGCTGCGCGTTGTGCCACACGCTCGCCCCGGTGGTCGAGTAGCGCGCGTGTCCGATCGCGACCTCGCCCACCAGCGACTCCAAGGTGGCCTCGTCGAAGACCTGCGAGACGAGGCCCATGTCCTTGTAGACGAGGATCTGCCGGCCGTTGCTCACCGCGATGCCCGCGGACTCCTGGCCTCGGTGCTGCAACGCGTACAGACCGAAATAGGTGAGCTTGGCGACTTCTTCACCCGGCGCCCAGACACCGAAGACGCCACAGGCATCTTGGGGTCCGACGTCCTGAGGGTCGATGTCGTGAGTGAGGCGACCGTCTCCACGAGGCACGAGAACCAGTCTACGGGCCCACCCGGCTCGGAAGCGAACTCCGGCCCCGTGCCCGGCCCCCCGCCCGGCAATTGGAACGCCTTCTCGACATCCGGACGGCGTCACCCCCACGGGTTAGTGTTGTGATCCACATCACCAAGCGACGGGAGCGCGCCATGCCCACGACCCTGCCCGATGCCACTCTGCTGCCGGAGTTCCTCGCCGCTCAGGCCGAGACCCGGCCGGATGCGACCTGCTGGATCTACGGCGACCGCACGTGGACCTGGGCCGAGGCGTGGCAGGAGGTCCGCCGCATCGCCGGCGCCTTGCGCGCGTCCGGTATCGGACATGGCGACCGAGTGGCCTTCGTCGACAAGAACAATCCGGCGATCCTCGAGGTCCTGCTCGGCGGGGCGCTCCTCGGCTCCGCGGTCGCGATCGTCAACTGGCGTCTCGCCCCCGATGAGATCGACTACACCGTCAACGACTCCGGTGCCCGCGTGCTGTTCGTCGGTCATGAGTTGGCCGACCAGGTCCTCGCGATGCGCGATCGCCTGACGACGGTGGAGCGCATCATCGTCGTCGGCGGCGAGGCCGACGCGTTCGAGGAGTGGATCGCCGGGGCCGAACCGGTGGACGCGCAGCCGGGAGTCTCGGCGGACGACACCGCGGTCGTCATGTACAGCTCCGGCACCACCGGCCGCCCCAAGGGCGTTCAGCTCAGCCATCGCAATCTCATCGAGCACACCCGCAATGCGATGGGCGACATCGCCTACGACCCCGATGCCGACATGATGCTCATCGCGATGCCGATGTTCCATGTGGGAGGCACCTCGTATGCGTTGTTCGGCGTGGCCACCGGCACTCCGGGGTACATCATCCGCGAGGTCGAGCCCGCGGCGCTGCTCGCCGCCGCGCAGGCGGGTGTGACGCATGTGTTCCTGGTGCCCGCCGTCGTGGCCGGGCTCCTCAACGCCGGACCGGAGGCGATGAAGATCTTCCGCGGTCTCAAGCACTTCGTGTACGGCGCGGCGCCGATGCCCTTACCGATCCTCCGCGGGGCGATCGAGCACTGGCCGTCGACGCAGTTCCACCAGGTCTACGGACTCACCGAGCTCGCGGGCGTCATCACGATCCTCGATGACCAGGATCACCGCGACCCCGATCATCCCGAGCGGCTGCTGTCGGCCGGCAAGCCGGTCGCCAACGCCGAGGTGCGCGTCGTCGATCCGGCGAGCGGCGCCGATGTCCCCGTCGGCGAGCCCGGCGAGCTCTGGTTCCGCAGCGCGCAGGCGACGACCGGCTACCTCGGCAAGCCCGAGGCGACCGCCGCGCTGCTCACCGAGGACGGTTGGCTGCGCACCGGCGATGTCGGTCGTGTCGACGAGCACGGTTTCGTCTTCGTCGACGATCGCGCCAAGGACATGATCATCACGGGCGGCGAGAACGTCTACTCGCCGGAGGTCGAGCGCGTGCTCACCGAGCATCCGGCCGTCGCGGAGGCCGCCGTCATCGGCGTACCCGATGACACCTGGGGCGAGTCCGTCAAGGCCGTCGTGGCGCTGCTCCCCGATCAGCAGGCCACCGGCGAGGAGCTGATCGCCTTCACCCGTGAGCGGCTCGCCGGCTACAAGACGCCCAAGAGCATCGACATCGTGGACGTGCTGCCGCGCAATCCGTCCGGCAAGATCCTCAAGCGCGATCTGCGCAAGCCCTTCTGGGCCGATCGGGACCGCCAGATCTGACCCTCACACCCGTCCGGGAGCCCGCCCGCCGCGTCATCCTGCGCGGCGGGCGGGCTCGTGGTCAGATGAACCATGGACGGCAACACTGTGAGCGCCGAACGGGTCATCGCGGCGCCCGCACCGCGCATCTTCGCCCTGCTCTCCGATGCCGCCGCGCATCCCTCCTTCGACGGCTCTGGAACCGTTCGAGCCCTCCGCGGCACGTCCGAGCCGCTGCGCCTCGGGTCACGATTCGGCATGTCGATGAAGCAGGGTCTGCCCTATACGACGGTCAACACCGTCGTGATGTTCGAGCCCGACGAGGTGATCGCCTGGCAGACCACGGGCCTCGGCGGACTCATCGGCGGACGGATCTGGAAGTACGAGCTGGTGCCCGTCGAGGGCGGCACGCATGTCCGCGAGACGTGGGATATCGGCCAGGACAAGCAGCGCGTCTTCCTGCGTCGCGGCCAGATGCCCCGGTCGACGCGGAAGGCGATGCAGGCGACCCTCGACCGGATCGCGGGCCTCGTCGAGTCCCCGGCCTGACCCCAGGCTCGGCACCCCGACACCGATCCCGCGAGTGGTGCAGATTCGCCTCGAGAGGCGGATCTGCACCACTCGTCGGCAGGTTTGCACCACCCGCGGGCAGAGACCGGGTCGCGCCTTCCGGTCTCAACCGTGGTGGCTGTACTCCTGCGAAGCCGCCGCGACATCGAACTGGTAGTCGCGCGAGTTGTTATAAGTCCGCACCGCCGCGATCCAGTCCTGCTCGGCGTCCAGGCCCGACTCGCCCACGCTGCACAGGTAGCGGGCCGCGGCAAGGGCGGCATCGTCGATGTTCTGCGGATCGCCCGGCCCGTCACCGTCGGCAGCGGCGCCCCAACGCTCCCAGGTCTCGGGGATGAACTGCATCGGCCCGACGGCGCGGTCCCACTCGGTGTCCCCGTCGAGGACTCCGCCGTCGGTGTCCTCGATCGCCAACGTCTCATTGGTCCCGTCGAGCGGGATGCCGATGATGTCGCTCGTCGCCCGCCCGTCATCGCCGATGCGACCGCCGAAGATCGTACCGTGACGGCTCTCTATCCGGCCGATACCCGCGAGCGTGTTCCACCCGACCGAGCAGCCTCCCTCGGCTCGCACTCGCAGATCCGCCCCCGCGTAGGCGGCCACCACGCGCGAGGGGATCTCCGTGTCGGCGGCGACCTGCTCGACCCATGCGGGATCGGCCTGAGCGCTCAGCGCGTCCGTCGCGGGAGCCTCGGCCGGGGGCGCCTGCTGCGGCGTGCCCGCGGGCCCGGTGAACTCGGGACGGTCGGGACCGCAGGCAGCGAGTGTCAGCGCTGCGACGGCAGCGGCGAAGGCCGCGCGCGAGGGGAAGGACATGCCTCGAAAATAACGAGTCTCGGCAACCGGTGAGATCCTCAGATCAACGGCAGATAACCGCTGATGTCCGAGCGCTCTCCGCTGGCACGAACCGGAGCATCGGCCCATTCGAGAGAACCGCGGGCGAGCGCGATCCAGGTCTCGGCAGTCATCTCCACGACAGCCGGGGGCGTGCCGCGCGTGTGCCGCGCACCGGGGATGCACTGAACCGCGGCGAAGGGCGGCACCCGCACCTCCACGCTCGTGCCGGGCGCGCGCTGCACCAGGAGGGCGAGCAGGTGCTTGGTCGCCGCCTTCAGGTCCGAGCGGTCGGCCGAGCCCTCGTCGATGCGCGCGCAGATCGACCGGAACTCCGCGGCGGGAAGCGGAGTGAGTTGGCGGGCCACCCCACCACCCTAGCCACCACTCAACGAGTTGAGGAGCGCTCTAGGCTCGGGGGATGAACGACGGACGCACCCCGACGCCGATGGACCGGGTAGCCGAAACCTGGATGGACACGTTGCTGGAGCTCTCGCCGGAGCTCCACGTGGAGCTGGGACGTCCCGGACGGGAGGGTCAGTACAGTGACCTGTCCCCCGACGGGCACACCGCGCGTGCCGATGCCGCGAGCTCGGTGCTCGCTGCCGCCGCTGCCACCGAGATCACCGACGAGGTCGACGAAGTCACCCACGCCGAACTCGTCCGTACCGCGGAGCTCGCCGTCGAGGCGCACGACGCCGGCCTGTGGCAGCGCGACCTGAACGTCATCGCCTCCCCGGCGCAGTCGCTGCGCGAGGTATTCGACCTCATGCCCACCGAGACGACCGAGGACTGGGAGCACGTCGCCACCCGGCTGCGCCACCTCCCCGCGGCGATGGACGGCTACCTCGCTTCCCTCGAGACGGGCATCGCGGCCGGCACCACGCCGGCGATCCGGCAGGTCACCGCCGTCCTCGCGCAGACCCGTAAGCTCACCTCCCCGGAGGGCTTCTTCGCGGCACTCGCCGCACGCGGACCAGAGGGTCTCAGGAACGAGCTGGACGATGCGGCACGCGAGGCCATGGACGCCTACGAGCGACTGGCCGGCTTCCTCGAACACGAGCTGGCTCCCCACGCGACACCGCGCGATGCCGTGGGCCGCGATGCGTACGCCCTCGCCTCTCGCGAGTTCGTCGGGATCGAGATCGACCTCGAGGAGACCTACGCCTGGGGTGTGGAGGAGCTGAACAGAATGGTCGCCGAGCAGGAGGCGATCGCCGAGCAGATCCTTCCAGACGCCACCGTGGAGCAGGCGATCGCCCACCTGGAGAGCGACCCGGCGATGTGCCTCGACGGCACCGATGCCCTCCAGGCGTGGATGCAGCGGGTGAGCGACGAGGCCGTGGAGGAGCTGGGAGCCACCCAGTTCGACATCGCGGCCCCGCTGCGCCGCCTGGAATGCCTGATCGCCCCGACCGACGAAGGTGGCATCTACTACACGCCGCCGAGCGAGGACTTCTCGCGTCCCGGCCGGATGTGGTGGAGCGTCCCGGAGGGTGTCACCCGCTTCGACACCTGGCGCGAGCTCACGACCGTCTACCACGAGGGCGTGCCCGGCCATCACCTGCAGCTCGGTACGGCCGCGATGCACCGCGACCGGCTCAACTCGTGGCGCCGCTTCAACTGGAACTCCGGCCACGGCGAAGGCTGGGCGCTCTACGCCGAGCGGCTGATGGACGAGCTGGGCTATCTCACCACGCCGGCCGACCGACTCGGCATGCTGGACGGACAGCGCATGCGCGCCGCCCGCGTGGTCCTGGACATCGGTGTTCACCTCGAGCTTCCCAAGCCGGATGGGAGCGGCATCTGGACCGGTGACGACGCCTACCCGTTCCTCGCCCGGCACGTGAACATGAACGACGGCTTCGTGCGCTTCGAGGCCAATCGCTACCTCGGCTGGCCCGGACAGGCACCGTCCTACAAGGTCGGGCAGCGCGAGTGGGAGAGGCTGCGGTCGGACTGGACGAGCCGCCACGGAACCGATCTCAAGCGCTTCCACGCCGATGCGCTCGCCCTCGGCAGCGTCGGTTTCAGCACCCTGCGAGCGTCCCTCCTCCGCTGACGCGCGACTTTTGCCGGGTTGTGGCCCTTTTGAGCGCGTCTCGAGGGCCACAACCCGGCAAAAGTCGGACCCGGAGGGTCAGGCTGGGGAGGTGGCGGTGTCCTTGGACTCGTCATCGTCGCCAGGCAGCTGGCAGGCCCGCTCGAGGAGGAGGGCTGCCACCAGCAGCAGGAGAGCGGCGACAGCGGCGGCGCCACCGTGCAGCAGGCGTTCCCGGGCAAGTTCGCTGCTCACCCCGACATAGGCGAGGACGAAGCCCGCGTAACCGCCGCTGAACACGCCGCCGACGAGCACACACGACTTCGCCACCGCGAGCAGCTGGATCGCCCGGTCGGCATTGATCCGCAGCTTCTTCTTGTGCAATGACTGCCAGGTCGACCAGGCGAGCACGCCCACCACTGCCGCACCGGCCGCCAACAGCACGGCCGCCGTCCAGTCCGGACGAGGAGACTGCCCCTCGAAACGCACCGCGAGGGGCGGGATGAGACGGCCGACGATCGCGCCCACGGCGATGAGCACCGTGACATACAGCGCAGAACTGCGACGGGCACGCCTCATCGTGGTGTCACAGGATGATCTCGACGTCCTCGCGCTTGGCCACACCCGAGGTGTCGACATCGCCGATCAGATCGGCCACGAACCCGTGCCCCGGGATCTCTCCCTCGGGGTCGACCTCGAGCCAGGGCACCAGCACGAAGCCGCGCTCGTGTGCCCGGGGATGCGGCAATGTCAGCTGATCGTCATCGGCGATGCGGTCACCGACGACGATGATGTCGACGTCGAGGGTCCTGGGGGCTCCCGGCTCGCCGCGCTCGCGCCCGAAGGCGTCCTCGATCGCGAGGGCACGGTCGAGGAGCGTGTGCACGGTGAGCGTCGTGTCGATCAGCACGACGGCATTGAGGAACTTGCCGGACTCCTCCGGAGCCCCGACCGGCTCGGTCTCGTACACGGACGAGATCGCCACGACCGTGACCTCCGGGGTGTCCTCGAGTGCCGAGACGGCGCCCTGTAGGCGGCCGGCACGATCACCCAGGTTCGACCCGATCGCCAGGACGGCCTGCCGGATGGGACGCATGCCTCCGGTCATCGTGTCCGCGTCGAGAACGTACGGCGTGGGCGATTCGGTCACTAGCTACTCCACTCTGTCGTATCGACGATGCGCGAGCACCGCCGCGGGCCGGCCCCGCGTGGGCAGGACCCCGGCGGGGCCTGCAGAACGCAGGACTCATGTTCACTATACGGAGGGCGATGCACTTTGTGTCGGGTGCGTCCTGGAGCGGACGACCGTCACCGCGACGTCGCCGAACGGAACCGGGATCGGCGCCTGCGGTTTGTGAACGGTCACCTCGACCCGATGCACTCCCGCGTGTCCGAGGCCGACGTCGGCGATCCGCTCGGCGACCGTCTCGATCAGATCGACCGGCTCGCCGGCGAGCACATCGTGCACCTGCTGCCCGAGGGTCCCGTAGTCGACCGTGGCCTCCAGATCGCCGGTGCGGGCCGCCGGAGCGAGGTCGAGCCACAGGACCACATCGGCCAGGAAGGGCTGTCCCTCGCGCCTCTCGTGATCGAAGACCCCGTGATGACCCACCGCTCGGATACCCGTCAGAGTGATGCGGTCCAATGCCTCGCTCCGCTCGCTCATGCCTCCGTCGCTCATGCCTCCGCCTCGTCGCCCGGCTCCACCACCGCCACCGGCGACGCGTGCCGCGACCAGAACCTCCACTGTCCGCCGTCGCGCACCAGGACACTGGAGCAGACCGCCGATCCGCCGGTGAACGACTCGATGCTCTCGCCCTCGGACAGGATGTTCTCGGTGCAGACCACCAAGGCCGTCTGGGGATCGTCCGATGAGGGGAAGGTCGTCACCTCGATATCGGTGAGGAAGAACTGGATGTAGTCGATCTGGGCCATCAAGACCGCCCAGCTACGCAGCACCTTCTCGGTGCCGTAGAGCGGGTGCGCCGCCGGGTGCACGCAGCTCACCCCGGGATCGTCGGCCCACAGTGAGCTCATGAGATCGAAGTCCGCAGTCTCGACCGCATCGTAGAACGCGCGATGCGCGGCGACCACCTGCTCCTCGACGCTCCTCATTGCTCCAGCCTCTCAGCCTGGCGCAACCGTCGCACGACCCGCACCGCATCGGCGGACGGCCG
This sequence comes from Aeromicrobium sp. YIM 150415, assembly GCF_016918125.1. Classification (NCBI taxonomy): domain Bacteria; kingdom Bacillati; phylum Actinomycetota; class Actinomycetes; order Propionibacteriales; family Nocardioidaceae; genus Aeromicrobium; species Aeromicrobium sp. YIM 150415. The sequence continues at coordinate 6,285 of NZ_JAERWM010000024.1, read as the reverse complement.
GGGGGCGTGCACGCGCACCGCCCAGGCATCGGCGAGTGCGGCGAGGGTCGTGAGCGCCACCGTCGCGTCCTCGCGCTCGTCGGTGGGCCGTGGCACGCCATCGCGGGCGAGCACATCGCCCAGGAATCGCTTGCGGCTCGCGGCCACCAGCAACGGATGGCCCAGCGCGGTGAAGGCCTCGAGCTGCGCCAGGAGCTCCCAGTTCTGGTCACCGGTCTTGGAGAAGCCGAGACCGGGATCGACGATGATGTTCGCGGGGTCGATCCCCGCGGCCACCGCATCGTCCAGCTGCCCCAGCAGCTCCTCGGTCACATCGGCCACCACATCCTCGTAGCGCGTGTGCTGCTGCATCTGCGCCGAATGCGCGCGCCAGTGCATCACGACGAAGGGCACACGAGCCATCGCCGCGACGGCGGTCATCCGCGCGTCGGCACGCCCCCCGGAGACATCGTTGACGATCCGCGCCCCCGCCGACAGGGCCCGCTCCGCGGTGTCGGCATTCATCGTGTCGATCGAGACGACGGCGCCGGCGGCGGACAGCGCACGGATCACCGGAAGCACTCGCCGCTGCTCCTCCTCGGCATCGACACGCACGGCCCCTGGGCGAGTGGACTCGCCCCCGACGTCCACGATGTCGGCGCCCTGCTCGATGAGCTCGTGTCCGTGCGCGATCGCCGTGTCGGTGTCGAACCATCGTCCGCCGTCGGAGAAGGAATCCGGGGTCACGTTGACGACGCCCATGACGGCGCAGCGGTCCCAGGCAGGGAGACCGGGCAGGCGGAGGGTCACGCCGGTCAGATTACGCGGTGATGAGCTGCATGGCCTCGGCCCGGGTGGCCGAGTCGCGCAGCTGGCCGCGCACCGCGCTGGTGACGGTGCGCGCACCGCCCTTGCGCACCCCGCGCATGGTCATGCAGAGGTGCTCGGCCTCCAGGACCACGATGACACCGGCCGGATGGAGGACCTCGACGAGAGAATCGGCGATCTGCGTGGTGAGCCGCTCCTGCACCTGCGGACGACGGGCATACACGTCGACGAGACGGGCGAGCTTGGACAGCCCGGTCACGTTGCCGCCCTCGCCGGGGATGTAGCCGACATGCGCCACGCCGAAGAACGGCACCAGGTGGTGCTCGCACATCGACCACAGCTCGATGTCCTTGACGAGGACGAACTCGTCGTGGCCGACCTCGAAGACGGCGGTCAGGACATCGGTGGGGTCCTGGTCCATTCCGCTCAGCAGCTCGGCATACGACCGCGCGACCCGCGCCGGCGTGTCACGCAGACCGTCGCGGTCGGGATCCTCCCCCACCGCCAGCAGCAGCTCGCGGACCGCGGCCTCGGCGCGGGGCAGATCGACACTCATGCCTGTACCGCCTCGTGCAGGGCTACGTGGTCTCGATACGCGTCGGTCGCCGAGCGATCGCTGGGCGAGTAGCACCGCCGCGATGGAGCGAGACCACGGGCGGCGGAGTCGCGCTCGGTCATGACTCCGGGTCCTGCGGAGCGGGGGCGTCGGGACCGGAGTCGGGGGCGATGACCTGCCCGGAGTCGCGCTCCTGCGCGGGCTCCTCACCGGTACTCGCCGGGATGACGACCGGCGGACGCTGATCGGGCACACGGCTGTCGGAGCCCGTCCACGCCGGCCGGATGTCCCTGCGCCGCAGCGGCTCGAAGATCCGAGCGACCTGCGCCTTGTCCAGGGTCTCCTTCTCCATCAGCTCCTCGACGAGGGCGTCGAGGACGTCGCGGTTCTCCGCGAGGATGTCGAAGGCCTCCTGATGCGCACGCTCGATCAGCACGGAGATCTCATCGTCGATGGTCGCGGCGATGTGCTCGGAGTAGTTGCGCGTGCTGCCGAGGTCGCGGCCGAGGAAGGGCTGGGAGTTGTCCTCGCCGTACTTGATGGCGCCGACGCGCGAGCTCATGCCGTACTGCGTGACCATCGCGCGAGCCAGGCCGGTGGCCTTCTCGATGTCATTGCCCGCACCCGTGGTCGGATTGTGGAAGACCAGCTCCTCGGCAGCGCGGCCACCGAGCATGTAGGCGAGCTTGTCCAGCAGCTCCGCGCGGGTCTGGGAGTACTTGTCCTCATCGGGCAGCACCATCGTGTAGCCGAGGGCGCGGCCGCGCGGCAGGATCGTGATCTTGTGCACCGGATCGCTCTGCGGCAGCGCGGCGGCCACGAGCGCGTGTCCGCCCTCGTGATAGGCGGTGACGAGACGCTCGTGCTCGTTCATCAGGCGGGTGCGCTTCTGCGGGCCGGAGATGACGCGATCGATGGCCTCGTCGAGGGCGGCGTTGTCGATGACGCTCTGGTTGTTGCGAGCCGTCAGCAGCGCTGCCTCGTTGAGGACATTGGCCAGATCGGCACCGGAGAAGCCGGGGGTACGCCGCGCCACGGCCGCGAGGTCGACATCCGGTCCCATCGGCTTGCCGCGCGAATGGACCGTGAGGATATGCGTGCGACCGTCCAGGTCGGGCGCCTCGACGCCGATCTGCCGGTCGAATCGTCCTGGCCGCAGCAACGCCGGGTCCAGCACGTCGGGACGGTTCGTGGCCGCGATGAGGATGACACCGCCGCGGACGTCGAAGCCGTCCATCTCGACCAGCAACTGGTTGAGCGTCTGCTCCCGCTCGTCGTGGCCGCCGCCCATGCCGGTGCCGCGATGGCGTCCGACGGCGTCGATCTCGTCGATGAAGACGATCGCCGGTGCGTTCTCCTTGGCCTGCTCGAACAAGTCGCGCACGCGCGAGGCGCCCACGCCGACGAACATCTCGACGAAGTCCGAGCCCGAGATCGAGTAGAACGGCACACCGGCCTCACCGGCCACAGCGCGAGCGAGCAGCGTCTTGCCGGTGCCCGGGGGACCGTAGAGCAGCACGCCCTTGGGGATCTTGGCACCCACGGCCTGGAACTTGGCGGGCTCGGCGAGGAACTCCTTGATCTCGCCGAGCTCCTCGATCGCCTCGTCGGCACCCGCCACGTCCGAGAACGTGGTCTTCGGCGTGTCCTTGCTCATGACCTTCGCCTTGGACTTGCCGAACTGCATGACCCGGCCGCCGCCGCCCTGCATCGACATCATGATCCAGAAGAAGAGCAGCAGGAACAGCAGCAGCGGCAGCATCGTGCCGAGCAGCGAGAGCAGCGGATTGCTGCGCGGCACCTCGACGTTGTAGGAGTCCATGTCGCCGTCGTCGACCTGCTGCTGAGCCAGCTTGACGAGGTCACTGCTCTGCTGGTCGCCGAGCCAGGTGGACTTGATCTGCTCCTCGTCCTTGCCCTTGAGGGTCGCGCGGATCTCCTGGTCGCCCTCGACGAAGGTCACGTCGTGGATGTCCTGGTCGTCGAAGTGCTTGACCATGGTGGCCGTCTTGACCTCTTTGTACCCGTCCGCGCCCGAGGAGAAGTTGATCACCACCAGCACCACGACGGTGATGAGGATGATCCAGAGCCAGGGGCCCTTGAAGAGACGTTTGACGTTCATGTGGCGCGGGGGTGTCCGTTCACTCAGGAGTAGACGTGCTCAGCCAGTGTGCCGATACTGCGCAAGTTCCGGTACTGCTCGTTGAAGTCGAGTCCGTAGCCGATGACGAAGGCATTGGGGATGTCGAAGCCGACGTACTTGACGTCGACGGGGATCTCCAGCGCCTCGGGCTTGCGCAACAGCGTGGCCACCTCGACCGAGGCCGGGCCGCGCGATCGCAGGTTGGCGACCAGCCACGAGAGCGTCAGGCCGGTGTCGATGATGTCCTCGACGATCAGGACGTGACGCCCCTCCAAGGAGGTGTCGAGGTCCTTGAGAATGCGCACCACGCCCGAGGAACGGGTGCCGGCGTACGAGGAGACCGCCATCCAGTCGATCTCGACGTGCCGGTTCAACGCCCGCGACAGGTCGGCCATGACCATGACGGCACCCTTGAGGACGCCGACGAGCAGCAGGTCCTCACCCTCATAGTCGGCTTCGATCTGGCGCGCCATCTCGGCGAGGCGTGCCTGGATCTCGTCCTCGGTATAGAGGGGCTTGGTCCGGTCGATGTCACTCTCTACGTGTTCGACGTCCACGGGCTCAGCCTGCCACAGGCGTGGGAACGAATCGGAGCCGGTTCCCCACGCGCACCGCGCTCACACCACCCGGCAGCTCGACCCGCCGCTGCCCGTGCCACCGCGTGACGAGGGCGTCGATCTCGTCGACATGCGCGGCGGTGAGCTCCCCCGGTCGCGCCCCGGCGGCGAGGGCCGCGCGTCGCAGAACCCGCGAACGGACCGCTGGAGCGAGTGCGATGAGCGCCTCGACGCCATCGGTCATCGCGTCGTCGGCGGCAGCATCGAGGGCGTCGGCGTCGGCGCGCAGCAGATCGGCGGTGCGGGCGAGCGCCTGCGCGACTCCCCCACCGAGGATCTCCTCCATCAGCGGGAGCAGCTCGTGGCGTACACGTGCTCGTCGCAACCGCGGATCGGCATTGTGAGGGTCGCTCCACCAGTCGAGGTCGTGGGCCCGGCAGATCCGTTCCGTGTCGGCCCGGCGCAGCGGGAGCAAGGGACGCACGAGCCGGCCCCGGCGTCCGGGCATGCCGGCGAGCGACCGCGCCCCCGATCCGCGGCCGAGCCCCAACAGCACCGTCTCGGCCTGGTCGTCGAGCGTGTGGGCCAGCAGCACCTGCGCGTCATCGTCGGCCGCGGCCCGTTCGAGGGCCGCGTACCGCGCCTCGCGCGCGGCCGCCTCCATGCCGCGCGGATCGGCCGGGTCGACCTCGACCTCGATCACCTCGGCCGCCACACCCAGGGAATGCGCCGCACTCGCCGCGACACGGGCGGCCTCGATCGACGCCTCCTGCAGTCCGTGATCGACGACCACAGCCCGCAGCGGGCGCGCCATCCGCTCCGCGACGAAGGCGGTGGCCGCAGTCAGCGCGAGCGAGTCGGCACCTCCGGAGAGGGCGACGATGACCGGGCGCGGGTCGTCCTCGAGGGCTGCGCGCACGAGCGAGCGGGCCCGGGCGACGACCGGATCGAGACGTCCCGGCATGGTCGTCAGCCGTGGACGCGGGCGATCCAGCGCGCGGGGTCGTCGATCTCGGCCTTCGTCGGCAGATGCGCGGGCTCGGACCAGACGGCCGCGAATCCGTCCGCACCGACCCGATCGGTGACGTTACGGACGAACACCGCGCCGTCACGATACTGCCGCATCTTCGCCTCCAGTCCGAGCAGACGTCTCAGGATCTTGGCGAGACCCGTGCCCTGCGAGCGACGCTTGTCGAACTTGCGACGGATGCTGGCCACCGAGCCGATCAGATCCGGCCCCGCGGCATCCATGACCACATCGGCGTGCCCCTCCAGCAGGGACATGAGGCCGGTCATCTGGTCGACGATCCGGCTCTGCCGTTCGTTCTGGAACAGGTCGGAGAGCGACTTGTCGGACTCGCCGCGGATGATCCGCACGAGTTCGGGCAGTGCCTCGGTCACCAGCGCGCTCACCGCACCCTCGGACGTATCGGTGGCGTCGATGAACTCGTCGAGCAGCCCCTGCAGGTGTCCGCGCATCCACGGCACGCCGGTGAACTGGGCCCGGTGGGTCTCCTCGTGCAGGCACACCCATTGGCGGAAGTCGCTCGGATCGGCACCGAGCTCCCGCTCGACGTGGACGATATTGGGCGCCACGAGCAGCAGCCGCCCGCCGACACCGCCGTCGACGTGGAAGGGATCGAACTGCCCGAGCACCTTGCCGGACAGGAAGGCCATCAGCGCCCCGAGCTCGACCCCCGAGGCCTTGGCGCTGACGGCACGAGCGGCCGGCGACGGCTCACGTTCGGCGGTGAGCGAGGTGACGACCGGCTCCATGATCCGCGAGAACGTGGAGAGATTCGCCTCGACCCACCGCGGACGGTCGACCACGAGCACGGGTGAGGCGGCGTCGGCCACCAGGCCGGTGTAGCTCGCGACGGGGGCGACCGAGCGTCGCGCCGCGGCCCGCAGTTCATCGACCACCTCGGCGACCTCGGCCGAATCCAGCTCAGGGCCGGGCTTGATGAAGCGGTTCGCGGTGCTCTGCGCGAGCTTCCAGTCGATCATGGCGCCTACCGTATCGACTCGTGCCCGATACATCGCGAAAACGGAGCCGCAGTGGGACCCCAGGGCGGTGAATCACCAACCATCCCGATGAGCCCTGAACCACCGACACCGGGCCCAGCGGAGGGCGGTGGGGGGGGGGCCCCCCCCCCCCCCCCCCCCCCGGGGGGGGGGGCGCCCCCCCCCCCCCGCCACGCGCCCGGGGGGTGACCAACCCC
>NZ_JAERWM010000023.1:0-80290 GCF_016918125.1 Aeromicrobium sp. YIM 150415 | reverse complement strand
CGTTTGTGCGCTCCACCCCCGACAGCGGGCCGTGGGGTGGGGGGTGCGCGGTCAACCGCCGCGCCACGGCGCCCCTGGTTGACCGCGCACCACCCGCCCGCACGTCACGATCACGGTGACTCACCAACCACCACCACGCCGCGGTGGCACATCACTCACCGACATCTCGCCCGGCCACATTTCGGCGGTCCATCGACCACACATCACCGGCCCGGTGGTTGACCACTCACCGTCCCTCCCGGAGTCAGCCGAGGGTGAACGACCTGACCTCGCCCACGAGAGCGGTCAGCAGGCGCAGCCGGCGACGGCACCGGCGACGGCGTCGAGCGCGGCCTGGGTCTCCAGAGGATTCAGCGCCTCGGTGTCGTCGGCCATGACCGCGAAGGCGATCGGACGGCCTCCGTCGATCGTCGCGATCCCGGCGAGGCTGTGCACGCCCGTGAGGGTGCCGGTCTTGGCCCGGACCCATCCCAGGGCGTCGGCGGCCTGGGCGAATCGGTTGCGGACCGTGCCGTCGAAGCCCCCGACCGGCAGACCGCTGAGGGTCGCCGTGGTGGCCCGGTCCCGCCCGGCGGCGACGAGAGTCTGCACCAGCGTGGTGGGGCTGATCCGGTTGCCGCGGGAGAGGCCGCTTCCGTCGTAGAGCTCGAGCCCGCCCGTCGATATCGCGGACTCATCGAGCACCGATCCCAGCGCGCTGACACCACCGGCGAAACTCGGCTCCTCGCCGCGCTCCACGGCGATGTGGCGCAGCATGACCTCGCTCGCCTCGTTGTCGCTCGTCGCGAGGAGCTCCGCGGCGATCGTGGCCACCGGGGCGCTGCGCACCAACGCGACGTCCGAGGCAGTGGCGGACGCCTCTCCCGCCGCGACGGTCGAGACCGTCACCCCGCGTTCGCCGAGGAGCGCCGCGAAGTCGTTCGCGGCCTCCGCGGCGGGATCCAGGGAACGAACGCCGTCACGCAGGCCCTGGTCGGCCCAGAGGGAGACGATCGGGGAGACCACCCCTGGCACATAGCTCTCCTCCCAGTCCGGGCTGACCGCCGGGCCGCCGAACAGCGAGGCGTCGTACTGCAGGGCGAACTCACCGGCGCCGACCTCGCGTGCGACGCGGTCGGCGAGGGTCTCCAGGCTCGCGGGCCGGACCGGGTCGGACTCCGCGGGCCGGTCCCGGGTCAGATAGGGATCGCCCCCGCCGACCAGGGTGAGGGTGGAGTCGTCGCGGACCACGCGGGTGGCGAAGCGGTCGTCCGGGCCGAGGGTCTTCAACGCACCGTAGGCCGTGAGCACCTTGGTGGTGGAGGCGGGAACGAATCCGGTCTCATCGCCACCGGCCAGCGGGGTCCCGTCACGGGCGTCGACGGCCGCGAAGCCGACATGCGGGCCGAGGGCCTCGTCCGCCAGCGGACCGGAGACGGCCTGTTTGAGGGCATTCGAGGCGATCGGCGCGTCGGTGGGCTCGTCGGGCATGATCCGCGAGCCGGCCAGCGTCTGCACGCCCTCAGGGGCCGTCGCGTAGCGCGCCGGGCAGGCACCGTCGCAGATGAAGCGGTTCAGGTCGCCGCGCAGATACAGGGCACCGATGCCCGCGAGCACGGCCAGCAGGACCCCGAACACGAGGAACCTGCTCAGCACCCTGCCCCAACCGCCTGCCGCCATAGGGGAGAGAATATAGAGTCAGCACTCGACCGATCACGCGAGGCGACGATCTCGTCTCCGCGCCGTGGACGCCGCCCATATCACCGGAGGTACCGTGTTTTTCGACGTCACCGTGGAAATCCCCAAAGGGGAGCGCAACAAGTACGAGCTCGACCACAAGACGCACCGCCTCCGTCTGGACCGCACGCTCTTCACGTCGATGCAGTACCCCGCTGACTACGGCTTCATCGACGATTCCCTCGGCCAGGACGGTGACCCGCTCGATGCGCTCGTGATCCTGCCGTTCCCGACCTTCCCCGGCTGCGTCATCGAATGCCGCGCCATCGGCATGTTCACGATGACCGACGAGGCCGGCGGCGATGACAAGATCCTGTGTGTTCCCGCCACGGACCCCCGCCAGGAGCACCTGCAGGACATCGGCGATGTCGCCCAGTTCGATCTCAGCGAGATCCAGCACTTCTTCGAGTCCTACAAGGCGCTCGAGCCGGGCAAGTCCGTCGAGGAGGGCTCCCACTGGGTGGGCCGCGCGGAGGCCGAGGTCGAGATCGAGGCCAGCTTCCAGCGCTTCCGGGACAACGGCGGCTACTGACGTCCGACCGCACCCACCCCGCGTTCCGACGAAGGATGTGATTCCGCGGTTGCTATGACCGCCACGGAATCACATCCTTCGTGGCTCGCGGACGGAGGATGTGACTCGGCGGTCGCTATGGCAGCCCGGGAGTCACATCTTGCGTGCTCGTTACGCCGGCGCGTCTGTGTCGGCGGGTGGAATCAGAGCACGCATGACATCGGTGAACACGCCGACATCGACCTGAGCGTCCAGGGATCGCAGCGCTCCGAGCCCCACACCGAGGCTCAGCAGCGCGGCTGCGGCGGTCGGGACGGGCAGCCGGGAGGTGAGCCCGGCCTCCTCGACCACGTACTCGATGAGCTGTCCGATCGCCTCGCGGATCTCCCGATGCCGGGTCACCAGCTCGGCCGCCACCCACTCGTTGTGGCGAGCCACCGCTCCGAACTCGACCTCGAGGGCCGTCCAGCGAGGCTCTCCGAGACCGTCGTGCGCCCAGTCCGCGAAGGCCTTGAGCTGTGCCTCCAGGTCGGCTTCTCGAGTGAAGGCCTCCCGGACCCCGCGCACCTTCTCGGCGTGGATGAGGTCGAGGACGGCGAGGCACAGCTCCTCCTTGCCGGCGAAGTTCGAATAGACGGCGCCCTTCGAGAAACCGGCCTCGAGGGCTACCTTGTCCAGGGAGGTCGCGGCGTATCCGTCGCGTAAGAACATCTCCTTGGCGACATCGATCAATCGCCCCCGCGTCTGCGCCTGTCGTTCGGCGCGTGTCACCCTGGTCTGCGTCACCTTCGGGCCTCCTCCACTCAGATACCGATAGTATCCGAAATCCCAAGTTGACGCGAGGTTCAGGTCGCCCACTAGGCTCTGCCCCATGCGTGCGATTCAGATCACCTCACTGGACGGTCCCGATGCGATCGAGCTCAACGACGTCGAGGCCCCAGCCGATGACGCGGCGGTCGTCATCGCCGTCCGAGCCGCCGGCGTGGCCTTCCCCGAGCTCCTGCAGACTCGCGGCCAGTACCAGATCAAGCCCGAGCTGCCCTTCATCCCCGGCAGCGAAGTGGCCGGTGACGTCATCAGCGCACCGGCGGACTCCGGCCTGCGCCCGGGCGACCGGGTCGCGGCGCTGCCCTTCCTCGGCGGCTTCGCCGAGCAGGTGACGGCCGAGCCTCAGTACACCTTCGCACTGCCGGATGCGATGAACTACGAGGCCGGTGCGTCCTTCATGTTCAACTACGGCACCGCCTACTTCGCCCTCGTCGAGCGCGGCGGCTTGCAGACCGGCGAGTCGGTGCTGGTGCACGGCGCTGCCGGGGGCGTCGGCACGGCGGCCGTCCAGGTCGCCAAGGCCTTCGGCGCCGGGCGGGTCGTGGCCGTCACCTCGACCGACGAGAAGGGGCAGATCGCCCTCGACGCGGGTGCCGACGAGTACGTCCTCGCTGATGGATTCAAGGATGCCGCCCTCGTCGGGGGACGTATCGACATCGTCGTGGACCCCGTGGGCGGAGACCGCTTCACCGACTCGCTGCGATGCCTGGCCGAGGACGGCCGCCTCCTGGTCATCGGCTTCACCGGCGGAGAGATCCCCACCGTCAAGGTCAACCGGCTCCTGCTCAACAACATCTCCGTCGTCGGTGTCGGCTGGGGCGCCTACGCGCTGAGCCGTCCCGGCCACCTCCAGAAGGAGTGGACGGCGATGCTGCCGCACATCGAGAGCGGGGTGCTCGATCCGGTGGTCGGCCCCAGCTGGCCGCTCGCGGAGGCCTCCCAGGCCCTCAACGCACTCGACCAGCGGCAGGCCACCGGCAAGGTCGTGCTCACGGTCTGAGCGGCCGACTCCTCCATCGGATCGTCACCTTCGACCCGCCGACGAATAGGCCATTAGTACTAGTCATGATGGGTCCAGCCGTCTAGGCTGGACCCATCATCGCGTGCTGGTCGCGATGGTTCGATGTACGAGGCGAGGGGGCCCATGTCCATCAATGTCAGCGACCCGGCCCTGTCCATGCAGCTCGGCGCGGCCCGCGTGGCCGACGCCCGTCGTGAGATCGCCGCCCACACCATCGCACTCCGCGCTTCGCTCTTCGGGGACGACGAGCAGTCCACACGTGAGCACTACCGCTATGACGCCGACACCCGCCGGATCCTGGCAGCACTCGATCGTCTCGAGGCCGCGCTGGACCGTTCGGCACTGGCGCAGCCCTTCCTTCCTGACGATCGTCTTTCTCGGCACGCCGGATGACATCGCCCGACGTCCCCCATCGCGATGTCATCAGCGAGAGACTGACCGAGCTGGAGAGCGAACTGCGCGAGCTGCGGGTGCACTGGAGCAGCACGGCCACGGAGGCCTACCAGTCGGCCCTCGGACAATGGCGCAGCGCCGCGGCCGATCTCTCACTCCTCCTCGAACAGGAGCCGTCCCCGACCGACGAGGGCGACGATGCTTCCGTTGCCGACGAGGCTCCTCTGCCACAGCGCACCTACCTGCACTGGGCCTGACCTCCGATCGGGGTCGTGCGAGACTGACCTGCATGGCGGTGGATCCGGAGTTCTGGCGGTCGGTGGAAGCACTGCACGCTCCGGTCTATTTCGCCGAGGACGCGACCGACCGTTACACCGAGATCGGTCTCGCGGGGTTCTGGATGGGGTACACGGCCTCGCGATCGGCGGCCCTCGGCACCCCCTCCCCCGAGCTGGTCACCGCGCTCTTCCACGGCTTCTCGCCGATGCGGATCCGCCGCGCCCTTCCCGACGCGTGGTCTCGTGCCACGCCGGCCAAGATCCTGCGCACCCGACGGGCGATCGCGCACGATGCCCTGGCCCCACTCCTGGCCGCCGACGACACGGTCGAGCACGTGGCACGACAGCTCACCGCCATGCTCGACGGTGCCGACTGGGCCGGTAAGCCCCTGGCGGCCGCCCACGCCGCCCTCCCGGTGCCCGAGGACCTCCTCGACCGGCTCTGGCACGCCGCGACCGTATGGCGGGAGTACCGCGGCGACTGTCACGTCGCCGTGCTCACCGCCGCGGGCCTCGGCGGTGCCGCGGCGAACCGGCTGGCCCAGGCCGCCGGTCTCGTGCCGTCCACCCAGCAGGCCGCCCGAGGCTGGGACGACGACGCCTGGAACGAGGGTGGCGAGAACCTGCGCCAACGCGGCTGGCTCACCCCCGAGGGCGTGCTCACCGACTCCGGGCGCGCGGCACGAACCCAACTCGAGAACGCGACCGACCGGATCTGCGCCAACGGGCTCGACCATCAGGCCACGGCCCGTGCGCTGACGGTCACGGCAGCACTCACCCGGCTGGCGAGACGGGTGGCTCCGCTCGTCCCCGCCCTGAATCCGACGGGCGTGCGGCCGCCCACCGACTGACGGGGACAATACCGAGGTGGATCTCTTGAACGCCTGGCGGCTGTCGGTGGGAACCTTCACTGCCATCCCAGTGGCCCCGCCCCGTGAGGTCACTCCACGCCTGAGCGGGGCCGCGGTCGCCTTGGCGCCGCTCGCGGTCGTGCCTCTCGCCGCCACCGCAGCCCTCGTGCTGTGGCTCGGTCGCGAGCTCGGGCTCGCCCCGATCGCCGTCGCGGCCACCGCCGTCGCCGCGCTCGCCCTCGGCAGTCGAGCCTTCCACCTCGACGGCCTGTCCGACACCGCGGACGGGTTGACTTCGTCCTACGATCCGGCGCGAGCCCTCGAGGTGATCAAGGTCGGCAATGCCGGTCCTGCCGGCGCCGCCGCGCTCGTGCTGGTCCTCGGCATCCAGATCGGCGCGCTCACGACGCTCCTCGACGAGGCCTGGGGTCCGGCGATCGCCGCGGCCCTGATCTGCGCCTCCCGTGCCGTCGCCGCGCTCGGGTGCACTCGCGGGGTGCGCGGTGCGCGCAAGGACGGCCTGGGCGTGACCTACACCGAGACGATCCATCCAGTGGTCACCGCGGCGATCTGGGTGGCCATCACCGCGGCTCTCTGCCTCGGCGCCTGGGCCCTCGACCTGCCCTGGTGGCGCGGTCTCCTCACAGCCGCGGCCTCACTCGTCGCCACGGCCTGGCTGCTGCGCCGCGCCGTGCGACGCCTCGGCGGGGTCGTCGGTGACGTCTTCGGTGCCACGGTGGAGGTCTCCCTCGCGGTCATGCTGCTGTCGGCGAGCTAGGGCATGGCTGAGCCGCCGCTCCTCACAGCGTCAGCACGCGGCCGGCCACGATGAGGAGGACGTCATCGCACTCCAGCGCCAGCCGCTGATTGGCATAGCCGAGCAGATCGCGGAACAGCCGCGCCCTCCAGTCGTCGGTCTCGACGCCCATGCCGGCCTCCTGGGTCACCAGCACCACGATGTCGCGACGGGCCGCGACCGCCTCCGCCGCTTCCTCGACCTGCCGGACGAAACGCGGCTCCCACTCCTCGCGGGTCTCGTCCCAGCCATCGAGCTCACCGATGAGCCACTGCACCCAGTCACCGATGCAGTCGACCACGACCGCACCCTCCGCGGAGGCCAGGGCATCGGCGAGGTCATGGGACTCCACGGTCACCCAGCTCGCCGGGCGACGCGCCTGATGCTCCGCCACCCGGGCCGCATGGGACGGGTCGGCATCCGGATCGGCCTCGCGCCCCGGCGCGATATAGGTGACATGTGGCTCTGCCACGACGAGCGACTCGGCATAGAAGGACTTGCCCGAGCGCACGCCCCCGGTGACCAGCGACTTCACGGCGACCTCCTCCGGCCCGCGCAGCGCGCACGAGCGCCATCAGCAGTACATCACGGACAGCGAGTACCCGCGGTCCGAGCGGTCCTGAACGCTCACTCTCGTACAAAGATCGCGCTCGGAAGGACGAATTTTCGGATGATCATCCGAGTTTTCCACTTTTTCGTCCAGGGTGGTGGCTCAAAACGGCGACGCGTGCTCCACTTGAAGATGCCGGGTCACTCCTCCCTCCTGACTCGGCCCCGTGAATCGCGGAGTGGCCAGTTACTCCCTCCCACTCCCTACTGGCCACTCCGCGATCTTTCAGCAGCTGCTTGCGCGTCGGCTGGTCGTCCGGCGAGAATGTGAGGCCCGGCACGTTGAGCAAGGGAGATCATGAGCGCCGCACCACGTCGTCGAGCCGATGGCGAGCCCTCATGACAGCACTCCGCGAGGACGGCAACCTCCGCGGACTCGCTCGCAGCTTCGTGCCCCTCTTCCGGCCTCGAATACCTGAGCTCGTCGCCCGGATCACCAGCGAGATCCAGGCGGGCGTGCCGGCCTTCGCGGGCCCGTCCCAGGGACGTCGCCACCGGCTGATCATGCTGGCGGTCAACGGGGCGGTCAGCCACTTCCTCGACCTGGTGGAGGGCAACGGGGGTGCCGGTGACCGCGTCGACGACCTCTTCCGCAAGATGGGCTACGGCGAGGCCCTCGACGGGCACGACCTCACCGCGATGCGCGCATCGCACCGCATCGCCCGCGAACGAGCCTGGGACTATCTGCGCAGCTTCGCCGTCGAGAACCGGCTGAGCGCCGAGGCTCTCGGAGTCCTCGGCGATGCCCTGCTCGCCTACATCGACCACCTCTCCGAGCAGGCGGTGATCGGCTGGCAGGCAGCTCACGACGTCCTCGAACGCGACCAGGACCGCAACCGCGTCCGCCTCCTCGAGACGCTGATCGACCCCGGCCTTCCCGATATCGGCGGGCTCGCCGCCCAGGCCCGTTGGCCGGTGCCCGAGAGATTCATCGTCTGGGCGATCCGGGCGACCTCCCTCGAGGAGCCCCTCACCCTCCCCGAACTGCACGGGGATGTGCTGCAGCGTTCCAGCGCACGCGCCGTGGACCTGGTCTGCGCCGAGCACGATGCCGACGAGCTTCGCCGACGACTCGACGAGATCGCGGTACCGGGGATCGTCATCGCCTTCAGCTGGCCGGTGGAACGCCACGACGTCCCGGACGCCCACCGGTGGACCGCCCGGGCGATCGAGCTCCACACGGCCGGGGTCATCGCGGACCAGCCCGTGATCGACTGCGCCCAGCACCGCACCCAGCTCTGGCTGGGTGCCGAGCCCGCGCTCCGGCGCGGCATGGTCCAGGAGCTGCTGCGCCCGCTCCTCGCTGAGACGCCGAACTCTCGCGAGATCCTCTCCGAGACGCTGCTCGCGTGGCTCGAGACCCGCGATAGCGCCCCGGCGATCGCGGCACGGCTGGGCGTGCATCCGCAGACCATCCGCTACCGCTGGAAGCGCATCAACGAGATCTTCGGCGACGACCTCCACGAGCCGGAGTTCATCGTGCAGATCACCATGCTGCTGAAGGCGAGCGTCCCACTCTGGAAGGCCGGCGATCAACGCGACTTCGAGCGGTTCCACGCCGAGGAGGCCCCGTGATCGGACGTGTGCTCTGGGTGGGGGTGAGCGCCGTCGTTCTCGCTACCTGGTGGGTCCGCGATGGGCCGTTGTGGGCCCTGATCGCCGCGATCGGCACCCTCGCCGTCACGGCTCCGGCCGCCTTCGACCTCGGGGCGCGGGGTGCTCGCCGGTCGCTGCGCCGTGCCGCGGCCAAGCGAGGACTGGACCTTCCGCCCGACCCCTCGGTCGAGAGGCTGGTGCTGGATCGCGACGGCTACCTCGTGACCGGCATGCGGGTCAGCGAGGTGGAGTCGCTGCGCGCCGGACATGAACGGGATCTACGGTGGTTCGCCGGCGCGCTGGAGCACCACGCGACCCATCGAGTCGGCCGGGCCATCGCGCGGCTCTCAACCCGCGGACGGGTGACCGATGTCCTCGAGGACTCCGCCGTGGGCATCAGCGGCATCGTGGACAAGCATCCGGTACGCGTCGGCGCGCCCCGATGGATCGGCATCGACACCGCGACCGACCCGATCTCGACCACCGTGGCCGTCGAGGTCGACGACCGTCCGCTCGGAGTGATCCGGCTCGTCGACGAGATCGCCGACTCCGCAGCCCCAGGGGTGCAACGGCTCCGTGAGATCGGGATCGGCTGCACCCTCGCCACCCGCACCACACGCGAGAAGGCCGAGCATGTCGCGGCCCAGGTCGGCATCGACGATGTCCGGGCACCCGGCTCGCCGGAGGAGGTCTCGGCCGAGCTCAATGCCGCGGGAGTCCACGCGGCCGTCCTCCCGCTCCCCGACGGCCCCGCTGACTTGCGGCTCGTCGCCGAGGCCTACGCCCTCGCCCGCGACCTGCCGGTGCGCATCCGGCGCAGCAGGAGACTCGCTCTGGTCGGCAGCATCACCGCCGGGCTCGTCGTGGCGACCGCGCCCTCGCTCGCGGTCATCCGGGGCGGCTGACCGGTCAGAAGGTGACGTGCACGGCCCCCACCGTCTCGCCGCCGCCCAGCACCCGCGGACGCTCCGTGAGCACCTCCGCCTCCCAACCGGCCAGCTGCACCGCTCGCCCGGCCACGGCGTAGAGCGGCCGGTCGGCACCATCCTCGATCTTGACCGCGATCGCCGTCGCGTCCGGGAGGCCCACCACGAGCAACGCCTCGGCACCGGACTTGGCGATGACCCCGGGCAGCTCGGTCATGAAGCGCAATTCCGGGCGGCGCGTGCCGCTCACGAAAGTCGGATGGTCGAGCATCGCCTGCCGCAGCCGTCCCTCCTCCGAGTCCTCGGGCGCGGCAGCGATCCGGGCGATGCCCATCGCGAGATGCCGCATGCTGGTGGCGTGCTGCGGAGCGCCGCAGCCGTCGATGCCGATCCTGGCCGGCCTCGCTCCGGTGAGCTCGGTGAAGGTCTCGGTGATCGCGAGCTGCAGCGGATGCTCCGGGTCGAGATAGGTCCCCGGATCCCAGCCACGTTCGACACAGGTGCGCAGCATGGCCGCGTGCTTGCCTGAGCAGTCGTGCCGGATGGGGAGCCGGCCCTCACCCGCACGCAGGACCGCGGCATGCTCCTTCGGGTCGGCGGGATAGGACGGAGGCGTCTGCAGCGCTTCCTCCGTCAGTCCCGCGTCGGCCAGCATGGCGCGCACCGTCTGGAGGTGGAAGGGTTCAGCGGAATGGCTCGCGGTGGCGATCGCGAGCTGCTCGCCGCGCAGCGACAGCCCGGCCCGCAGCATCGCGACCGCTTGGAAGGGCTTGTTGGTCGACCGCGGATAGGTGATCGTGTCGGGCTCGCCGAGCGCCCAGATGACAGCGCCGTCCGTGTCGACCCGGACGGCCACCCCGCGATGCCGACTCTCCACCAACCCGGACCGTTCGACCTCGGCGATGACGTCCATACCGACACCCTACGACCGGCACCGCCAGCGCCGTCCTGCCACCGGTAGTCTCCCGACATGAGCCAGTTGCACGCGATCATCCCCGCCGGTGGGGCGGGCACGCGGCTCTGGCCGCTGTCGCGTGCCGGTCACCCGAAGTTCCTGCTGGATCTCACCGGCACGGGTCGTTCGCTGCTGCAACAGACATCGGATCGGCTGAGCGGGCTCGCCGCGGGTGTGCACGTCGTGACCGGGCGAGCACACGATGCCGCGGTCACGGAGCAGCTCCCCGATGCCGAGGTGCTCGCCGAGCCGAGTCCCCGTGACTCGATGCCCGCGATCGGCCTGGCCGCTGCGGTCATCGCGCGGCGCGACCCCGAGGCGATCGTCGGCTCGTTCGCGGCCGACCACGTCATCGACGACACCGCCGGATTCACCGCCGCCGTGCGCGAGGCGGTAGAGGTCGCCGAGACCGGACGGGTCGTGACCATCGGGTTGACCCCGGTCTCCCCGTCGACCGCCTTCGGCTATATCGACGGTGGCGCCCGGCTCGACGGGTTCGCGACGGCGAGAACCGTCCGCCGGTTCGTGGAGAAACCCGACCTCGAGACCGCGCGCGAATACCTTGCGGCCGGCACCTATGCCTGGAACGCCGGCATGTTCGTGGTCCGGGCATCAGTGCTGCTCGACCACCTGGCCCGCTTGCAGCCCACGATGCACGCCGGCCTGCTCGCGATCGCCGAGGCGTGGGACACTCCCGAGCGGGAGACCGCGCTCGAGGAGCACTGGCCGCGGCTGACCTCGATCGCGATCGACCACGCCATCGCCGAGCCCGTCTCCCTGGACGGCGGCGTGGCCGTCGTGCCGGGTACGTTCGACTGGACCGATCTCGGGGACTTCGCGGCACTCGCCGACCGGACGTCTTCGGCGGAGGCCGTGTGGGTGGACGCCGAGGGTTTCGTCGCGAACACGACTGAGCAGACCGTGTCGGTGGTCGGGCTCGACGATGTGGTGGTGGCCGTCACCGGCGACGCGATCCTCGTCACCACGCGCGCCGCGGCGCAGCGCGTCAAGGTAGCGCCGGGTCAGTGGCGCGACCGCGGTCGCGCCGACCTGCTCTGACCCCACCCGGCCACCTCACTCCCCTGGGCGGTGACCTACGCACCTCTCGTCTCCGGGGCGGTGACCTACGCACCTCTCGAGGATGTTGAGAGGTGCGTGACCCACCGCCCACCGAGATGAGAGGTGCGTGACCCACCGCCCACCGAGATGAGAGGTGCGTAGGTCACCGCCCCGGTCAGACGAGATCGACGAGCCGACTGGCCGCGCGATCCTGAGGGGCGTAGGCCTCGGCGATCTCCCCGGTGCCGTAGACGGTGAGCTCACCATCCTCGAATCCGGCGTACACGGCGTCGCCGCGGGTGAGCTTGAGCCGCTCATCGGAGACGTTCACCAGCTCGACCTCACCACCGGTGCACACCACGATGCGCTGAGGTGCGTCGAGCAGTCGCACGCCGTCCGGCTCGCCGCGGGAGCACTGGGTCACCGCGAGGGCGAAGTCGCCGACGCCCGGATCGTAGACCTCCGTCGTGAATCCGAGGGCATCCGGCGTGACCCGCGCCAGACGTGACATGCCGGCATCGAGACAGTCCACCAGCCCCTGGGTGTCCAGATGCTTGCTCGTGAGACCCGCTCGCAGGACGTTGTCCGAGGTCGCCATGACCTCCAGGCACAGTCCGCGCAGGTGGGCGTGCACCACGCCGGTGTCGAGGAAGGCGGCCTCCCCGGGCTGCAACGTGAGCCGGTTCAGCAGCAAGGAGATCACGACCCCGGCGTCGTTCGGGAAGTCCTGACGGATCAGCAGGGCGGTCGCATAGGCCCGTTTGATGTCGAGGCCCTGGTCGAGCAGGTCGCGGCAGCACTGCACGACCTGCTCGATCTGCAGGTGATCGATCGGTTCAGAGAGCAGGGACTCCACGAGACGCACGATGCCGGCGAACCCGGGGTTCGCGCGCAGCTCGTCGTGCATCCGCTGCGCGAGGGGAGCCTCGATCGGGGCGAGCACCCGCAGGATCTCCGCGGTGGGCCGGAATCCCACCACCGTGTCGAAGGTCGACAGCGCGTAGATCATCTCCGGCTTGTGGTTCGGGTCCTTGTAGGTGCGCTCGGGAGCATCGAGGGCGATACCGAGCGCGTTCTCCCGCTCGAACCCCTGCCGCGCCCGTTCGCGGTCGGGATGAACCTGCAATGATAGGGGACGACGTGCCGAGAGGAGCTTCAGGAGGAAGGGCAGCTCCCCCGCGACCTCGTCGAGACGCCGCTTGGACCCATCGGACAGCGTGACGGACGACGGGTCCATCGGGTGGGTGCCCATCCAGACCTCGGCGACCGGCTCATCGGGGCGTCCGGCACCCACGAACCGCGGGATCTCGTCGAAGGTACCCCAGTCGTAATGCCGTACGGCGTTGTCGAGGACGAACACCTGTCCAGTCTAGGTCGGACCGCGCGGCGGGGCGGCGTAACTCCAATGCCCTCACCCGCCGCCTGGCCGGCCTCGTGTCCTGCGGCCGCTCTCTCGTCGCTCACGAGACACGACACGACGAAGGATGTGCATCTGCGGTTGCCATAGCGACCACGAAAGCACATCCTGCATCGCCGGCTGGCCCGGTTACCGCGGGCGGTGAGCTATCACGCACCAGAGCGCCGAAAGTGCGGGATAACTCACCGCTAGGTGCGCGAACCCTTGCGGTGCGGAGGCTTGCCGCCTCGGCCCTTGCCTCCCTTGTACGGTCCGCCCTTGCGGGGTCCGGACCTGTCACCGCCGGGGCGGCCCTCATCACGGCGCAGCTCGATACGTCGCCCGGAGATCCGGGTATCGCTGAGCGCATCGAATACCTCGCCGGGCAGATCCGGCGGCAGCTCCACGAGGGTGTGGTCCATGCCGATGGTGATCTTGCCGAAGTCCGAACGCCGAAGCCCGCCCTCGTTCGCCATCGCACCGACCACCATCGCCGGGGTGACCTTGTGCCGTTTGCCCACGGCGATCCGATAGATCGTTCGGCCGTCCTTCGGAGCACGGCGCTCCCGCGGCTCGCGCGGCTCGCGCTGGTCACGTGGCCCTCGCTTGTGGGGACCGGGCACCTCGCCGGAGACGAAGAACTCGTCGCCATCGTGTCCCATCACCGCGAGCGCGGCGGCGATGTCGATCATCTCCACGCCGTTCTCCTGCGCGTACTGCTCGACGAGCCCACGGAAGGCATGGAACTGCGGCGAGCCCATGCTGGAGGTGATCTCCTTGGCGAACTTGTCCACCCGGCGCGCGTTGACCTCGTCGGCCGTCGGGATCGACATCTCGACGACCGGCTGCCCCGAGACCTTCTCGATCGCGACGAGCATCCGCCGCTCGCGAGGGGTCACGAACACGATCGCGTCACCGGTACGGCCCGCACGGCCCGTGCGGCCGATGCGGTGGACATAGGCCTCGGTGTCGTGCGGGATGTCGTAGTTGACGACATGGCTGATGCGTTCGACGTCCAGTCCGCGAGCCGCGACATCCGTGGCCACCACGATGTCGAGGACACCGGACTTGAGCGCCCCGACCGTGCGCTCGCGCTGAGCCTGAGCCAGATCGCCGTTGAGGGCGGCCGCCTGATAGCCGCGGCTGCGCAGCTTCTCGGCCAGCTCCTCGGTGGCCTGTTTGGTGCGGACGAAGATGATCATCGCATCGCCCGATTCGACCTCGAGGAGACGAGTCAGCACATCGAGCTTGTGGTGATGCGAGGTCGCGATCCAGCGCTGGCGCACCGAGCTGGTCGACTGACGCGCCTGGGGAGTGGCGATGTCCATCGGGTCGTGCAGATACTGCTTGGCCAGCCGGCGGATCGCCGTCGGCATCGTCGCCGAGAACAGGGCGACCTGCTTGTACTCCGGGGTGTCGGCGAGGATCCGTTCGACATCCTCGGCGAAGCCCATGTTGAGCATCTCGTCGGCTTCGTCGAGCACCAGGACGTCCAGGTGCGAGAGATCGAGGGTGCCGCGTTCCAGGTGATCGATGACGCGGCCCGGGGTGCCGACCACGACATGTGCTCCGCGCTTGAGCCCGGAGATCTGGAACTGATAGCTCTGCCCGCCGTACACCGGCAGCACCTGGAGGCCCGGGGTGGCGGCGGCATAGGTGGCGAAGGCCTCGCAGACCTGCAGGGCGAGCTCACGGGTGGGCGCCAGCACCAGCGCCTGCGTCTGCTTCGCCGAGGGATCGAGGCGCTGCAGGATCGGCAGGGCGAAGGCGGCGGTCTTGCCGGTGCCGGTCTGCGCGAGGCCGACGACATCCCGGCCGGTCAGCAGGGCCGGGATGGCCTTCTCTTGAATGGGGGTGGGCGTCTCATAGCCCAGTCCCGTGACGACGTCGACGATCGCGTCGTCCAAGCCGAGTTCGGCGAAATCGGCCATTACCGGGCCGCTCGCACGTGTAGTCCTGCGTCGGGGTCCACGATGATCTCCTGTGATGCGGCGACACCGTCGGCCACGAGTGTGGCGGCGGGGTCGACATTGCGTTTGACGACGGCCAGGGCGATGGGCCCCAGCTCGTGATGGCGTGCGCTCGAACCGACCTGTCCGACGACCTTGTCGCCGTCGAGGATGTCGGTGCCGTGCGCGGGAAGGTGGTCGACCGAGCCGTCGAGCAGCAGCCGGACTAGGCGGCGCGGCGGACGTCCGAGGTTGTAGACGCGGGCCACCGTCTCCTGTCCGCGGTAGCAGCCCTTGTCCAAGTGGACGGCGCGGCCGAGCAGACCGACCTCGTTGGGGATGCTGCGGTCATCGGTGTCCAGGCCGAGCCGCGGCAGTCCCTGCTCGATCCGAAGGGCCTCGTAGGCCCAGGTGCCTGCCGGCCGGCCGAGTTCGGCGGGGAGATCAGCCAACTCATCGCGGGCGATGATGCGTGGCATCAGCTCGGCCCCCGTCGCGATGAGGACGTGCTCAGGGTCGCGCGCCACCTCGACGCGCGACATGAAGCGCATGCGATCGAGGAAGGCGATCAGGTCGTCGGCGGCACCCGGTTCAGTGAAGGCGCGGAAGACATCGTTGCCGTCATCGAAGCCCGTGAAGGCGAACTCGATGCGTCCCTGCGGGGTGAGCAGGAGGACATCTGTCCAGGTGTCGGCGGGGAGCGACTCCAGATGCTGGGTGGTGAGCGAATGCAGCCAGGTCAGCCGGTCGGGTCCGCTCACGGTGAAGACCTCGCGGTTCGACAGGTCGACGAAGCCCTCGCCGGCGATCAAGCGCCGCTGCTCGGGGACGATCGATCCGTAGTGCGCGGCGACGCCCGCATCGGGCGCGTCGGCCTCCACCGCCCCGGGAAGGTCGAGCAGGGGGCTGCGGTGTTCAGACACGAGCGAGCTTCCCCCATAGGTGGGACTGGAGCGGCTGGCCCTCGGCGGCCATGTCATAGGCGTACATGAGGTTGCCCTCGACGAGGCCGTACATCCGCTGGCCGGCGGTGTACTCCTTGGCGGTCTCGGTGCGAGCGATGACATCGGTGCTGAGCGTGAGACGAGGGCCGTCGATCTCGCCGTACCAGATCTCGGCGTACCCGGTGGGATGCGCGAGGACCATCTCGACCTTGCCCTCGCCGGCGGCCCGGAGGAATCCGGTCTCGAGGGCGCCGGGTCGCACGCGATCGCCGTCCTCGTCGGTGATCCAGGTCTGACTGAAGTAGTGCAGGAAAGGGCGGGTGTCGTGGGTGAACGCGATGTCCTGCTCGAAGCCGAACTCCTCGATGGTGGGGTAGTCCCCGCGGCCGTTGCCGTGCCAGTGCCCGAGGAGCCAGGCGAGCGGCATGACGTCCTGGTGGAGGTCGGGCGGAATCTCGAAGGCCATAAGGGCCATCCTATCGCTGATCGCCTGAGGCCCGACACGTACGCTGGCGCGCATGCGGGCAGTCGTGCAGCGGGTCACACGAGCATCGGTCACCGTCGACGGCGAGGTGGTCTCACGCATCGATGGACCGGGGCTGATGGTGTTGCTCGGGGTCACCCACGACGACACTCCCGAGCGCGCCGAAACGCTCGCCGCGAAGCTCTGGAAGCTGCGAATCCTGGCCGAGGAGAAGTCGGCCTCGGATATCGACGCGCCGATGCTGGTAGTCAGTCAGTTCACCCTCTACGCCGACACCCGGAAGGGACGTCGTCCATCCTGGGGCGCGGCAGCGCCGGGACCGGTGGCCGAGCCCGTGTACGAGAAGTTCTGCGCGGCCCTCGAGGCACTCGGCGCGACCGTCGGGCGTGGCGTGTTCGGGGCGGACATGGCCGTGGAGCTCGTCAACGACGGACCCGTCACGCTGATCCTCGAGGCCTGAGTCGTCCACCATCCGCTCGCTCACCAGCGGCGGTAGACCATCAACCTCTCGTGCGCTGCAGCGGTACGCCATCAACCCCATCCGGTCCCGATTACGTTGACCAGCTACCGCTGCGAACGCGAGCCCCCACGGGACACCATTCAACGCGTCGCCGCTGCAGCGGTACGCCACCAACCCCATCCGGTCCCGAATACGTTGACCAGCTACCGCTGCAGCAAACGAAAGGTTGACCAGCTACCGCCACTGCGCGGGAGTGACGACGAAGGGGACCCACCGGATCGGCGGGTCCCCTTCGTTCGATGCGTCGTCGGGTCAGACGGTGACGGCCACCTCGGCGACCGAACCCTTCTGGGCGACGACCTGACGCTCCACGACATCGGCACGCGGCGCGAGGGTGCGCAGCGTCCACGAGCCGGGAGCGGCGAAGAACCGGAACTGTCCGGTGGCCGAGGTCGGAACCTCGGCGGTGAACTCGCCGCCCGCGTCCAGCAGCCGCACGTACGCGTTGCCGACCGGCTCGTCACCGCGGGTGACGATGCCCTGGATCACGGCCTGGTTGGCGACGTCGACGCCGTCGAGGCTCGGTCCGCCCTTGATCGCTCCGCACATGTCAGGCCTCCCCGGGCTCATCGCCGAGGGCGACCGGCACGCCGCGCAGCGAGCCGTACTCGCTCCACGAGCCGTCGTAGTTCTTGACATTCGGGTAGCCGAGGATCTCCCGCAGCACGAACCAGGTGTGCGAGCTGCGCTCGCCGATGCGGCAGTAGGCGATGGTGTCCTTGCCCTCGTCGAGGCCGGCGTCGCTGTAGAGCGCCTTGAGCTCGTCATCGCTCTTGAAGGTGCCGTCCTCGTTGGCGGCCTTGCTCCACGGGACGTTGCCGGCGGTCGGGATGTGACCGGCGATCTGCGCGGCCTCCTGCGGCAGGTGCGCGGGGGCCAGCAGGCGTCCGGCGAACTCGTCGGGGCTGCGGACGTCGATGAGGTTCTTGGTGCCGATGGCCTCGACGACCTCGTCGCGGTAGGCGCGGATGTCCTCGTTGGGGTCCTTGGCCGTGTAGGTGGTGGCCTCACGGCTGGGCACGTCGGTGGTCAGCTCGCGCGAGTCGAGCTCCCACTTCTTGCGGCCGCCGTCGAGCAGGCGCAGGTTCTCGTGGCCGTAGTACGCGAGGTACCAGTACGCGTAGGCCGCGAACCAGTTGTTGTTGCCGCCGTAGAAGACGACGGTGTCGTCAGCGGAGATGCCCTTCTCACCGAGCAGCTTCTCGAGGCGGTCCTTGCTGATGAAGTCGTGGCGCACGCCGTCCTGGAGATCCTTCTTCCAGTCCAGCTTGACGGCGCCGGGGATGTGGCCCTTGTCGTAGGCCTCGGCGTCCTCGTCGACCTCGACGAGGACGACGTTCTGATCGTTGAGATGCTCCTCGACCCAGTCGGCCGTGACGAGCGCGTTCTCGCGGCTCATACTCATTCCTTTCGGTGGTGACTCAGGCCAGGGAGGTGGCCAGTCGGCGGGTGATCAGGTACAGCTCGCAGCCCAGGCACAGGCCCGTGGCGGCGTTCAACAGTGCTGCGACGAGGGCCGCAGCGGTGGCGACGAAGCCGAGCACCGTGAGGCCGGTGAGGAAACCGGCCAGGGCGATGGCGACGAAGATGAGGCCGACGAGCTGGGCGAACTGCGGCGGGCGCGCGTCCTCCCACTCGGTCGGGGCCGCGAGGCGCGGGCGCACCACGCGGGCGAAGAACAGGGCATAGGGCGTCGCGCCGACTCCCACGAGCGCTCCCAGAGCGAACACGATGCCCTGGAGTGCCAGCACGATCTCGCGTCCTGGCGCCGGCACCACGAGGGCGACGGCGAGGACGGCCGCGGTGAGCGCAGCGGCGACGCGGGGACCACGTGGGTCCACCTGCACAGGTCGAGACAAGGGATGCTCTCCGGGGAAGGCCGCGGGCGCGGCCGGCTGACAGTGGTGGCGGGGAGTCAGCGAAGACGACACAGCGCGGAGCGCACGTGGCAGTTGTCGACCGCCCGGCGTCGCGTGAGGAGTGCCGTGATGAACATGTCCATCAGCTTAGGGGCGAAATCGGACTACCCCACCATGCGTCTCGAAATACAAGACAACTATCCACACTGTGAGATCAGTCGACCGCTTCCGCCACGGCGGCGAGCACCTGATCGCGGCTGGGAGCACCGGAGGCACGCCGCACCAGCCGACCGGAGGAGTCCAGCACGAAGACGGTCGGCGTACGCAGGACATTCCACTGCCGCACCAGCTCCAGGTGCGCCTCGGCATCGACCTCGACCACCTCCACGCCCGGCACGATCTCCGTGACCTGAGCGAGCACGGCCCGCGTGGCCCGGCAGGGCTGGCAGAAGGCGCTCGAGAACTGCACCAGCGTGGCCCGATCGCCGAGCGACCGGCCAAGGACCTCGACATCGAATCGGTCCGCGACATCATCGATCGCAGGCACGCCATCACTCCCTGTCGAACGGAACCGGCCGTTGACCGCGCGAGCCGCGAAGGCCACCAGGAAGGTCGCGATGAGCGCGGCCATGAGCACCCACCAACCGGTCATGTCATCAGGGTAGAACGCGACCGAAACAGATGTGATTCAGTTCTCATTCCACCTGTCACACCTAGAAACATCACTGAATCATGAAGTAGAGTCGACCCAGCAATGAGGCCACGGTGAATTCACCATGGCCTCAACGTGTACCGGGAGGATTCCACGTATGTCCCACCTGATTCTGCTCACCAGGAGCACCCAGTCATCGGTGGAGGTGCTGCCCGCGCTGGCTCTGTTGCCGCACCACGTGAAGATCCTGCCCGCTGAGGCGAGCGCCCTCATCGACGCTCCGCAGGCCGATGCCGTGCTCGTCGACGGCCGCCTCGACCTCGCCCAGGTCCGCTCCCTGACCCGCGTACTTCGCACCACGGGCATCGATTGCCCTCTCCTTCTCGTCCTCACCGAGGGCGGGCTCGCCGTAGCCGCCGCCGACTGGGGCATGGACGATGTCATCTTGACCACCGCGGGGCCCGCCGAGCTCGAGGCGCGGCTGCGGCTGGCCATCGGTCGCCTGCAGCAGGCCAAGACCACCGGCGACGACGATGCCCACGTCATCACCTCGGGCGGACTGGTGGTCGACGATGTCACCTACACCGCCAAGCTGGAGAACCGCTCCCTCGACCTCACCTTCAAGGAGTTCGAGCTGCTCAAGTTCCTGGCCCAGCACCCGGGCCGGGTCTTCACCCGCCAGCAGCTGTTGCAGGAGGTCTGGGGCTACGACTACTTCGGCGGCACGCGCACCGTGGACGTCCACGTCCGCCGGCTGCGCGCCAAGCTCGGTGCCGACCACGAGACCCTGATCGGCACCGTCCGCAACGTCGGCTACCGCTTCGTGGCCGCCAAGCGCGAGGCCTCGCGCGACACCGCCGACACCTCGGCCTAGGGCATTCGCCGCCCACGCGCGGCGCACAAGCACTAGAGTCGCGGGCGTGGGACGCCTGAATGCACGCGAGCTGATCGATCTCGTCCTCGACGAGGGCTCCTACACGTCCTGGGACGAGCCGATCGACATCAGCGGGCATCGCGAGCCGTACCGGACCGAACTGCGCGCCGCAGCCGAACGCGCCGGGACCGACGAGTCGATCGTCACCGGCCGCGCCACGGTCAAGGGCCGGCCGGTGGCCGTCCTCGTCAACGAGTTCGGCTTCCTCGCCGGCTCCATCGGCCAGGCCTCCGCCCGTCGCATCGTCTCGGCCGTGCGCCGGGCCACCGCCGAGGGGCTCCCCGTCCTCGCGACGACCGCATCGGGCGGAACCCGGATGCAGGAGGGGACTCCGGCCTTCGTGACGATGGTCGACATCTCCCGTGCGCTCATGGACCACAAGGCCGCGGGCCTCCCCTATCTGGTGTACCTGCGCCACCCCACCACCGGCGGAGTCTTCGCCTCCTGGGGGTCGCTGGGACACATCACGATCGCCGAGCCGGGTGCCCTCGTCGGCTTCCTCGGACCCAAGGTCTACGAGCTGTTGAACGGAGCTCCGTTCCCGCCGGGCGTGCAGACCTCCGACAACCTCGCCCACCGCGGCATCATCGACGCGGTGGTCTTCCCCGAGGAGCTGCCCTCGATGGTCGACACCGCCCTGTCGGTGCTCGTGGACCCCGCCGAGCCGTCGAGGCGCCACCGCCGCAGCGAGCAGACGACCACGCGACACGACACCTGGGAGTCGGTGCAGCTGACACGGCGCGCCCAACGAGCGGGGGTCCGCGAGGTGCTCCGCTACGGAAGCGACGCGACACTGCGCCTGCAGGGAACCGAGAAGGGCGAACGGGACTCCGCGATGATCGTCGCTCTCGCCAGGCTCGACGGCGTGCCGTGTGTCGTCATCGGCCAGGACCGCACCACCCAGAGCCGCATCAAGCCCATGGGTCCCGCGGCGCTGCGCGAGGCCCGTCGAGGAATCCGCCTCGCCAATGAGCTCGGCCTGCCGCTCGTGTCCTTCATCGACACCCCCGGCGCCGAGCTCTCGCCGCAGGCGGAGGAGGGCGCGATCGCCGGTGAGATCGCCCGCTGCATCAGCCAGTTGTCCACCATCCGCGTGCCCTCGGTCTCGGTGCTCCTCGGCCAGGGCTGCGGTGGAGGCGCACTCGCGCTGCTCCCCGCCGCACGGGTCATCGCCACACAGAACGCGTGGCTCTCACCCCTGCCGCCGGAGGGCGCCAGCGCGATCGTGCACGGCGATATCGATCATGCCGAGGAGCTTGCCCGCGCTCAGCGCATCGGCGCGTTCGACCTGCGCGAGTCCGGCACCGTGCACCGGATCATCCCCGAGGACGATGAGGACGATGCCGAGTCCCTCGCCCGGGCCGTCGCCGCCGAGGTCGGGGCTCAGCTGCGCGAGCTTTCCTGAGGACCCGGGGCGGTGAGTTACGCACCTCTCACCACGCACGAAAGGTGCAGGACCCACCGCCGCGAGGAGCGGTGGGTTAGGCACCTCTCAACCGCCTCGAGACGTGCGCAACCCACCGCCCACGCGAGCGAGAGCGGGATAACTCACCGCCCACGGATCGGTAGGCTCGCGATATGAGCGCTCAGAGCATCACCGACCTCGCCGAGGCAGCGCGCGCGGCCGACGGAGTCGCGCCGTTCAACGAGGCCACCACCATCGCCGTGGAGAACGAAGGCCCGTGGCGGGTGTTCCACGAAGAGGACCACGCCGCAGCGCTCGCCAGCGGCGACGCTCCCGTCGAGCTCGCCGTGCACCCCGACCATCGTCGCCAGGGCCGAGGCAGGGCCTTGCTCGACCGTTTGCTCGCCGGCGGCGAGGAGGCGTTCTGGTCCCACGGCGACCTGCCGGCAGCCCGCGCCCTCGCGGCCTCGAGCGGCCTGCGCGAGGCCCGCACGCTGCTCGTCCTACGGCTGTCGATGACCACAGCCCCCGAGGTTCCCGAGCCCGAGGGCATCACCCTGCGCTCCTTCGACGAGTCGGATGCCGATGCGATCGTCGCGATCAACGGGCGCGCCTTCGCCTCGCATCCGGAGCAGGGGGCGATGGACCGCGCCGACTTCGACCGGCGCCGCTCTCAGCCGTGGTTCGACCCGGCCGGTCTCTTCGTCGCCGAGCGGGAGGGCCACGTCGTCGGCTTCCACTGGACGAAGGTGGAGGGCGATGTCGGCGAGGTCTACGTCGTCGGCGTCGATCCCGACGCGCACGGCGGCGGCCTGGGCACCGCTCTCACCGCACGCGGCCTGCGCCACCTGTGGGACTCCGGTCTCCGGACCGTCGACCTCTATGTCGAGGGCGACAACGCACCCGCCCTCGCCGTCTACCGCAGGCTCGGTTTCGCCGAGCATGCGCGCGATGTCCTCTGGACCTCGTGAGTCACCCGCGGAACACGTGTTCACGCACCGTTCACGTTTTCGTGTCATCGTGAACTCGTGGAGAGTTCGGACCTGATCGAAGCCGCGACGTCGCCTGACGAGTTCGACGTGGATCCGCCCTATGACCCGCACGAGGGCACCCTGCCCGACGATCGCTTCCTCGATCGCGAGCTGTCGTGGATCGCCTTCAACGCGCGGGTCCTCGAGCTCGCGGAGGACACCAGCCTGCCGCTGCTCGAACGGGTGCGCTTCACCGCGATCTTCAACAGCAACCTCGACGAGTTCTTCATGGTCCGCGTCGCCGGACTCAAGCGTCGCATCGCGGCCGGCGTCGCCGTGCCCTCGGCGAGCGGGCTCAAACCACGCCACGTCCTCACCGAGAGCTTGCGCGAGAGCAACGCCCTCATGGTCCGTCAGGCCGAGCTGTTCACCTCCTCGCTCGTGCCCGCGCTCGCTGCCGAGGGCATCGGACTCGTCACCTGGGCCGATCTCGATGCCGACGAGCGCGAGCGGCTCGGCGAGTTCTACCGCGAGCGTGTCTTCCCGATCCTGACTCCGCTCGCGGTCGACCCGGCGCACCCGTTCCCCTATATCTCCGGCCTGTCGCTCAATCTCGCCCTGCTCATGCGCAACCCGGCGACCGGCAAGGAGCACTTCGCCCGGGTCAAGGTGCCGCCGATCATCGACCGCTGGGTGCCCGCGTCCGATGGCCGGTATGTGCCGCTCGAGGAGGTCATCGCGGCCCACCTCGACATGTTGTTCCCGGGCATGGAGCCAGTGGCGCACCACATGTTCCGTGTGACGCGCAATGAGGACCTGGAGGTCGAAGAGGACGACGCCGAGAACCTGCTCAAGGCACTCGAACAGGAGCTGCTGCGGCGGCGCTTCGGCCCGCCGGTGCGGCTCGAGGTCGAGGACACGATCACCGACGACGTCCTGTCCCTGCTGGTGACGGAACTGCGCATCACCGAGGAGGAGGTGTTCCGGCTACCCGGGCCGCTGGACCTGCGCTCTCTCAACCAGATCGCCGACCTCGATCGACCGGAGCTGCAGTATCCGCCCTTCGTCCCCGGCACCCATCAGCATCTCGCCGAGGTCGAGACCGCCAGTCCGGCCGACCTGTTCGGGGCACTCCGCAAGCGCGACGTCCTCGTCCACCATCCCTACGACTCCTTCGCGACGAGCGTGCAGCGCTTCATCGAGCAGGCAGCCGCCGACCCCGATGTGCTGGCGATCAAGCAGACCCTCTACCGCACCTCGGGAGACTCCCCGATCATCGACGCGCTCATCGACGCCGCCCGCGCCGGCAAGCAGGTGCTGGTCCTGGTGGAGATCAAGGCACGTTTCGACGAACAGGCCAATATCCGGTGGGCACGCAAGCTCGAGCGCGCGGGCTGCCACGTCGTCTACGGTCTCGTCGGCCTGAAGACCCACTGCAAGCTGGCGCTGGTCATCCGCGACGAGCCCGACGGGTTGCGTCGCTACGCCCATATCGGCACCGGCAACTACAACCCCAAGACCGCTCGCCAGTACGAGGACCTCGGACTGCTGACCTCGGATGCCGGTGTCACCCACGACCTCACCGAGCTGTTCAACAACCTGTCCGGCTTCGCCCAGAACACCGATTACGACACCCTGCTCGTCGCCCCGCACGATGTCCGAGCCGGTCTGCTCGAGCGTATCGGCCGCGAGTCGGCCCACGCGCGCGCCGGACGCGAGGGGACGATCCGGATCAAGGTCAACGCGCTCGTCGACGAGGAGATGATCGACGCCCTGTACGAGGCATCGCGCGCCGGCGTGCGCATCGATCTCATCGTGCGAGGCATATGCGCCCTCCGCCCCGGAGTTCCGGGACTGAGTGAGAACATCCGGGTACACAGCGTGCTCGGTCGGTTCCTCGAGCACAGCCGGGTGTTCTGGTTCGCCGGCGGCGGCGAGCCGGAGGTGTGGATCGGCTCGGCCGATCTGATGCACCGCAACCTCGATCGCCGCGTCGAGGTACTCGTCCGGGTGCCCTCGCAGCAGCACGTCGACCAGCTCTCGGAGCTCCTCGCGACGATGGCCTCCCCCGAGACGATGTCCTGGCATCTGGACTCCGAGGGGGCGTGGACCCGCTACGGCGACCAGGACATCCAGGCGAGCCTCATCGACCAGGCCCGGTCTCGCCGTTCCCGCCGCGACTGAGGACGCGTCCCGGCGCACCGGCCGGGAGGAGGGCGAGGTGGCGCATACTCCGGGTCTACTTCACGGCCTTCTTCCCACCCGTGGGCGGAACCGATGTACGCCTTACCGCCGCGTTGGCCACACTCTGTCGCAAGCCTAACGACAGGGGTCGCGGAGTGGACCGGGCAGCGAGTGCTCAGAGCGAGCGTTCGACGCTGCGGCGCAGGCTCCAGGTGCCGGCGGCGAGGACCACCGCGGCCATCGCCACGAGCACACCCAGCTGCGGCAGGATATCGATCAGCCCGCCGTCATGACGCTGGATATCGGCGAAGGCGTCGTAGGCCCAGGCATGCGGGGTGATGTGGGCGACCCTGCGGAGGGTGTCGGAGAAGATCTCCAACGGGGCCATGCCGCCGCCGAGACCGGCCAGCACCAGGCCCAGCCCGACGCCGATCCCGCTCGCGGCCGCCTCATTGTCGACGAGCGAGCCGAGCAGCATGGCCGCTCCCGCCGCCACCGCACCGAAACACGCCAGGATGAGGACGGCCAGCAGCGGATCGCCCCAGTCGACATCGAAGATCAGCGCGGTGGCGACCATGATGTACAGGCCCTGGAACATCGCGATGGCGAATCGTCCGGTCGCCTGGCCCATCAGCACCTGCCCCGATCGCACCGGCGCCGAGAGCGATCGGGCGATCACCCCCTCGCGCCGGGCCTGGATCAGGGTCGCCGACCCTGCCAGCGAGGTCAGGAAGACGAACAGCAGCAGCTGCGAGGTGGCGCCCACCTCGAACTGGCCGACGCCGGAGAAGGCCTGTGCGACGTCGTCGACATCGCGGACCGTGACCCCAGGTGGCGTCACCCGCTCCTTCGCGGCATCGAGGGCCGACTCCGCCGCGGGTGCCTCGATGCCACGCTGCGTGAGCGCATCGAGCTCGGCGCGATCCAGTTGGAGCGTCTCGACCGCCGTGGCCACCTGTTGTCGCATGGCCATCCCCGCCGCTCCCGCCGCGGGCACGACCTCCAGCTCGATGCGGTCGCCACGCGCGTAGGCATCCTCCGCGCCATCGGCAAGGATCAGCCCGGCGGCGGCCCGGCCTCGTGACACCTGTTCGAGCGCCTCGTCCTCATCCGCGACACGGACGGACAGATCCTGCGACTCCAGCTGAGCGACCACGGCATCGCGCAGCGCCCCGCTCTCGCCCACGACCTGCACGCCGCCTTGGGTGCCACCGCCGCCGAAGGTCGAGCCCAGCACGAACACCAGCAGCATCGGGAACACGAAGACGAAGAAGATATTCGACTTGTCGCGCAGGAAGCGCAGCAACTCCGCCCACGCGACGGCTGCCACGGCCCTCACAGGGACGTCCCACGGTCGGGCACCAGGCGAGAGATCGCACCGACCACGACGGCGAAGCCGAGCATGATGAGCACCGGTCCGACGATGTCGGACACACCGCCGCCCCCGGAGGTGATCCCCAGACCACGGACGAAGGCGGCGATCGGATTCAGGTCCAAGAGCCTGGCGAGCAGGCCCGACGCGGCCAGCGGGAAGAACGCCCCACCCGCGACGCCCAGGGTCACCGCGATGATCGACTGCGCGATATTGGCCTGCTCGGCGGTCTTGGCCACGCGCGCGATGACGAACATCAACGAGGCCGCCGCTGTCACGACCGACAGGACCAGCAGGCCCACCGCCGGCAGCGAGCCGAAATCGACACCGAACATGAGGCCGCCCACCACCAGCAGGATCGTCGTCGCCACGATGCCGAGCAGGAAACTGACCAACCCCTTCGAGATGAGCACAGCGCTCGGGCGCATCGGCATCGACAACAGGCGCGGGAGGGTTCCCTGGTCCCGCTCGGCGTTCAGGGAGAGCACGCCGAAGCCGACCGTGAAGAGCAGGAACAGCCCGGCCTGACCGGCGACCAGCGCCCCGGAGTCGCTCAACTGCTCGTCGGAGGCCTGCCCGTCGACCAGGGAGATCGACGGCTCGGCGGTGGCCACGTCCTGCGCGATGGCCTCCAGATCCGTCGGAGGCACGCCGAGCGCGCCGGCCGCCTGTGTCGCGACCGTCGCGGCCCCGAAGCGGTCGACGATGCCGGTGAGCACCGAGGTCAGGACCTGGCCCTCCAGCCCGGCGCCGTCACCCTCGATGACGGTGATATCGCGCCCGTCTCCGCTGCTCAGGCCTTCGCCGAAGCCCTCGGGTATCAGCAATCCGATGGTGGCGGTCCCGTCGCGAGCCTCGGCGCGAGCCCGATCCTCGTCGACCTGGTCCACGGTGATCGACAGCCCGTCGATGCCCTCGAGCGCGCTGACGATGGCGCCGGCGGAGGCATCGCCCTGGGGAACCGAGGCGGCCACCGTCATGTCGCCGAGTTCGGTGCCCTCCTCGGCCCCTCCGATGATCAGGTTCAGGATCCCCATGAGCGCGAGTGGGACGACGATCGCGAAGATGATGACCGACCGGTCGCGGATGCGCTGTTTGAGGTCTGCGGCGGTCATCGTCCAGATGCGGCCCATAGGTCAGTCCCTCAAGGCCTTGCCGGTCAACTGGAGGAACACCGACTCGAGATCCGGTCGGGTGATCTCCACATCGGCCAGTGACATCCCGGCACCGGTGGCTCGTGTGACGATCTCGGCGACGGCGGTGGGCGCATCGTGGACCGTCAGCCGCAGCGCGAGACCGTCGTGGTCGACCTGCTCGACCGCGGACAGCTGCCGGAGGCTCTCGATCGCCTGCGGGAGGTCACCGGTGCCGGCCAAGCGGATCTGGTCCACACCCCCGGTGAGCCGGATGAGCTCGTCACGCGTGCCCTCGGCCTGGATCCGGCCGGTGTCGATGATGCCGATCCGGTCGCAGAGACGCTCGGCCTCCTCCATGTAGTGGGTGGTGTACAGCACGGCCATTCCAGCGGTAGACAGCCGCTCCACCGATTCCAGGATGGAATTGCGGGACTGCGGGTCGACGCCCACCGTCGGCTCGTCGAGGATCAGCAGATGCGGCTCGTGCAGCAGCCCGATGCCGATGTTCAAGCGCCGCTTCATGCCGCCGGAAAAGTTCTTGCTCTTGTCCTTCGCCCGGTCGGCCAAGCCGATCAGGTCCAGGACCTCCTGGACACGGCCCTTGAGATCGGCGCCACCCATCCCCTGCAGCCGGCCGAAGAAGACGAGATTCTCCCGGGCGGACAACTCCGGATAGATCGCCAGGTCCTGCGGCACCAGACCGATGTGACGCTTGGGCTGGGGGTGCGAAGGGGACATCGGCTGACCGGCCACTCGCACCGTGCCCGCGTCCGCGCGGATCAGTCCGGCGACCATCGAGATCGTGGTGGTCTTGCCGGCTCCGTTGGGCCCCAGCAGACCATAGGTCTCACCCGGAGCGATGCGGAAGCTCACCTCGTCCACGGCCATCAGATCGCCGAAACGTCGCGACAGGCCGTCGACGACCAGCACGTCATCGGCAGCGGGTCCTTCGGTGTCCGCCGCCTGGTCCTCGTGCACCGTCATCGTCACTCCCGACTCGGTCTGGTTGGAATCATCCTAGATGAGCGAGACCTCCGTGATGCGGATGCTCGAACGCCAGCCGTCCCGAAGAATCGCCGTCACTCCTCGTGAACCCGGCCGGGATCGACGCAAGAGGTGATTCTGTGATTGCGGGGACAGCCACAGAGGCACATCCTGCGCGCGATCGATCACGCCTGCGCGAGCACCGTGACGGCAAATCGCCCCCATCTCCGCCGCATCGAAGAACGGCATGAGTGTCAGCCCGCGGCAGCGAGCGACACCGCGGTCAGCGGTTCTCGGCGAGGTCGGGCGGCTCGTCTCGACGGCGCTCGGCCTCCTCGCGCTCCTCTGCCGTGCGCCGCAGCCGATCGGCCTCCTCACGATGGAGCCGGTCCGACTCGGAGCTGACCTCCAGGTCGCGGCGCAGGACACCGAGCTGCCGCCTCCTCCGGACGGCCGACCAGCGGGCCAGAATCAACAGGACCGCGGCGAGCGCCCCCGCTGCCACGCCGATCCAGGTCCCGGTCACGAAGCCGGGCGCCTCGCGCGACCAGATATCGCGTCCGTCACTCGCGGCGTCGTTCCCACCGAGCACGACCGACAACGTCAGCAGATTGGGCACCGCCAGCAGGACCGCGAGCAGCACCAGAGCAGCCCGGACCTTCCATCGCGGCCTCAGCACGAAGGCCAGCACGAACACCGGCAGAGCCGCGAAGACGGCGCCGATCAACAGCCCCCAGAGAACCCCGGTCGGCGTCGAACCGCCGACCAAGGCGCCGATGCGCTCCCCCCACCAGCGGGGAAAGAACGCTGCCGCGAGAGCGTACGCGGCCAGAACCAACAGCACGGCGACCACGATGACGACCGCCCGCCGCGCCCACCGAGGCGGCTCGACACCGCGGGGTTCCGTGGCCTCCTGGCGTTCTTCGGACATGCCCTCATGGTGACACCACTGGACGTTTCTCGCTGGCCGGCGCACAATACTCAGATCGGCGCAGCTGGGACCGTTCCGCTACGCTGTGGTCAACCATGCTCTGGTTGATTGCGCTCCATTTCCTCGCCGCTGCGGTCGCCCCTGCCCTCATTCGCCTGCTGGACCGCCGTGCCTTCTGGATCATGGCGCTGGCCCCCGCCCTCTCCTTCGCCTGGTTGCTGCCGAAGACCCTCGAGGTCACGCGCACCGGCGAGGCAGTCGTCGAGCAGATCGTCTGGGTCGAGTCGATCGGACTCGACCTCGACTTCGCCATGGGTCCCTTCGCGGCGATCCTGGCCCTGCTGGTGACCGGCATCGGGGCACTCGTCCTCATCTACTGCTCGTGGTACTTCCGCCCCGGCGACCCGGAGATCTGGCGCTTCGCCGGCGTTCTCACCGGTTTCGCCGGCGCGATGCTCGGGCTGGTGCTCTCGGACAACGTCTTCGTGCTCTACACCTTCTGGGAGCTCACGACCGTCCTGTCCTTCCTGCTCATCGGTCACAACCCGGATCGGCGCGCCAACCGCCGCGCGGCCATGAGCGCCCTGATCGTCACCACGTTCGGCGGCCTGACGATGCTGATCGGGCTGGTGATCCTCTACGTGCAGAGCGGCACGGCGCTGCTCAGCGAGATGATCGCCTCCCCGCCGGAGCCCAACGCCTGGGTGACCGCCGGTGTCATGACCGTCCTGGTCGGCGCGCTCTCGAAGTCCGCGCTCGTCCCGTTCCACTTCTGGTTGCCCGGCGCCATGGCCGCACCGACCCCCGTCAGCGCGTACCTCCACGCCGCGGCCATGGTCAAGGCCGGTGCGTTCCTCGTCGCACTCATGGCCCCCGCCTACGCCGATACACCGGGCTGGCGACCCCTGCTGGTCACGCTGGGCATCCTCACCATGATCGTGGGCGGCCTCCGCGCACTGCGGCAGTACGACATCAAGCTGCTGCTCGCCTACGGCACGGTCAGCCAGCTCGGCTTCCTGGTCGCGATGGCCGGCACCGGCACCCGCGCCGCGGGCTTCGCCGCTCTGTCCCTGCTGTTCGCGCACGCGCTGTTCAAATCGGCGCTGTTCCTCATCGTCGGCATCATCGACCGGTCCGTCGGCACCCGCGACCTGCGTGAGCTCAACGGCCTGCGCCAAGCCCGTCCGGTGCTGTTCGTCACGACGCTCATCGCGGCAGGCTCGATGGCCGGCATCCCGCCGATGCTCGGTTTCACCGCCAAGGAGGCGGCCCTCACCGCCTATGTCGACCTCGGCCACGATCTCGGCTGGGGCCTCGGCGGCTGGCTCGCCCTCGCCGGCATCGTCGCCGGGTCGATCCTCACGATGGCCTACACGGCGCGATTCGTCTGGGGCGCGTTCGGCAGCAAGCCGAACGTCCCGCTCTGCGCGCCACGACGCTTCTCCCCGGGCTTCCAGGCCGTTCCCGTCTTCATCACGATCTTCACCGTGGTGGGCGGATTCGTCGGCGGCTGGCTCACGCCGCGGGTCGCCTCCTACGCCGAGGCGTTCCCGGAGGGGGCCCACGAGCCCGTCCTCGTACTCTGGCACGGGGTCACCCCGGCGCTCGGGCTCTCGGCCCTCTGCATCGTCGCGGGCCTCGCGCTGTTCTACTTCCGCCGGCCGGTCGCGGTGGCCCAGCACGCCGTGGTCGACCGGCTGCCGATGCCCGATGCCGACCGCTCCTATCACGCGATCATGCGCGGAGTGGATCGCCTGGCGGTCGAGGTGACCGGCCGCACGCAGCGCGGTTCACTGCCCTTCTACCTCGGCGTCATCCTCGTCACGCTCATCATCGTCCCCGGCTGGGCGCTCATCCGCGCCTGGGAGACACCCCAGGTGAGCGATATCCGACTGGCCGACAACTACCTCCAGATGGCCGCCGGGATCCTGATGATCATCGCCGCGGTCCTCACCGTGCGCTCACGGCGTCGCCTGCGCGCCGTCCTGCTACTCGGACTGACGGGATACGGCACCGCCATCCTCTTCGTGGCCCACGGCGCCCCCGACCTCGCCCTCACCCAGGTGCTCGTCGAGACCTTCCTGCTCGTCACCTTCGTGCTCGTGCTGCGGCGCCTCCCCCCGTTCTTCTCCGACCGGCCCTTCAACGTGATGCGCTGGGTGCGCATCGCGATCGGCACCGGTGTCGGGCTCCTGGTGGCCGGGGTCGCGCTGATCTCCTCCAACGCCCGGATCGCCGACCCCATCTCCGCCGGCTGGCCCGACCCCGCCTACGAGTACGGCGGCGGCAAGAACATCGTCAACATCACCCTCGTGGACATCCGCGCCTGGGACACGCTCGGCGAGCTGAGCGTGCTGGTGGTCGCGGCCACCGGTGTCGCGAGCCTGATCTTCCTCATCACCGATCGCTCCACGCGCAACCTGAGCCGCCCGCACCGCGTGGTCACGCCGGACTCGAATCAGTGGCTGGCCGCCAACCTGCACGACGCCCGCCGCTCGATCGTCTTCGAGATCGTGACGCGCCTGATCTTCCACACGGTGATCGTGTTCTCGATCTACCTCATGCTCGCGGGTCACAACTCCCCCGGCGGCGGTTTCGCCGGCGGTCTGATCGCGAGCCTGGCCCTGATGATCCGCTATCTCGCGGGAGGCCGCGAGGAGCTCGACAACGCGGCTCCGGTGGACGCCGGACTCGTCCTGGGCACCGGGCTCGCGATCGCGGCCCTCTCAGGCATCATCCCGACCCTGCTCGGCGGAGGAGTGCTGCAGAGCGCGATCTTCGACATCCCGCTCGGCCCGCTCGGCGAACTGCATCTGGTGACTTCGGTGTTCTTCGACATCGGCGTCTA
Source organism: Aeromicrobium sp. YIM 150415 (assembly GCF_016918125.1). Lineage (NCBI taxonomy): Bacteria > Bacillati > Actinomycetota > Actinomycetes > Propionibacteriales > Nocardioidaceae > Aeromicrobium > Aeromicrobium sp. YIM 150415. Next base: position 48,182 of record NZ_JAERWM010000023.1, on the reverse strand, counting down.
TCTGGTCGTCGTCGGCCTGGCGATCGACGTCCTGCGCAGCCTCGGAGCGGGCATCGACCAGCAGGCAGAGGCCGAGGATCTCGACGAGGAGGCGACCCCCGCATGAACGAGCGCGAGCATCCCTCCCCGCAGGAGGTGACGGCATGAGTCCCAACCTGATCCTCGTCATCGTGGCCGGCGTGATGGTCGGCACCGGCGTCACGCTCATGCTCGAGCGCAGTCTCACCCGCATCCTGGTGGGCTTCGTGCTGATCGGCAACGGCCTCAACGTCCTGCTGCTGATCGCCTCGGGACCGGCCGGACGCGCCCCGCTCATCGGCGAGGGCGAGGGGCCGATGAGCGACCCGCTTCCTCAGGCGATGGCTCTCACCGCCATCGTCATCACGATGGGCGTCACGGCCTTCGGCCTGGCCCTGGCCTATCGCGCGTTCCAGCTGACCGGCACCGACGACGTGCAAGACGACCTCGAGGACGACTTCATCCGCCGCCGAGCCGAACGCGACGAAGCCTCCACCACCTTCGAGGACACCGAGCTCGACGAGTCGCTGCCCGACGAGGAGGGTGCCGACGAGCCCGATGACATCGGGGTCTCCACGGACAGCCCTCGCGGGGAGGACGCCCGATGAGCGAACACATCCTCGAACAGCTGGTGCTCGCACCGGTCATCCTCCCGCTGCTCGGTGCCGGGCTCTGCCTGGCCTTCGGGCGCTATGCCTTCCTCCAGCGCATCATCAGCATCGTCACCCTGGCGCTCGTGGTCGCCGCATCGGCGACGCTGCTGTATCGCGCCGACGCCTTCGGTCCTCAGACCTTCAATGTCGCGGGCTGGCCGGCCGAGCTCGGCATCAGTCTGGTCGCGGACCGGTTCAGCTCGCTGATGCTGATCGTGTCCACGATCGTGACCCTGGTGGTCCTGCTGTACTCGATCGGCCAGGGCATCGTCGAGTACGGGCGCGAGACACCGCTCTCGGTCTTCTATCCGACCTTCCTGGTGCTGAGCGCGGGCGTCTCCAATGCCTTCCTCTCCGCCGATCTGTTCAACCTCTTCGTCGGCTTCGAGATCCTGCTGGCATCGTCCTATGTACTGATCACCCTCGGCGGCACGAACGCCCGCGTCCGGTCGGGCACGATCTACATCATCGTCAGCCTGATCTCCTCGGTCCTCTTCCTCATCGCCATCGGCGCCGTCTACGCGGCGACCGGAACCGTCAACTTCGCGCAGCTCGCGACCCGGTTCGGCGAGCTGCCGACGGGTGTCGCGACGCTGCTCCAGTTGCTGCTCCTGCTCACCTTCGCGGTGAAGGCGGCGGTGTTCCCGCTCTACGCCTGGCTGCCGGACTCCTATCCGACCGCCCCGGCCCCGGTGACCGCTGTGTTCGCCGGCTTGCTGACCAAGGTCGGCATCTACGCGATCCTGCGGACGCAGACCCTGCTGTTCACGCCCGACACGCTACGCACCCTGCTGCTCTGGGCGTCGATCCTGACGATGGTGATCGGCATCCTCGGCGCGGTCGCACAATCGGACATCAAACGTGTCCTGTCCTTCACGCTGGTCAGCCATATCGGCTACATGCTGTTCGGCATCGCCCTCGGCACCCAACTGGGCATGCAGGGCGCCGTCTTCTACATCGCCCACCACATCACGGTGCAGACCACGCTGTTCCTGGTGGCCGGGCTCGTAGAATACCGCGCGGGGACCACCAACCTGGACCGCCTCGGCGGCCTGGCGCGACTCGCCCCGATCCTGTCGATCATGTTCTTCATTCCGGCGATGAATCTCGCCGGCATCCCGCCTTTCTCCGGTTTCCTCGGCAAGCTGGCCCTCGTCCAGGCCGGTGTCGAGGACCACGAATGGCTGGCGGCCACCGGTGTGGTGGCGGCGATCGCCACGAGCCTGCTGACGCTCTATGCGATCGCCAAGATCTGGAATCGCGCCTTCTGGCAGCCCAAGGACGAGGATGAGCTGCCCTCCGCGTCGCTGACGATGGACTGGACTCCCACCGGCGGCTCGCTCCACGGCACCAAGAGCGTGGCGACCAAGACCCAGCGGGCGACGAGCTGGAAGGAGCTCGAGGACGACTCCCGGCTCCCGGCGCGCATGGCGATGCCGACGCTCGCGCTCGCCCTCGTCACGGTCGGGCTGACGGTGTTCGCCGGCCCGATCATGGGCTATGCCGACCGCGCCTCGACCGAACTGCTCGAGCGCACCCCTTACATAGAGGCGGTGTTGAGCAAGTGAACCGGCTGCGCATCCCCGTCATCGTCGGGCTCACCATCGTCTGGTCGATGCTCTGGGGCGAGGTCACCGTCCTGAACGTGATCGGCGGCCTCATCGTCGCGACCCTGGTGATCGTGGTCTTCCCCTTCCCCTCGGTCGACCTGCACGGACGCTTCCGCCCGTTGTCGGCGCTGGTGCTGCTCGCGCGTTTTCTCTTCGATCTGGTGGTGGCGAGCTTCCAGGTGGCCTGGATCGCGATCCGCCCGATCGCTCCCCCGCGCAGCGCGGTAATCGAGGTGCATCTGGTCGGGAAGTCCGATCTCCTGCAGGTAATGACGGGCGAACTCGTCTCACTGGTGCCGGGATCGTTGTTGATCGAGCTGGACGCCGACACCGGGCGGATGTGGCTGCACGTGCTCGACGGCTCGACACCCGAGGCGATCGAGTCGGCGCGGCACAAGGCGCGACTCCAGGAGCATCGGGTCCTCGCGGCCTTCGGCTCCCGTGAGGACTACGAGACCAGTCGCGATCAGCTGCGGGCTGAGGGGGCGAAGGCATGACCACTGTCGGCATCATCTGCGCGATCATCCTGGGGCTGACCGGCGTCCTGTGCATGGTCCGCATCGTGCGCGGGCCGACGATGCTCGATCGCACCGTCGCCGCCGACGTGTTCGTCGCCGCGTGTGTCGGCGCGATCGGCGTGGAGGCGGCCGTCAACAACCACACCAACACCCTGCCGGTCCTGGTGGCGCTGGCTCTCGTCGCCTTCCTCGGCTCGGTGAGCATCGCCCGCTATGCCGCGCCGGACTCGGACCGCAGCGCGGCCAAGCGCCCCGATACGCCTGAGCAGACGCAGCGAGAGGACGAGATCCGATGATCGACTACATCGCCGGGGCGCTGCTGATCTTGGGAGCGAGCTTCGCGCTGGTCGCGGGTATCGGCATCCTTCGCTTTCCCGAGCTGCTGACCCGCATGCACGCGGCCACGAAGCCGCAGACCCTCGGGCTCCTGCTGATCCTGGCAGGGCTGGCGCTGCGTGCTCAGGACCTGGGCGACATCACGGTGATCGTGGTGGTGGCGATCTTCCAGATGCTCACCGCGCCCGTCTCGGCGCATATGGTGGGCCGTGCGTCGTTCCGCACCGGCTTCGTCGACAAGAGCCGCCTCAACGCGATCGAGATCCCCGACCAGTCCTGATCCCTCCAGGTCCGACTTTTGCCGGGTTGTGGCCCCTCAGGAGTGCTCGTGAAGGGCCACAACCCGGCAAAAGTCGGACGTAGCGAGGGTGTGTCTCAGTCGGCGAGATCGACGACGACGGGAGCGTGGTCGCTGGCGCCCTTGCCCTTGCGCTCCTCGCGGTCGATGAACGCATCGGTCACGCGCGCGGCGAGCGCCGGCGAGCCCAGGATGAAGTCGATCCGCATGCCCTGGCGCTTCGGGAACCGCAGCTGCTGATAGTCCCAGTAGGTGTAGACGCCGGGGCCCGGAGTGTGGGGACGGACGACATCGCTGAACCCGGTCTCGACGATGGACGAGAACGCGGCGCGCTCAGGCTCCGATACGTGGGTCCTGCCGTCGAACTCGGCTATATCCCAGACGTCGTCGTCCTCGGGGGCGATGTTCCAGTCGCCGGTCAGCGCGACCTGTGCCTGGTCGTCGGCCTGGAGCCAGCCGCGCCCGGCGGCCTCGAGGCGCTTGAGCCAGTCCAACTTGTAGGCGTAGTGCTCGTGGTCGAGCTCGCGTCCGTTCGGGACATAGAGGCTCCACATCCGGATGGAGCCGGTGGTCGCTCCGATGGCACGCGGTTCGAGGATCTCACCGAAGTGCGGCTGATCGTCCGCGAACTGGCGATGCACGTCGGTCAGCCCGACGCGGGAGATCAGCGCGACACCGTTCCACTGGTTGACGCCGAAGTGGGCGAACTCGTATCCCATCGACTGCAGTTCGAGACCGGGGAACTGGTCCTCACGGCACTTCGTCTCCTGGATCGCCAGGACGTCGACATCGTGACGTTCCAGGAAGGCCAGAACGCGGTCGATCCGGCTGCGGATGGAGTTGACATTCCAGGTCGCGATACGCACGCCTCGAACCTATCGAACCGGGTGAGGCGGCCGGGGCGCGGGCAGCACGCCCGCCGTCTGCGGCCGGTGAGCTATCCCGCACGTCGAGGCCGATAGTGCGTGATGGCTCACCGCCCACGGACCGGGTGCGTGACAGCTCACCGCCCGGCGGACGGATCAGAACGAGGGGCGCAGCGGGTAGTGGGCGTTGCCGTCGGCATCGGGCTTGACGCCGAGCACATGGTGCAGCTCGATCTCGTCACGCTCGAAGGCCAGCCGCGAGCCGGCCATGTACAGGCCCCAGACCTTCGCTCGTCCGAGCGTGACCTCGCCGAGCGCCTCGTCCCAGTTCGCCTCGAGGTTCTCGCACCAGGCCTTGAGGGTGAGGGCGTAGTGCTCGCGCAGGTTCTCCTCGTGCCGCACCTCCAGGCCGACATTCTGCATCGCCGTCACGATGGTGCCCGAGCCGGTGAGCTCGCCGTCGGGGAACACGTAGCGGTCGATGAACGCGCCCGCCGTGGCTCGCGAGGTGTTGTCCGACCGGGTGATGCAGTGGTTGAGCATCCGCCCGCCCTCGCGCAGCCGGGAGTGCGCGAACGCGAAGTAGTCGGGATAGTTGCGCACGCCGATGTGCTCGGTGAGACCGATCGAGCTGACGGCGTCGAACTCGGTCTCGGGGACGTCGCGGTAGTCGCTGAACCGAATCTCGGCCAGGTCGCCGAGTCCCTCCTCGACGACCTTCTGCTGTCCCCACTCGGCCTGCTCGCGCGAGAGGGTCACGCCGAGCACCTTCGCACCGTAGTGCTTCGCGGCGTGCCGCACCATGCCACCCCAGCCGCAGCCGAGATCGAGGAGCCGGTCGCCGGGCTTGAGGTCGAGCTTGCGGCAGATCAGGTCGTACTTCTCGAACTGCGCCTCCTCGAGCGTCGCGTTCTCATGCGGGAAGACCGCGCACGTGTACGTCATCGACGGGCCCAGCACGAGCTCGTAGAAACGATTCGAGACGTCGTAGTGGTGGTGGATCGCGGCGGCGTCGCGAGTCTTGTTGTGCCGCAGGCCCTCCAGCGCGCGACGCCACTTCGGCAGATGCTCCTCAGCCGGCGGCGCCGGGGGACGGAGGTGCTCCAGCCCGAGGCTGCGCAGGACCTGCAGCATCTCCCCCGCCGACGGCACCCTGAACCGCAGCTGGCTCATGATGAGCGACATCGCCGCGTAAGGGTTGCCGGGGTGGTCGCCGTCGACCTCGAGGTCGCCCGACACATAGGCCCGGGCGAAGCCGAGATCGCCCGGTGCCGTCATCAGATAGGACAGTCCGCGCTCGTTGACGAGCCGCAGCGTGATCGGCGAATCCTCCGGACCGCCGACACTGCCGTCATATGCCTCGAACCGGAACGGAAGTCCGCCCCGCATGATGCGCCCGAGCGCGTCGGCGATGGAGAGCTTGGCATTGGTGTCGATCGTCATGAATTCCTCACTGCCTTGTCATACAGAGTGCTGAGACGGCCGTCGGGGTCGTATCGCTCACGCAAGCGATCGAGGCCGGCAGTGTCGTACAGCGAATCGAAAGTCGGCCTGTCGTAGAAGGCCTCCGAATACAGGGACTTGTGGCCGCCGAGCTCGTGCACGGCGGTCTCGATGCGGCGGTTGACCGCTCCGGGCGGGCTGTCGGCCGGGACCACGACGGTGCCCCAGAAGCCGGCGTTGACGTAGATGCGTCCTGGCTCGAGCGGGTAGGTGGGCCAGGCCCCGGAGGTGCGCAGCGGGCAGATCCACACCGGCCGCATGCCGACCTCGGCGTCGAACCACTCGAGGAAGTCGCCCATCCGTTCGAGGGGGACCTCGATGTCCTGGATGACCTTCTCGCGCCCGGGCACCTTCTTGAAGCGGTCCAGGATCTTGCTCAGCCCGTACTTCGTGTCGAGGCCGACGAGCTTGTGGAAGACGTCGCTGCGGCGGTAGCGGCGCGGCCAGAGCCGTCGGACGTAGGGATTCTGGGCGCCGAACGCGCGGGAGCACCAGAACCAGTCGGTGTCCCAGCGCCACAGGTAGTCGTACATCGTGAGCCGGTCGTAGCGGCGTTGCGGGATCGACTGGTAGTAGATCTGCTGGCCGGAGTAGTCGCTGACGGGGCCGGGATCGTCGGTGAAGGTCGCGAGCGTCACATAGATCTCGTCGGGGGTGAACGCCGTGGCGTCGATGGCGTCGACACGGTCGCCGTCGTACCGGGCGGAGTCGGCGACCTCCTCGATGATCTTGGCAGCCTCGGTCGAGCCGTCAGTGCGCACATGGCGCAGACGTACGTACGGGGGCACCTTCTCGAGCCGGATCTTCAGGCGCACCGCGTAGCCGAGGCTGCCGTAGGAGTTGGGGAAGGCGGCGAAGAGATCAGCGTGCTCGTTGTCCGGGGTGGCGGTCACGAGATCGCCGGCGCCGGTGAGGAGGTCCATCTCGAGGACGGCCTCGTGCGGCAGGCCGTTGAGCAGCGAGGTGGACTCGATGCCCAGACCGGTCACGGCCCCGCCGAGCGTGATGGTCCGCAGCTGCGGCACCACGGTGGGGATGAAGCCGTACGGGAGGGTGGCGTCGACGAGGTCCTCGTAGGTGCACATGCCCTGGACGTCCGCGGTGCCGGCGACCGGGTCGACCTCGATGACGCCGCCGAGACCGGACACGTCGAGTCCCGGTCCCGTGGCCGCTTGCCGCGGACGGAAGAGATTCGAGGTGCGTTTGGCGAGTCGTATGGGCGAGCCTGGCGCGATGGACCGGTAGGAGGTTCGTAACGCGTCGACGGCCTGGCGATGTTGATCCCATCCGTGCATACCTGCAGGCTATCCCTCCCCTCTGTCAGCGCACCGGAGGAGGTCTTCGAGATCCCGTTGAATGTGGGGCGCCTCCCACACTCAACGGGATCTGGCGGTCAGCTCAGGAGCCAGACGAGGGCCTCGGTCGCGGTGTCGGCACGCAACTCGCCCACGGGGTCGTCCGTACGGATCTCATCACCGGGCGTGAGGCGGTCGCCGTCAACGAGCAACGCGCCTCGCGTGACGTGGATGAGCGTGCGCGGCGCGGTGGGCATCTCGATGACATCGCCCTCGCCCAGGGTCGCGACCCGCAGCTCGGCCGGGGCATGGACGTCGACCGCCCGGTACAGTCCGGCGATCTCGGTAGCCACCTCGGCCTGCGCGTACTCCGGGTCGCCCTCGTTGTCGCTGCGCAGCATCATCTGGACGAAGGTCAGGCCCTCGACCGTCGAGGCATTGCGTTCGGTGTGTTCGACTCCCGATCCGGCACTCAGTCGTTGCGCGAGACCGGGTGGGATCTCACCTCCGCCTCCGGTGGAGTCCTCATGGGCGAGGAGCCCGTCGAGCACCCAGGTGACGATCTCGACATCGCTGTGCCGGTGGGTGTCGTAGCCGGCTCCGGGGGCGAGGTGCTCGGTGTTGATCGCGATGATCGCGCCGAAGGCGATGTTGTCGGGATCGTAGTGGGCTCCGTAGGAGAAGGAGTGGAAGGTCTCGACACCCTCGCCGGTCGTGTGGAAGCGCTGTTCGGCGCGACGGATCTCACGCATAGCCGAGCTCGTGGAGGCGGTCGTCGTCGAGGCCGAAGTAGTGGGCGATCTCGTGCACGACGGTGATGTGCACCTCGTCGACGACCTCCTCCTCGCTGTCGCAGATCGCCAGGGTCGGGTTGCGGAAGATCGTGATGCGGTCGGGCAGGTGGCCGCCGTAGTGCGAGTCGCGTTCGGTGAGGGGGATGCCGTGGTAGAGACCGAGCAGATGCGGCTCCTCGGGCGGGGCGTCGTCCTCGATGAACATGACGACGTTGTCCAGCAGCGCCGTCAGTTCCTCGGGCACCTGCTCGAGCGCGGCGACGCACAGCTGCTCGAACCGCTCTTCGCTCATCTCCATCACGCGGCCCAGTCTGCCGCACCCGGTCCAGCCGGGCAGGTGCATCGGGTGGCGGGGCGACCGACTATGCTGGCCGGGTCCGGCCCCCTTCGTCTAGCGGCCTAGGACGCCGCCCTTTCAAGGCGGTAGCGCGGGTTCGAATCCCGTAGGGGGTACCAGATGTCCTTATCAAAAGTGCTGACGACCTGAGTGCGGCTCCACCGGAGCCAACTCAGGTGGTCCCGGAGTCGGCTGCTTCCTTCAACTCGTCATCCGGCTTGTTCAGCTCCACACAGATTTCGATTCGAGACACTCAAACGGGTTGGTTGAGAGCCACCCCTCCCGTAATCTCGCCGACGCTCTCAGTGCGTTCCGCGTGCCGCGGCGGCGAGGATCTCCATGCAATGGCCCGTATCGCACGAGTACCTCCCCGATCGCATTACGCACCCGGACCGGAACGATGGCGCGCGAGCCCCCACCAGGCGTACCAAAGCCAGAAGGCAGTCATCGCGACGAAGACTGCGGCTCGGATCAGCTCGAAGGTGTCGGCGGAACCGTCCACCAGCCGGGCGACCAGGATGGCCGTGAATGCGAAGAGAACGATCGAGAAGACGCGCGCCATGATGAGAAACGATCTCGGCGTAGTGGGCCGTTCGCTCATGCCACCACCGTAGGCGACGCGCGGGGAACACCGATTCTGCCTAGGACGGTTGACATCTCTGTGAGACTGGAGACATGAGTCCAGGACCAGCGCCGCGGCGTCCCTGGAGCGAGCCGTCCCGGTGCGTGTGCGGCGCCCGGGGCGTCCTGCACTTCGATGACTCGCACGTGGCTCGCGGCGATCTGCCGCCGCGCGACGACGCCTCTTTCTTCGACTGCCTGGATGGCGGACTGTGGACCATGAGCCGCCGCGCTCCGCACCGCCCGAGGTTCCTATGAGCACGCAACCGCCGGACCGCACCTATGTGGTCACGATGGCCTGCATCACCTTCATCGTTGCCTGGCTGGCGATCGGCGCTCCGTTGGGCCTCGCGGCGGGCTGGCCTTGGTTCGTCTGGGTGCCCGCCAGCGTGTTCGCCGGGCTCGTCACGGGCGCGATCGCCTACCGGATCTGGCGCGCCAGCAACGGCGACTGACGGTCGCGCTCAGTCGTCGAGCTCACGGCACGCGCCATCGCCGCCGTGCTCACCAGCGCAGAGGCAGGCATCGCCATACTGGAGACCATGTCCGCCACCGGCCGGTTCGCGCCCTCCCCCTCCGGAGACCTGCACATCGGCAACCTCCGGACCGCGCTGCTGGCCTGGCTGTTCGCGCGCTCCAGCGGCCGTGGGTTCCTCGTCCGGATCGAGGACCTCGATCGTGTGAAAGAGGGGGCCGCCGAACGACAGCTCGAGGACCTGCGCGAGCTCGGACTGGACTGGGACGGCCAGCCCGTCCGGCAGACGGATCGCCGTGCCCTCTACGACGCTGCGATCGACGGGCTCGTGACCCAGGGACGGACCTTCGAGTGCTTCTGCACCCGACGGGAGATCCTCGAGGCGCCGAGCGCACCGCATCGGCCGCCGGGTGCCTATCCGGGCACGTGCCGCGACCTGACGCCGGCCGAACGTGAGTCGCGTCGCGTCGAGCGGAATCCGGCGATCCGGCTTCGGTCGGATGTGGAGACGTGGACCGTGCGTGATCTCCTGCACGGCGAGGTGACCGCGGGAGTCGACGATCTCGTGCTGCGCCGTGGCGACGGCGTGCCCGCCTACAATCTCGCGGTGGTCGTCGACGACGGCGATCAGGGAGTCGATCAGGTGGTTCGCGGGGACGACCTGCTGACGTCAGCGCCCCGCCAGGCGTACCTCGCCGAGCTGCTGGGGATCGAGAAACCTCTGTACGCCCACGTGCCGTTGGCCCTCAATACCGAGGGCCAACGGCTCGCGAAGCGCGACGGGGCCGTGACCTATCGCGAGCTCACCGAACGCGGCATCGACGTGTTCGCCACGATCACCGGCTCGCTCGGACTCACCGGCTCCACACCGGAACAGCTGCTCGACACCTTCGATCCCGCAGCGCTCCCCCACGCACCCTGGACCTTCACGCCACCCGCCTGAGGGACGACGGTTAGATGAGGCCCTTGTCCTCGAGCCAGTCCTTCGCGATCGTGGCGGGAGCGGCCTTCTCGTCGCCGGAGTTGCGGGTGTTCATCTCGATCAGGTCCTCGGTGGTCAACTCGGCCGAGACCTTGTTGAGCACCTCGATGGCCTCATCGCTGACCGTGTCGCTGCTGATGACCGGCACCACGTTCTGCGCAGCGATCATGTTCTCGGGGTCCTCCAGCGTCACCAGGTTGTTCTCGACGATCGACGGTGTGGTGCTGTAGATGTCGGCGACGTCGACCGTGCCGTCGAGCAGGGCGCTCAGCGTGGCGGGGCCGCCACCGTCGTTGATCGGCGTGAAGTCGACTCCCGTGATGCCGTACACCCGCTCCATCCCGGGGATGCCGTAAGACCGCTCGGCGAACTCGGGATTGGCGGCGAGGCTCAACCCGTCGACATCGGCGAGGTCCGCGATCGAGGCGACATCATTCTCACTCGCGAAGTCCTCGGTGACGTTGAGGGAGTCCTTATTCTCCGCCGGCGCCGGATCGAGGATCTCGAGGCCGTCGGGAAGAGCATCGGGAAGCTCGGCCTCGATGTCCTCCGGAGAGGTGGCGGTGGTCTCGGAGTCGATATAGCTGAGCAGGTTGCCCGTGTACTCCGGCAGCATGTCCAGCTCGCCGTTCTCGAGCGCCGGCAGGTAGACCTCGCGGGCGCCGATCTGCATGCGCCGCTCCACCGAGAAGTCCTCGGCCTCCAGCGCCTGCGCGTAGACCTCGGCGATGATCTCGCTCTCGGGGAAGGCGGCCGAGCCGATGCGGACGGTGCTGTCGTCGTCGCTCCCACCGCCTGACGAGCTCGGATCGCTGCAGGCCGTGAGGGCGAGCGCGGCAGCGGCCGCGACGAGCGCGGTGCGTGTGGTTCTCATGCTGTCTTCTCCTTCAGCTGGGGGTGAGAATCGGCCGGCGAGGCATGCCGGAAGGCGAGCCGTTGACAGACGGCGAAGAGGGCGTCGATGAGCAGCGCCAGCACCACGACGATGATCGCCCCACCGAGGACGCGGGGCGTGTCTCGAACGGCGAGACCGTCGATGATGTACCGCCCGAGGCCACCGACGCCGATGAACGCGGCGACCGTGGCCGTGGCGATGACCTGGAGCACGGCGGAACGCAGGCCACCGATGATGAGCGGCATCGCGAGCGGCAGCTCGACACGGGTGATGACCTGGGTCTCGGTCATGCCCTGGGCGCGTGCGGCATCGACCGTGGCCGGGTCGACCGCCTCCAGCCCGGAGTAGATGCCTGCCAGCAGTGGCGGGATGCACAGGACCGCCAGGGCGATGATCGCCGGCGTCAGGCCCACCGAGGTCAGTAGCACGATGAGGGTGATCAGTCCGAGCGTCGGGAGTGCCCGCAACGCGCCGGTGGCCAGCACCGCGGTGTTCTTCCAGCGCCCGGTATGACCGACATAGAGTCCGAGCGGAACCGCGATGACCGAGGCAGCGAGGACGGTGATGGCCGTATAGCCCAGGTGCTGGGCGATACGCCACGGGACGCCCGAGCCGCCGCTCCACTGCGCCGAATCGGTCAGCCAGGCGACCGTGTCGTTGATGAGGCTCATCACTCACCGCCTCCCACGCGCACGACCCGGGACCAGGGCATGAGGAGCCGCCCGGTGGCGACGATGATCGCGTCGAAGACGAAGGCCACGATCACGGTCAACACGATCCCCGTGGCGATCTCCGTCGTGAAGTCACGGTTGTAGCCGTTGGTGAACAACGATCCGAGGTTGCGGACCCCGGTGAGCGCGCCGATGCTCAGCAGGCTGACGGTGCTGACCGAGACGACTCGCAGCGAGGCGAGCATCACGGGCCCGGCCAGCGGGAGGGTGACGGTGAGCGCCCGTTGCGTGCGGCTGTATCCGCAGGCGGTCGCCGAGTCGAGCACCATGGGCGGCACCGAACGCAGCGCATCGGCCACGCTGCGGACCATGATCGCGAAGGCGTAGACCGTCAACGCGATGACGATGCTGAGGACGCTGAGCCACGGCAGCCCGAGGAGCGACGGCAGGATCACCAGCAGCGGCAGCGACGGGATCGTGTAGAGGATGCTGCCGATGCTCAGGACGCCTCCGCCCAGCTGACGCAGCGAGCGGCGAGGCGAGCCCCCCGCCGCATAGGCGAACCATCCGACGGGGAGCGCCAGGGCGAAGCCCAGCACGATGCAGACGGCGCTGACCCACACGTGCTGCCAGGTCAGCTCGAAGAGAAGATCCCGGTTGGCGAACGCCCAATTCACTGAAGGACCCCTGCCGGGCGGCCGTACTCGTCGACGACGATGCGCTGCCCGTCCTTCTCCTCGATGCGCAGAGCGCGCTGGCCGCGTTCGAGTCCGACGAAGCTGCGCACGAAGTCGTCCGCGGGATCCGCGAGGATCTCCTGGGGTGTGCCGATCTGTGCGACCTCGCCGCCCTGCTTCAAGATGACGACCTGGTCGCCGAGCGCGAAGGCTTCCTCGATGTCGTGGGTGACGAAGACGGTGGTCTTCTCGAGTTCACGCTGCAGGCGCAGCATCTCGGTCTGCAGTTCGGCACGCACGATCGGATCGACGGCGCCGAAGGGCTCGTCCATCAGCAGGATATTGGGGTCGTTGGCCAGCCCCCTGGCCACGCCGACGCGCTGGCGCTGGCCACCGGACAGCTGACTCGGGTACTTGGTGTAGAGCGAGGAGTCGAGTCCGACGGTGCCGAGGACCTCGGCGGATCGGTCGAGGGCCTGCTTCTTGGGGACCCCGCACAGCCGCAGGACGGTGGCGACGTTGTCGATCACCTTGCGGTGCGGGAGCAGTCCCGCGTGCTGCATGACATAGCCGATGCTGCGTCGCAGCTCGACCGGGTTCTGTGTAGCGACATCGACATCGTCGATGAGGATCTGGCCCTCGGTGGGCTCGACCATGCGGTTGATGCTGCGCAGCAGCGTCGTCTTGCCGCTGCCCGATGACCCCACCAGCACCACGGTGGCGTGCGAGGGCACGACGAGGTTGAAGTCCGACACCGCGCGGGTGCCGTCGTCGAACTGCTTGCCGACCGATCGGAACTCGATCATGGGTCTCCTGACCACAGGGAGTGATACTTCGAGACAGTCTTCCAACGCCCACTGACAACGGCAATCGGAAGAGCCCGACCCCCATGTTGGCCGGTTGGGTGGGGTGCAGTAGAGTAGCGTTCGCGATCGATGAGATCGCAACGCACAAGGCCCCGTGGCGCAGTTGGTTAGCGCGCCGCCCTGTCACGGCGGAGGTCGCGGGTTCGAGTCCCGTCGGGGTCGCGTAGAAATGCCGGAAAGTCCGTACCGTCAGGTGCGGACTTTCTCGCATTTCGGAGCGACCGCCACATGATCAGAGCGGTTCGCCGGTGCCCGCATCGAGCAGGTGCCAGCCGTCCTGCGCGTGCAGTTCCCGGAAGACGTCGATCACCTCGCCGGTCGGGCCGCTCACCAGGATGAAGCGCACCTGTCCATCCCCCACGGTGAAGCTGATGCTGCCGACCCCATCGGGGAGGATCACGCCCGAGGTGTCGTCGAGAGCTCCGGAGTCGAGGCCCAGAGCGCGCAACCGGGCGTTGAGCCGCTCGGCCAGGTCGGCGGGCGCCCCGAGGGGCGGGTAATCCTCCAGTCCGGCCACTTCGGTGAACGCCGACGGATCGGCCACGTCATCGGGCGCGCGGAACGCCATCATCATCATGCCCATGACCTGAGGATAGGGACCGCATGACGTATCCCACAGCCCGATGAGGAATTCCACGACCGACCATCTAGTTGAAACCCGTATGACTTCAGCGACCTTGGATCATCTGACCCCTCTGGACGAGCGCGCCCTGGACACCCTCTTCCGCGAGGGCCGGACGAGCAACTCGTTCAGCGACGAGCCCGTCTCCCCCGAGACGTTGCGCGACATCTATGAGATCGCCAAGTACGGCCCCACGGCCGCCAACAGCCAGCCGCTGCGCATCGTCTTCCTGACCAATGACGAGGCGAAGAGCCGTCTGCTCCCGCTCATGGCCGACAACAACCGGCCGAAGACCGAGTCCGCCCCGGTCGTCGCGATCCTCGCCGCGGACGCGGACTTCAACCGTCGCATGCCCGAGGTGTTCCCTCACGCTCCGGAGTCCGAGCACTGGTTCGGCGATCTGGAGTCGCGTCGGCGCGTGGCAGAGTTCAACGCCGGCCTCCAGGTGGGTTACACGATCATGGCCGTGCGGGCCGTCGGCCTGGCCGCGGGCCCGATGAACGGCTTCGATCATGATGCCGTGGATGCCGAGTTCTTCGCTGGCACGAACCTGCACTCGGTGGTCGTCATGAACATCGGCAAGCCGGGCGACAGCCCCTGGTTCGACCGCCTGCCGCGCCTCGACTACGAGGACGCCGTCACAGTGCTCTGACCCGCACCCCGAATCGGCCGGAGCCCAGACGATGCGATAGTGTGAACGTCGCTCGCGGCTCCGGCCGATGAGTATCGGCCAGGTAGCTCAGTTGGTACGAGCGTCCGCCTGAAAAGCGGAAGGTCGCCGGTTCGACCCCGGCCCTGGCCACGGTGAGAGCGCCGGTCCCGCAGCGAAGCAAGGGGCCGGCGCTCTCGGCGTATCCAGCCCCACGGGGAGAACCGGCGACGCCTGGGGGTCCCCCCTGCTCGGAGCGCAGCGGAGAGCTTGGGGGAGCTTGGTGGGGGAACCTCCCGCTGGCGAAGCCAGTGGGGGACCCGGCCCTGGCCACGATGAGAGCGCCGGTCCCGCAGCGAAGCAAGGGCCGGCGCTCTTGGCGTATCCAGCCCCAGGCAGACTCTCACGACGCCAACGGTTTCCCTATACTGTGCCGAATGCCTCCCCTGCTTCCCGCGATGGTGCGCTGTAACCGTGGTGTTGGGCGGTGGTTCTGGATCTGCATCGGGATCATCGCCCTGGTGACGGCCATCGCGATGCTCGGCTCTGGTGAACCGCCATGGACGATGGCCCTCATCGGTCTGGGCGCTGCCGCCCTGTTCACGCTGACCAGAGCCATTCTGCCGCGACTCACCATCTCTCCGGCCGAGCAGTCGATCCACACGCGACGCCGAGTCGTGCCCTACAGGGCGGTCTCGGCCATCCACTTCCGCAGACCGCAGAAGGCCGGCATCTGGGTCGACTTCGCCGGCGAGGATCGCCGTCGCCCTCTCGCACGTCTGGCGATCGACGAGACGCTGATGGCGCCAGCGACCGTCGAGCAATGGGCCGCGTTACGGCAGATGATCGCCCTCGTCGCGGGCCGGGGATCGGCATCGCACGTTGGCACGGAGCTGGTCCCCGATGAGGGGCGCATTCCGGCCTGGCGAGACAGACCGGTAGAGCCGGCCCAGGCCATCGCCGCCCTGGATGCCCAGATCGCATGGTGTCAGGCGGGGAACCGATCGGGGCATCGGCGCGCCCCCATGCGAGCGCTATTGGGGCGGGTGGTCGTGATCCACATACACGCATGAGCGCTTCTGTCATCGGTCCATGCCGCAGTCATCACCGGCTTTCCGGCTGATCTCGCGGTGGGCTGGCGACAGGGGACCCGAGCTTCCGGACTCAGGTGAGGGAATGGCGTCGGTGGAGTGCGACTGAGCACGACTCTGAGCCTTCGAACGAGCGTGACGAACCGATGCTTTCGTCACCACCGGACCCCGAACATCGGCGATGGGCGCGCTCAGGACGCGACGCGGATCGCCCCGTTCCTTTGAGAACACGGCGCCGCGGAGATCGCCATGGGGCATTACCGTGCTGTCCATGCCCGGATCGTTCCCGCCCGATGCCGTCGCCGACGGATGGGCAGAGGTCGCGCCCGGCGTGTTTCAGCGGCGCTACGAGCCGGTGGACATCTCGGTGGGGGCCATCGTCGGCAGTACCGGGATCACTGTCGTGGACACCCGCAACAATCCCGCGGAGGCTGAGGAGATCATCCGCGATGTGGCGGACGCCTTCGCGCTGCCGATCGTGGCCGTCGTGAACACCCATGCGCACTACGATCACACCTTCGGGAATCAGGTCTTCGCCGCACGCGGCATCCCCATCTACGGACATCAGCTGATACCCCGGCACTTCGCCCGGCACGAAGGACCGCGGTTGCGCAGGGTTCAGCAGCAGCCGGAGTCAGAGCCGGACAAGGACTGGGCGGATGTGAGGCTGACGCCGCCCACGCTCCCGGTCGAGGCCCCGCTCCACCCCACGCCCGGTGGACGCACGATCGAGCTCCTACCGCTGCCGGCCGGCCACACCGATACCGACCTCGCCGTCCTCGTCCCCGACGCGAGAGCCTGGTTCCTCGGGGATGTCGTCGAGGAGTCGGGGCCGCCGATGTTCGGCTCGGGTTCCTACCCGCTCGGCTGGCCCGATGCGCTGGAAGTGCTGCTCGGTCGGATCCAGTCCGGGGACGTGCTGGTGCCGGGGCACGGGTCGGCCGTCGACCGCGGATTCGTGGAACACCAGGCATCGCGACTGCGGTCCGTCGCGGAGTGGATAGGCGACGCGTACGAGGCGGGGCGATCACTCGATGACGTGCGCCCGGGCCGCTCACTTGAGGAGTACTGGCCGGAGAGCTTCCTGCGTTCTGCCCTGGAGGACGGATACGCACAGCTCTCAAACGCTCCGGCCATCGCCGACGAAGGAGGATAGGCAGCGGCAGGCGGTGAGGCAGCGTCCGTTCTCGCCACGGCGATGGACGCTCATCCACCTCCTCAGGCGAGGAACGGACGCTGTATCACCGATCTCGTTCGGTGACTCGCTATGCCCCGGGGTCGCTCGACGTCGAGATCCGGTGCAGCAGCCGTGTCAGCTCGTCGCGCTCTTTCGTGCTGAGCTGAGCCGTCGTGCGATCCTCCGCGGCGCGGATGCGGGGTCGCAACTCCTGTGTCGTCTCGCGGCCTCGTTCGGACAGGTGCACGTGCACGCGCCGCCGGTCCCCTCGATCGGCATTGCGATAGACGAGGGCGCGGCTCACGAGCCGATCGACGATCCGCGTCAGCGTCGCGCCGCTGATCCCCGTCGCGTTCGCCAGAGCCGTCATCGTGCACGGCCCGGTCGCCTCCAGATAGTCGAGGACGCTCCACTGATCGACCGACAGTTCGTCGGGGGCGAGCACGGTCCCGATATCGCGGTTGACGCGCCCGGCGACCAGGGTGAGCAGGCGGATATCCAGCCTGCCGCCCGCGTGCGCGGGTCGTCCCGCCGCCGTTCCGCCCATCGACACCCCTTCCCAAGTGGCGACCGATGTCCTACGTTGGTCGCATCCTTTTCAGATGAAAATACCATCTGGGACACCCGTGGTGGTTGCGATGAACAGACAATCGGCGAGCCGGGGACGCGAGGGAGCGGGGACCGCGGACGCGATCCGGATCGGCCTCGCCATCCCGCTGCAAGGGCCGGGCGGCATCTTCGGCCCCTCCTGCGAGGCCATAGCCGAGCTGTGCCGCCGGCAGACGAATCAGTCCGGGGTGCTCGGCCGGCCGATCGAGTTCGAGGTGATCGACGCCGGCCGGCGACCCGATGAGGTCGCGCGGGATGTGCGGAGCCTGATCGACGCCGGCCGCATCAATGCCCTCACCGGGTGGCACATCTCCTCGATCCGGGAGGCGGTCGCCCCCATCACCCAGGGTCGTATCCCATACGTCTACACCTCCCTCTACGAAGGAGGCGAGTCGCGCGCCGGCGTCTTCTGCGCCGGCGAGACCCCTGCCGATCAGATCGGACCGGCCCTGGCGTGGCTCCGGGACGAGATGGGGCTGCGGCGCTGGCACATCGTCGGATCGAACTACGTCTGGCCGGTGCGCTCGGCGCGAGCCGCCTCCGCCTATGCCAGGGCCCTCGGCCTCAGGGTGCTGAGCACGAGCTTCTCCCGCTTCGACACCCAAGACTTCGGGACGATCCTCGACACCATCGAGCACGGAACCCGCGCCGACGGCGTGCTGATGTTCCTCGTCGGCCAGGACGCGGTGCGCTTCAACCGGGCGTTCGCCAGACGCGGCCTCGACGAGTCGCTGATCCGGCTGACGCCGCTGATGGAGGAGAACATGCTGCTCGCCTCCGGACCGGAGGCCGTCCGCGATCTGTACGTCGCGGCCGGCTACTTCCGCTCCCTGCCCACCGGCCACTCCCTCGACTTCGTCGGCGACTACGCCGCCGCCTTCGGCCCGGAGGCGCCACCGCTGAACAACCAGGGCGAGTCGTGCTACGAGGGGATCACCCTGCTGACCTCGCTTTTCGCCGCCGCACAGGACACCTCGCTCGAGGCCGTTCTGCGCGTCTCCGAAGGGATGGGCTACGACGGTCCTCGCGGGGCGATGGAGCTGCGATCGGGGCACCTCAAGCAGACCATCTACCTGGCCAAGGCCGACGTCACGGACTTCGACGTCGTCACCTCCCTCTGATTCCAGCGCTCGCTCGCGACAGCGGTCGCACAGCGACCTTTCCTTGACAATTACTTCCATATGAAAATATTGTGATTGAAATCACTGGAGGTATCTCGTGCCGACCTACACCTACACCTGCCGCACCTGCGGACCCTTCGACCTGGTGCGCACCATCTCCCGCCGTGTCGAGCCGGCGAACTGCCCGGCCTGCCAGCGACAGAGCATGCGCGTGATCAGCGCACCCCACCTGAGCCGACTCGACTCCTCCCTCGACCGGTCCGTGACCAGCGCCGGCCTCAGCAGCGAGAGCCCCGGCGTCACCCGCCACATCCCGCCCGCGCTGCGCAGTGCTCCCCCACCCGCGCGCCGCCCCGGCCACCCCTCACTGCCGAGACCGTGACCCATGTCCTCCGTCGGGCTCATCTATGTGGGGATCGTCCTCGTCGTCAACGGCCTGCTGCTCCTCAACTGGGTCACACCTCGTGAGGCGGCGCCGCTCAATCTGTTCGTCGGCGCGCTGCAGGTGCTGACGCCCACCTACCTGATCGTCATCGCCGCCGGCGACGTGGACGCGATCTTCGCCGCCTCCGGCATCTACCTGTTCGGGTTCACCTACCTCTGGGTGGGGATCAACGCGGCCAAGGACATCAGCAACCGAGGCTTCGGCTGGTTCGCCCTGCTCGTGGCCCTGTGCGCGGTCGTCTACGCCATTGAGAGCTTCGTGCGGGCCGATGACGCGGGCTTCGGCGTCATCTGGCTGCTCTGGGGCATCCTGTGGTTCCTCTTCTTCCTCGTCCTCGGGCTCGATCGAGCAGCCCTCGGCCCGGCGACCGGCGTCTACACGATCGTCACCGGCATCATCACCACGACGGCGGCCCTCATGACGCTGCTCGACGGCTGGAACGGCGACTGGATCGTCGCCAGCGTCATCGCCGCCGTCGGCATCCTCGCGCTCGCCGTGGCGACACCGGCCGCGCGAACCCTCACCGCGCCGGACCGGGAGGTGGTCGACTGACCAGCCCGGCCCACACTCCCGACCCCACCCGCCCAGTTCCCTCCCCACTTCCGACAGATAGGTGATCTCCATGCCTGACGTGATCTTCAGCGTCGATCAGTCCAAGTCCATGACGGACCAAGCCGTACCGGGCCACAACCGCTGGCACCCGGACATCCCCGCGGCCGCATCGGTCAAGCCGGGAGCGACCTACCGGGTCGAATGCAAGGAATGGACCAACGGCCAGATCGGCAACAACGACTCCGCCAATGACGTGCGCGATGTCAATCTCGACTTCAACCACATGCTCTCGGGGCCGTTCGCGATCGAGGGCGCCCAGCCGGGCGACCTGCTCGTCGTCGACATCGTCGACATCGGCCCGGTCCCGCAGACTCAGGGCGACTACTGCGGTGAAGGCTGGGGCTACTCCGGCATCTTCTCGAAGGCGAACGGCGGCGGCTTCCTCACCGACTACTACCCCGATGCCTACAAGGCGATCTGGGACTTCCGGGGCCAGGAGTGCACCTCGCGCCACATCTCCGGGGTGCGCTATACCGGCATCCAGCACCCGGGCCTGGCCGGCACCGCTCCCTCACCGGACCTGCTCGCCCAATGGAACCGCCGCGAGCAGGCGCTCATCGACACCGAGCCGAACCGGGTCCCGCCGCTCGCCATCCCACCGACGATCCCCGGGACCCTCGCGGGGACCGCGGACGAGGAGCTCGCGGAGCGGGTCGCGCGAGAGGGCGCCCGGACGGTGCCGCCGCGTGAGCACGGCGGCAATATGGACATCATGAACTTCACCCGCGGAAGCCGGGTGTTCTACCCGGTCTACGTGGACGGGGCGATGTTCTCGATCGGCGACCTGCACTTCAGCCAGGGCGATGGCGAGATCAACTTCTGCGGCGCCATCGAGATGGGCGGCTTCGTCGACCTGCACTTCGAGCTCATCAAGGGCGGCATGGAGACCTACGGGGTCACGCACAACCCGATCTTCATGCCCAGCCGCGTGGAGCCGGTGTACTCCGAATGGCTGACCTTCACGGGCATCTCGGTCGATCATCGCGATGACACCAATCTGTACATGGACGCGACCGAGGCCTACCGCAATGCCTGCCTCAACGCGATCTCCTATCTGGAGAAGTGGGGCTACACCGGCGAACAGGCCTACCTGATCCTCGGAACCTCGCCCATCCAGGGCCGGCTCAGCAGCGTCGTCGACATCCCCAATGCCTGCTGCACCGTGTTCCTGCCGACGGAGATCTTCGACTTCGACATCCGTCCCGGCGGCAAGGGGCCGGTGAAGCAGGACCGCGGCCAGGTCGCCGTCGCCTCCTGACTCTCCGCACCAACCCGTTGAGTGTGGGGGGGGTACCGCCCACACTCAACGGGTTGGGGGTCAGCCGTCGAGGTCGGTGGTGTCGGTGCCGGCGAAACGATGACCGGACAGGACGGCCGAGCGGGCGATCGCCACACCGCCCACCACCGACGTGGCCAGCTGCAGACCGATCGCGATGATCACCTTGATGAGATCGTCCAGGCTCGGGTCCACCAGAGCAGTGCCGCCCACGACGAACGCGACACCGAGGCCCGCCGCCGTCGCCACCGCCGAGATCCGCATGTACACATCACGCAGCCGCAGCAGCCCCACCCCGGCGATCACGAAGATGACGGCGCCGATCACCACGAAGCTCTGCCCGAGCCACTCGTACCAGCTCATCGCCGCCCCCTGACCATCACACGTGCCAGCGACACCGCCGACAGGAACGCCACCAGCGTGGCCACGAGCACGAGATCGTAGGTGCCCATCCGGCCGAGCCGGGTGCCCAGCAAGGCCAGTTCGGCGATGAGTCCGAAGCTCAGCAGGTCGGCTCCCACCGCCCGGTCCGCCGGGGTCGGCCCG
The DNA here is from genome assembly GCF_016918125.1 of Aeromicrobium sp. YIM 150415. Classification (NCBI taxonomy): domain Bacteria; kingdom Bacillati; phylum Actinomycetota; class Actinomycetes; order Propionibacteriales; family Nocardioidaceae; genus Aeromicrobium; species Aeromicrobium sp. YIM 150415. Next base: position 26,619 of record NZ_JAERWM010000023.1, on the reverse strand, counting down.
ATGACGATACGCACGATCGACAGCACGATCGCGACCGCGACGCCCACCATGGCGATCTCGATTCCCGTCATGCCGTCACCGCCTGGACCGAGATGTGCTCGCTCATGCCGGGACCTCCCCGTGCCAGGTCAGCGCGCGCAACATGCGCGCCTCCATGTCCCGCAGGTTCTCGACGGCCGTCGGGTTGTCGGCGTCGTACATCGAATGCACCAGCAGGTCGCGCCCGCCCTCGCGCTCCACCACGCCGATCGTCAACGTACCGGGCGTGAGGGTGATGAGCGCGCCGATCGCCGCCACCTGGAAGTCCGTCTGCGATTGGCACGGCATCCGCACAACCCGAGGTGTCGCCTGACGGCCCGGAGTCGCGATGTCGCGCAGCACCTGACCCGCACTCACGAACACCTGGCCGACGTACCAGATCACGAACCATCCGAATCTCAACGGCCAGGTCATCGCAGCACCTCCGCCACATAGGTCGAGGTGTCGAGCAGGCCGCCCGCCGCCACCTCGGTCAGGCCGAGCAGCCCCTGGGCGCCGAGGCCGAGGACCACCGTGACCGCCGCCGTCAGCACCGCCGGGGCGGCGAGCCACCAGCCGATCCGCCGCTCGCGCCCTTCCCCCTCGGGCAGCGGCGACACGAAGACGTTGTTCCAGATCTTCAGCATCGACTGCAGGGTCACGAGGCTGACGACGATCGCGATCACGACGACGGCGATCTGCCCCGCGTCGATCGACGCGATGATGAGCGTCAGCTTGGCGACGAAACCGGAGAACGGCGGCAGCCCGGCCAGCGACAGCGCGGCGATCGCGAAGGCCGCCGCGACGACCGGCTCACGGCGACCGATACCGCTCAGCTCGCCGATCCGGTTGGTGCCGTAAGTGTCCTCCACCGCTCCCGTCGACAGGAACAGCGAGGCCTTCACGACCATGTGGTGCAGCAGATAGAACAGGCCCGCCGCGAGCCCCGCGGCCGTGAACAGCCCGACGCCGACGAGGATGTAGCCGATCTGACTGACCATGTGGAAGGCGAGGATGGATCGGGTGGTGTGCTCCCCCACCGCCCCGAGCACCCCGATCGCCATCGTCAGCGCGAAGATCGTCAACCCGATCGGGAGCCAGCGCTGGTCACCGTCGAAGAGCACGGCGTACAGGCGGTAGATCGCGTAGATCGCGACCTTGGTGTGCAGCCCGGAGAACAGCGCCGTGACGGCCGGCGACGTGGAGGGGTATGCCCTCGCAAGCCACCCGTGCGTGGGGATCGTGGCGGCCTTCATCATCAGCGCCGCCAGGGCGACGCCCGCTCCGACGGCGACCCGGCCGTCCTCGGCGGCGACACCGGCCAGCTCGCCGAGGTTCACCGTCCCTGCGGTCCCGTAGATCAGTCCGACCCCGGCCAGGAACAGCGTGGAGACGAAGAGATTGAAGGTCACATACAGCCGCGATCCGGTCACCGAGCGCAACGTGCCGCGCCCCCGCCCCGCCAGCACGAGCAGCCCGTACGAGGGCAGCAGCATGACCTCGATGAAGACGAAGAGATTGAAGATGTCGGCCGTCAGCAGCGCCCCGTTGACACCCGCAGTGAGGGCGAGCACGAGCGGTGCGAACAGCCGCACTCGGCCGATCCCGGAGGCCACGGCGTACCAGGAGCACATCAGCGTGAGGAAGCCGGTGAACAGCAGCATGAGCGCCGCGAGCATGTCCCCGGCGAAGGGGATCGCGATACCCGGCACCCACGCTCCGACACCGTGCGCGAGGACCTCGCCGTCTCGTGTCGCGGCGACGAGGGAACCCGCGGCCGTCAGCTGCGCGGCGAGCACGGCGAACAGCAGGACCAGAGGCCAGCGGCGCCGGTCGCCGGCGAAGGCCGTCACCCCCGCCGCCAGCAGCGGGACGCCGACGAAGAGCGGCAGAAGCTCCGGGGTCATCCGTCAGCCTCCTCGTCGTCGCCCTCGCCGCGGCCGGTGACCGCCAGCGTGAGCAGGTACATCGTGATCGCGAAGGCGATGACGATGGCCGTGAGCACGAAGGCCTGCGGCAGCGGGTCGGCCGTGACGGAGCCGAGCAGGCCCGAGCCGAGCGGCTCACCGCGCCGCTCCGAGCCGCCGGCGCTGAAGAGCAACAGGTTGACCGCGTGGCTCAGCAGCACGAAGCCGAGGACCACGCGCAAGAAGGTGCGCTGGAGCATCAGGTAGACGGCGCCGCCGATGAGGAGGCCGACCGAGAGCGCGAGCATCATCGGGTCTCACCCGCCGTCCCTGCACCAGCCCGGGGCACCCCGAGCTGGTTGAGCGCTCCGAGGATCACCCCGAACACCGCCAGGTAGACGCCGAGGTCGAACACCAGCGCGGTGGTGAAGTGATAGCCCAGGACATCGGCGTGTAGCGGCTTGAGGAAGGATCCCTCGGCCAGCCCGAGGAATCCGGTGATCGCCGCGACGGCGATCCCGGCGCCGGCGATCGGTAGATACGGCAGCCTCGACCGCGCGGCCTCGTCGGTGGGCGCGGCGAGGTAGTGCATCGCGAGCGCCGCCGCGCCGATGAGTGCGGCGATGAACCCGCCGCCAGGCGCGTTGTGGCCACGGAGCAGCGCGTAGACCGATCCGATGAGCATGAGCGGCACCAGCACGCGGCCGAGCACCCTGATGAAGACCATGTTCGGCTCCGCGGGGACGAGCAGGCGGTTGTCCGGGGGCGTCTCCGGGCGGGTGACCTGGCGGCGCGCCTGCAGCAGCGCGGTGATCGACAGCGCAGCGATCGCGAGCACCACCAGCTCGCCGAAGGTGTCGAGCGCGCGGAAGTCGACGAGGATCGTGTTGACGACATTGCCCCCACCGGTCTCGGCCTCGGCATTGCGGACGAACCACTCTCCGGCCGGCGACAGATCGGGCCGGCCGGTGAGTACGAGGGTCGCCATCGTCGCCGCCGCGCCCGCAGCCACGGCCGGCACCGCTCGCCGCGCCCGCGAGCCCACCGGCACCCGCGGGAAGCGCTCCGGCAGGTGACGGAGGGCGAGGACCATGATGACCACCGTCAGGATCTCGACGAGCAGCTGCGTCAGCGCCACATCGGAGGCGCCCAGCGCGAAGAACCACGTGGCGACGCAGAAACCCGCGACGCCCACGCTGATCACCGCGCCGAGCGGCGTCCGCGCGGCGACCGCGGCGCCGACGCCCGCGAGCAGGAAGGCCGTCAGCACCACGTCGGTGGCCTCGAAGCCCGTGGCCGCGACGGACGGGTCGAGTGCGACGAAAGCGGCGATGCCCAGGGCTCCGATGATCGTGATGGGGACTGCCAGGTGGAACGCGGGAGCGTCGGTGCGGGTGAGATCGCCGACGCGTCGGCCTGTGTCGATCGTCCAGCGCTGCAGCGCATCCGCCACAGCGACCCCGCTTCCGGGGAACAGGCGCCGGTCCAGCAACCGGTCGATCGGCCGGCGCAGCACGATCAACAGGAGGCCCAGTCCGATGGCGAGCACCGAGAGACCGAGCGCCGGAGTGAGACCGTGCCACAACGCGAGGTGCACGGCTCCCGTCCCACCGGCAGCGGTCACGGCGCGGCCCATGATGCCGTCGAGTGTGCCTGGCACGAGGCCTAGCCCGACGGCGGCGAGGGCCGTCAGTGCCACCGCTCCGAGCATCGGGCCGGTACCTGCCGACGGTGTGAGCTCGGTGGGGCGGCCGGGCAGGGTCCACACCAGCATCCGGCCGCAGTAGGCGACCGTGATCGCCGCCGAGAGCGCCACGGCAATCGCGAGCCACCAGCCGCGGCCGTCGAGCACGCCCTCGAGCACCGACTCCTTGCTCACGAACCCGAGGGTGGGCGGCAATCCGGCCATCGCCGCCGCGGCCAGCGCGATCATCGCCGAGGCGACCGGCATGCTGCGCGCGAGCCCGCTCACCTCGTGGATCTCCCGGGTCCCCGCGCGTTTCTCCAACAGACCGACGTACATGAAGCCCGCCGACTTGAAACAGGCATGCGCGATCACATGCACGATCGCCGCGGTGAGCGCGGCGGTGGTGCCGATGCCGATCGTGAGGGTCAGCAGACCCAGATGGCTCACGGTCGAGTACGCGAGCAGCGCCTTGAGGTCGGTGCGCTGGAGGGCGAAGACGGCACCCATGACCGAGGTGATCAGGCCGATCGCGATGAGCAGCACCGGCCACACGGAGGCGTGCGAGGCGGCATCGGCGAAACGCAGCAGCAGGTAGATGCCGGCCTTGACCATCGCCGCGGCGTGCAGATAGGCGCTGACCGGCGCGGGGGCCACCATCGCGTCCGGCAGCCAGGCGTGGAAGGGGAACTGCGCCGACTTGGTCATCGCCGCGACCGCGACGAGCACCGCGACGGTCGCAGCGAAGCCCGGCCGCTCGGCCCACGCGGGATCGGCGAGGGCCGCGCTCAGCCGTGTGGTGCCGGTGACCACCACGATCGTCGTGACCGCTGCGAGCAGGGCGAGCCCGCCCGCCACCGTGATCAGCAGCGTGCGCGTCGCCGCCGGCGCTGCCTCCGGGCCCGAGCGCAGGATGAGCAGATACGAGCACAGCGTCGTCAGCTCCCAGCTCACGAACAGGAGCACCAGGTCGTCGGCGAGCACGAGGGTCGTCATCGCAGCGGCGAAACCGACCATCAGGGTGTAATACCCGGCGGTCGCCTTACCGCGCAGGTAGGAGGACGAGTACGCGACCACCACCGCGCCGATGAGCAGCACCAGCAGGACGAAGACCAGCGACAGGCCGTCGAGCCGCAACCGCAACGCGACGTCGAGCGAGGGGATCCACGGGACCGACTCGATGACAGTGCCATCTCGGCCGAGGGCCATCGCGAGGGCGGCGAGGCCCAGGAGTCCGGCGGCGAGAGGCCAGCCGGCCCGTGCGCCGAGGCCACGTGCCAGCACGGGCGCCACGGCGGTCAGCGCCCAGCCTCCGGCGAGCAGGCCGATCAGGGTCATAGGTGGACTTTCCGGGGTCGACGACACGATCGCCGACCAGACTTCCCGGCACACCTGACGAGCACCCTACCGCGCCCACGTGGCGCCCGTCACCCTCCCCCACCGAGAGCTCGTATCGAGATCACCCTCGCCTGATGTGGCCTCGATACGACCACCGAGGACCGGGAGAACTCGGTGGTTGAGTAGGAAGCTCGCTCAGCGAGCGACCGTATCGAAACCACCCACCCGAGCGTGGCCTCGATACGCGTCGGCCGCCGACGGCCTTTAGCTACTCGACCACCGAGGGTCGGCATCGGCGGTTGAGTAGCCGCGACGGACGAGCGGCGTATCGAAACCATCTTTCGCAGCGTGGCCTCGATACGCGTCGGCCGCCGACGGCCTTTAGCTACTCGACCACCGAGGGTCGGCATCGGTGGTTGAGTAGCCGCGACGGACGAGCGGCGTATCGAAACCATCTTTCGCACCGTGGCCTCGATACGCGTCGGCCGCCGACGGCCTTTGGCTACTCGACCACCGAGGGTCGGCATCGGTGGTTGAGTAGGAAGCTCGGTCAGCGAGCGACCGTATCGAAACCACCCACCCGAGCCTGGCCTCGATACGCGTCGGCCGACGACGGCCTTTAGCTACTCGACCACCGAGGGCCGGCATCGGTGGTTGAGTAGGAAGCTCGCTCAGCGAGCGACCGTATCGAAACCACCCACCCGAGCCTGGCCTCGCTCGAGGTGGTGGGCCTTCGGTCAGTCGATGCGGAGGACGACCAGGGTGGTGTCGTCGTCGAGGGTGCCCGGGACCGCCTCGACGAGGGCGTCGGCCCACTGCGGCAATGGCGCGGTCCGCGGACCGCCCTCGCTGGCCTGACGCAAGATCTCCAGGGACTCGTCGATCGGCACCTGTCGTCGCTCGACGAGGCCGTCGGTGAACATCAGGACGATGTCCTCGGAGCCCAGCTGCAACCGCGTCGACACGCCGCCGTCGACGCCGATCCCCAACAGCGGGCGCGGCTCGACATCGATCTGCCGGGCAACCCCGCCGTGGACGCGGATGGGACCCGGATGCCCCGCGCTCGCCAACTCCAGGGTGAGGTCGCGGGCGTCGAAGATCGCGATGAGTGCCGTGGCGGTGCGGCCGGGCACGAGCGATCCCATCAGCCGGTCCAGCTTGTCGAGCGCTACGGCCGGAGAACCCGCATCGTCGAGATAGGCCCGCAGCGCCGTGCGGATCTGCGCCATCGCCGTCGCGGCGGTGAAACCATGGCCCGCGACATCGCCGATGACGAATGCGGTGCGGCCGTCCCGCAAGACGATCTCGTCCCACCAGTCGCCGCCGAGCTGCTGCCCTTCAGCGGGACGGTAGCGCGCGAGCACGCTCAGGCCCTCGACCTCGGGAGCCTCGTCGAGGACGATCGTGCGCTGCAGGGACTCCGCGATCGCGATCTGCTCCCTGGAGCGCCTCACGATCTTGGCCTCCAACAACTGCCGGAGCCGGTCGGCCGTCTCGAGATGCCACGCGCTCCACGACGCGCTGCGCCCGCGCACCGCGCCGCGCCACTTCTCGAAAGACTTGCGTGGACTCAGCCGGACCTCGGGATTCTCCGCGAGCGCGAGCTCCTTGTTGCGCGGATCGCCTCCCCAGGTGACGACCTCGACGAGCTCGTTGCGGGTGAACAGCAGCCAGCCGCCCGCCATGGTCACCAGCAGGGCGCCGGCAGGGGCGTCCTCCACCTCGGCCAGCTCCGGAGCGAGTCGCGCGAGCCGGCTGCTGGCCTGGACCAGCCCATCGTCATCGCGGCGCGTCAAGGCGACGACCCGCTTCAGCAGGGCTTCGTCGCGGGAGATGTCCCCGACCGCATGCAGACCGGAGTCGTCCCAGAGCGCCGCTCCATCGGCGCCCACGAGCTCCAACAGCGCGGGATCGTCGATCAACGCCTCCAAAGGCGGGCGCCCGTCGGCGGCCAGGCGGGCGGTGATGCCCGCGAGCACGGCCTGTAGATAGAGCTCCTCGACACGCGAATCGGATCGCTCGCGCTCGTCGATCAGCTGCGAGGCGGTCTGCCCGAGGAACTCGGCCATCGACCGGACGTCGTGGGGCACATGGTGCGGACCGGAGTAGTGGTGGCACGCCACCAGCCCCCACAGCTCGCCGTCGCGGACCATCGAGACCGACATGGAGGCCGTGACCCCCATATTGCCCAGGTACTCCAGGTGGATCGGGGAGACGCTGCGCAGTGCCGAGAAGCTCAGGTCCAGGGGCGCGCCGGTACCGGGATCCAGCACCGGCTCGAGGGCGACCGGCGCGTAGCCGATATCGGCGATGAGCCGCGTCCAGTTGGCGGTATAGAGGCGCCGGGCCTGCGCGGGGATGTCCGTGGCCGGATAGTGCAGGCCGAGGAAGGTGTTGAGATCATCGCGCTTCTGCTCCGCGACGACCTCGCCGTTCCACTCCTCGTCGAACCGATAGACCATCACGCGGTCGAATCCGGTGAGCTCGCGGACCTCGATCGCGAGCCGGTCGCAGAGCTCGGCGATGGTCTGAGTCTCCGTCAGTCGGCTCATCGCGGCACGCGCCGAGCGGTAGGTGACGCGCCGTTGCGTCACGAAGTCCTCGGGCTCGATCTCCACGACGATCCGCTCGCCGGAACGGTGCAGGACGAGGTCGACGAGCACGCCGAGCAGGGTGCCGCGACGGACATCGTCCGGCAGCACCAGGTGGATCGGCTCGGTGAGATCCTCCTCGTCGATGGCGGCAACCACGGAGGCGGCGGCGACGGTGCCGATCGCGTGGGCAAGCTCGCGGCCGATCAGCTCCTCGACGGGCACACCGAGGGCGGACTGGACATTCTGGGAAGCCACGACGATCCGGAAGTCGAGATCGAGCGCGAGGAGCACGCCGTGCGGCTGGATGGCACCGGGGATGTGGATCGGCTCGCGGTCACAGGTGGTCAGCGTCGCCGTCTCGTAGGCCGGAGTGTGAGCAGCGGGTGGTTGTTCGGGCACCACGACGTACAGTCCTCAACTTTCATCGTCGGGAACCGCCTGACTGCTCAACCGGTCCCGACGATGGTATCGCCTGGTACCGACACATGGACACGTTGACCCTCGGCGTCGAACAGGGCGAGGATCTCGACCGGTTCGCGATCGGCCGCGGAGAACCAGTGCGGAGTGCGGGTGTCGAACTCGGCCGGCTCACCGGGCTCGAGGATCATGTCGCGGTCGCCCAGCACGAGCCGGAGCCGTCCGCTGAGGACGTAGAGCCATTCGTAGCCGGGGTGTGCCCGCGGCTGCGGGGTGGCGGGAACGTCTCGTCCCTGGATGATCTGCTTGTAGGCCATGACCCCGGTCGCCCCGCGGCTGAGCGGGAGGATGATCCGCCCGTCGCGGCGGATGGGGCGCACGTGCACGCGTGGGTCACCCGTCGCGGGAGCACCTACCAGCTCGTCGAGGGGGATCGCGTACTCGCTCGACAACGGGAGCAGCAGTTCCAGGGTCGGCTTGCGCTGCCCCGATTCCAGCCGGGAGAGGGTGCTGACGGAGATGCCGGTGGCGTCGGCGACATCGGCCAGGGTTCGATGCCTGCCCCGACGCACCGCTCGGAGGCGCTCACCCACCCCGGAAAGGGCCGCATCGATGGAGTCCATGCCCTCAGTTTGCCACAACGGCAAACACGCTTGCTGGAAGCCGTCCGGAGGAGCAAGGTGGTGCCATGACTGATTCCTATGACGTCGCCGTCATCGGCGGCGGCCCCGCCGGTATCGGTGCCGCGACCGCCCTCGGACGTTCCCGACGCTCCGTCCTCGTGATCGACGCCGGCCACCCCCGCAACGCGCCCGCCGAGCACGCCCACAATGTCTTCACCCGCGAGGGCACTCCCCCTCGCGAGCTTCTCGCCCTCGGCCGCCAGGACACCGCTCCCTACGACGTGACCTATGTCGACGGCAGTGTCACCGCGGCGCGCCCTGTCGACGACGGCCTGTCGATCACCGTCGGCTCGGGCGAGGAGTTCGTCGTGCGCCGGCTGATCCTCGCGACCGGCGTCACCGACGAGCTCCCGGCCGTTCCGGGGCTCGCCGACCACTGGGGCACCCAGGTGCTCCATTGCCCGTACTGCCACGGCTGGGAGGTCCGCGACCAACGCATCGTGGTGCTGGCCACCACCCCCATGGCCGCACACCAGGCCTTCCTCTTCGGCCATCTCGCCGGCGAGCTCACCGTCGCGGGTCCGTCGGTGGACGAGATCGAGGCGGACACCCGGCGGCAGCTGGAGGCGCTCGGATATCGCCTGGTCTCGACCCCCGTCGACCACATCGAGTCCGAGGATGGACGACTGGTGGGGGTCGCGCTGACGGACGGGAGCGTCCTACCTGCCGATGCCGTCACGGTCGCACCCCGGTCGGTGGCACGAGCCGATGTCTTCATCGGTCTCGGCGGCGAGCTGGAGGAGCACCCGATGGGCGGGTTGATCATCCCGAGCGATCCGCTGACGGGCCGTACCCCGGTGGATCGCGTCTGGGTCGCGGGCAATGCCCGGGATCTCTCCGCGATCGTCGGGCAGTCGCACAACGACGGCGTACGCGTGGGAGCCGGGGTCAACGCGGACCTGGTGATGGCGGACGCTGCCCGCGCCGCCGGATAGTCCGGCGCCAGGAATCGGTCGCCCCGCGGGAGCGGTACGTGGTCAACCTCGAACGGCAGCGATGAGGTTCACCACGTACCGCCGCCGAGAGTGAGACGTTGATGGCCTACCGCCACGGTGGGAGAGAGGTCTCACCTGGACTCTTTTCACCGGAGTGGGAGAATCGGTGACCATGGGGACTCAGCAGCCGACATCGACACCCGCCGGTGAGGCCGGCGGGGGTGTCGCCGCGCTGCTGCGCCGTGCCCAGGAGGTCGCCGATCAGCTGCGCCGCGACGCCGAGGCCGAGGCCGAACGCGCCACCGAGGAGGCGCACCGCCTCGAAGCCGAGGCCCAGCAGCTGCACGCCGCCGCGCGGGAGGCCCACGACGAGGCCGCAAGCGCGCTCAATCGCGCCCGCGGCCAGTGGGACGAAGCATCCAAGGACGCTCACGAGCTCCTGCTCGAAGCCAGCGACCAAGCCAGCGTGATGATCAGCACGGCCGAACAGCAACGCGATGAGCTGCTCGGCGAGGCCCGGGCGGCCGCCGAGACCGAAAGGGCCGAAGCGCGCGCCCTCCTCGACCGCCACAGCGAAGAGGCCCGCACCACCCTCGAATCCGCGCGCGCCGAAGCCGAACGGCTCCTCACCGAGGCCACCGACCGGGCTGCCGAGCAGGACACGGCCACCGAGAACCTCGTCGCCACCCGCGAGGCGGAGGCCCAGGCCGCCGCGGACACCATCACCGACGAGGCCACGCGGCGAGCCACCGAGCTCGTCGAGCAGGCCACCGCCGAGGCGACGCAGCTGCGCGAGACCGCCCAGGCCGATACCGAGAAGCAACGAGCCCAGGCCGCCCAGGAGCTCGCCGACGCACGCGACCAGGCGACCACCCTCGTCGACGAGGCCCGCGCGGAGGCCGACCGGCTCGTCACAGAGGCCGGGGAGCAGATGACCTGGGCGCGCGAGACCGTCGCCTCGCTCCTGCAGACCGCCGAGCTCGAGGTGCAGCGGATCCGGCTGAGCGGCCACCGCGACGCCGCGGCGGTCGTCCGACGCACCCGCGCGCAGACGCTCGAGGTCGTCCGGCGGCTGCGCCTGCGCCTCGCCGGCCAGATCGCCGATGCCGACCATCAGGCCCAGGAGCTGGCGGACGCCGGCCTCGCGGTGCAGCGCGAGGCCGAGCAGCGCGCCGCCTCACTGACCGCCGAGGCGGAACGCCACGCCGCCACGGTGCGACGCGAGGCCGATGACTACGCCGCCGCCTCCCGGGAGCGCGCCGACCGCCGGCTCGGCGAGGCCGAGTCGGGAGCCAAGATGCTGCGGACGCGGGTCGCCGAAGAGGTCGTCCGCAAGCAGCGCGAGGCACACGACGAAGTACAGACACGCCGCGAGGAGGCCCATCGCCTGCTCGCATCGGCCCGCCAGGAGGCCGACGAGCTGCGCAGCGCCGCCCGCACGATGCTCGACGAGGCCCGTGACGAGGTCACCAGCCTGCGCCAGCGTCGCGATCAGATCACGTCCGAGCTCGGTCAGCTGTCCGGTGTCATCACCGCACTGAGCGTGCCGGAGCATCCCACCACGACCCCTGAGGAAGACGCCCATGACGCCTGATTCCCCTTCCGACTTCCGCATGGTCCTGCGCGGCTACGAGCCGTCGCAGGTCGACGCCCGGCTCCAGTCGCTCGCCGACGAGGCCGCGATCGCTCGCCGGCGGATCAACGAGCTCACCGCCTATCTGGAGAAGCTCGAGGCGGAGCGGGAGTCCGAGCGCACCGCCAGCGAGCTGCCCCAGGAACCGCCGAGTTTCGAGCACCTGGGCGCTCGCGTAGGCCAGATCCTCGCCCTCGCCGAGGAGGAGGCGAGTGAGCTGAAGGAACGCGTCGGCAGCGAGCTCGACGCGCGCCAGGCCGAGATCGAGGGCTCCGCGCAGCAGATCCGCGACGAGGCCGATCTCTACGCCGAGAAGCGCCGGGCCGATGTGGACGCCGAGGTGGCCCGACTCCTCGAGGACGCCCGCCGCACCGCCGACGACCGGATCGATGCCGCCGACCGCGAGGCCGCCGGACGCCTCCAGGAGGCCGAGGCGATCTACGAGAGCCAGCGCGCCAAGGCAGCCAAGGCGGCGGCCGACTTCGAGAAGACCCTCGCTGAGCGCCGCGAGGCCGTCGAGGCGGACTTCCAGCAGCAGATGGCCGAGGCCGAGCGACGCAGCGCGGAGCTGGAGTCGCGTCTGGAGAAGCGCCAGGCCGAGGCCGATGCCGAGTACCAGGATCGGCTCCGCGAGGCCAACCGGCTCCTCACCGAGGCTCAGCAGCGCGCCGAGCAGATCGTCGGCGAGGCGAAGACGACGGCCGCCAAGGTGCGGTCGGAGTCCGAGCGCGAGCTGGCGGCGGCATCGCAGCGCCGGGATGCCATCAACGCTCAGCTGTCCAATGTGCGGCAGATGCTCGCGACCCTGACCGGCGGCAATGTCCAGTTCGCCGACCCGTTCGCGGACGCGGAGGAGGTCGAGACCGAGGGAGTCGTCGACGGCGAGACCGACTCCGCGGAGTCCGACGAGACCTCGCAGATCGAGCCGGTCGAGGACGAGGACGCGACCGAGCGCACGCGCGTCATCGACCTCGGCGGCGACGACAAGTCCTGACCCCATCCCTCGGCACCCTCGCGCCTCCGCCGTACGGGGGCGGTGACTTACGCACTCCTCGCCCGCGGGGGCGGTGGGTTACGCACCTCTCGACCGTGTTGAGAGGTGCGTAACCCACCGGGGGGGGGGGGGGGTGGGGCCCCCACTCCCGGCGGGTTTGGTGCGCGCCCCCCCCCCCACCGCTCGGGGTGAGGAGGGGTGCGTAAGTCACCGCTCCCGCTCACGGTCGGGTCAGAGCCGCACCAAGGTCCAGATCGCCACGAGGCCGAGCACGACGATGCAGGCTCGCAGCACGGCCGGCGGGAGTCGGCGACCGACGCGCGCGCCGATCCAGCCGCCGACGAGGGAGCCGGCGGCGATCAGCCCGACGGCCGTCCAGTCGATGGGGTGCCTGCCGCCGGTGGACGCCACGATGACATAGGTGGTCGCGGCGACGCTGTTGACGGCCATCACGAGGATGTTCTTGAGCGCGTTGTGACGCTGCAGCGTGTCCGGGAGCAGGAGTCCCAGGATCCCCACCAGCAGGATGCCCTGTGCGGCGGCGAAGTAGCCGCCGTAGACGCCGCAGAGGGCGATCAGCGGGAGCAGGAGCGCCCCGCGCCCCAGGCCGATCTCCCGTTCCCCTGGTGGGCGAGGACCACGGCTCCGCACATAGCGCTGGAGCATCGGCTGGGCCACGACCAGCACGAGGGCCAGGACCAGCAGCCACGGCACGATGGAGACGAACGCGTCCTCGGGCAGGTGGAGCAGCAGCCAGGCTCCGCCCAGCGCGCCGGCGAGGGAGGCCGGCAGGAACAGCGCGACGCGGCGCCCTTGTCCGGCGAGCTCACGACGGTAGCCGAACGAGCCGGAGATATTGCCCGGGATGAGGCCGACCGCATTGCTCATCGTCGCGGTGACCGGGGGGACGCCGAAGGCGACGAGCGTGGGGAAGGTGATGAGGGTCCCCGATCCGACGATCGTGTTGATGACCCCGGCGCCGACTCCCGCGAACAGGACCAGCACCATCTCCACGACGCTCACCGGACGGCACCGATGATCGTGGCGGACCTCCGCCCCTCCCCATGCGTCACCGCAACAGCGTATCTGCCGCGCTTCCTCACCCGATGAGAGCGGTGATCGCTGAGACGGCGCTCGTCGGCTCGGCATGCTCGACGACCTCGCCGGGCGGCCACGGGGACGGTGCACGGCGCACGACCACCACCGCGGCGCCGCGTTCGGCGGCGACCTCGAGTTTCGGCCACGTGTACGAGCCGCCGGAGTCCTTCGTGACGACGACATCGATGTCGTGCTCGCGCATCAACGCGCGTTCGCCGTCGAGGGTGTACGGGCCGCGGCTCGGCAGAACCGTCCAGCCGGACGGCACCTGATGGTCGGGCTCGTCGACCACGCGGACCAGCGCCGGGCGGTCGGCGAGCGGGCCGAGGAAATGGCCGAGGTGGCGGCGGCCGATCGTGAGCATCGGTCGCCGACCCAGCGATGCGGCGGTCGATGCCGCCTCGTCGTGGTCGGCGACCCAGTGCCAGGTCCCCGCCCCCGGGGCGTCGCTCCATCCGGGACGGGCGAGGCGCACATACGGCAGGTCCTCCGCACGCGCTGCCGCGTAGCCGTTGCGGGTGATCTGCTCCGCGAACGGATGGGTCGCGTCGAGGACGGCCGTGATGTTCTCGGCGCGCAGGTAGGCTCGCAGGCCGTCGACTCCCCCGAAGCCGCCGACCCGCACCGGGCCCACCGGCAGGCGAGGCCTCGCGACCCGTCCCGCGAGCGAGGAGAGGAAGGGTGTCCCGGCCTCGTCGAGCAGTCGGGCCGCCTCCCGCGCCTCACTCGTCCCGCCCAGCACCAGAACCGTCATGCCGTGCCTCGCTCACTCATGCCAGGGTCCGCATCCGTCCCGGTCCGGACGTGGCCAGATCGAGGAGGGCATCGAGGTCGAGATGGGACTCGGCGAGGTCGGCGAGCAGGTCGATGCGAGCCTCACGCGCCGTCGCGAAGGAGACGTCCGATGACGGGAGTTCGCGCCCGATCCTGCCGGCGACCTCCGTCAGCAGCGCTCGGCGGAATCCGTCGGACTCCAGGCTGCCGTGCCACATCGTGCCCCAGACGGATCCCGCGTGGGCGCCGCCGAGGAACTCCTCGCCGCCCCGCACGGTGACCCGCCCGTGATGGATCTCGTACCCGGACACCTCGTGACCGAGAGCCTCTCCCACCGGGAGCCGCAGGACCTTCTCGGCCTCGAACCGCGTCTCGACATCGAGCAGTCCGAGTCCTTCGACCCGTGCCCCACGGTCGCCTTCGACACCGGCCTCGTCGGTGATCGACCGCCCGAGCATCTGGAAGCCCCCGCAGATCCCGAGCACCGCTCCCCCCCGGCGAGCGTGGCTGACGATGGGCTCCTCGAGGCCGCGGGCGCGGAGCCAGGCCAGGTCGCCGATGGTCGTGCGGGTGCCGGGCAGGACGACGAGGTCGGCATCGTCGAGTCCCCGTGCATCGCTCACGAAACGCACGTCCACACCGGGTTCGAGGGCGAGCGCGTCGACATCGGTGAAGTTGCTGACCCGCGGGAGGCGGACGACGGCGACCCGCACAGGATCGGAGCTGCGCTGATCGCGGCGGCTCTCCAGGTCGAGGGCGTCCTCGGAGTCCAGCCACAGTCCGGCGTCCCACGGCAGCGTGCCGTAGACGCGGCGGCCCGTGCGCTCCTCGATGGCGTCCAGGCCCGGGCGCAGCAGACGCTCGTCGCCGCGGAACTTGTTGACCACGAAACCGGCGACGAGGGCCTGATCGGCGGCGTCGAGCAGCGCGACGGTGCCGTAGAAAGCCGCGAACACGCCACCGCGGTCGATATCGCCGACCACCACGACAGGCATCCGGGCGTGCTGCGCGAGGCCCATGTTGACGTAGTCGCTGGCGCGCAGGTTGATCTCAGTGGGGCTGCCCGCGCCCTCGGCGATCACGAGGTCGTAGCGGCCCGCGAGGTCGTCGAAGGCATCGTGGGCGAGCGTGGCGAGGTGGCGCCGGCCCCGGGCGAAGTCCATCGAGGAGATGGTGCCGGCGGGCCTGCCCATCGCGACGACATGGCTGCGGCGGTCGCTGCCGGGCTTGAGCAGCACGGGGTTCATGGCCGGCTCGGGGCGGGCGCGCGCGGCGAGCGCCTGGATCCACTGGGCGCGGCCGATCTCGGCGGTCGTGCCGACCTCGTCGGCGCACACCATCGAGTTATTGGACATGTTCTGCGCCTTATACGGCGCGACCCGGATGCCGCGCCGGGCATAGGCGCGGCAGAGTGCGGTGGTGACGACCGACTTGCCCGCGTCCGAGGTCGTCCCCGCGATCAGCAGCCGCGCACTCACGGTGCCCCGCCTGGTGTGGTCTCGATACGCCCGCTCGTTCCTCCCCCGCAAGCGGGAGGTGCCGCCAGCGGGCACTCGACCACCGAGTTCCCGATAGCCGAGTTCCCGGTGATTGAGTAGCCGCGAGGGACGAGCGGCGTATCGAAATCACTTCGAAATGTGGTCTCGATACGCGTCGGCCGTGAACGGCCTTCGGCCACTCGACCACCGTGGATTCGACCACACGTTCGCGACCGGTTCACGCCGGGGCTCGCAGGAGGGCGAGGTCCATGATCCAGCCGGCCTCGTCCTTGACCCGGTCGCGGGCAGCGCGGATGTCGGGAAGCACCTCGGCGACCGTCCCGTGGGCGAGCGCCTCGTGAGCGGTGCCGAGATTCGCGCCCCACCAGACCGTCCAGTCGCTCAGCGCGGCGAAGGAGTCGATCGAGGACAGCAGCATCGCGGCGATATTGCCCTCGCCGCGTTCGACGGCCTCGGACAGCTTGCGGCCGGTGGTCAGGTGCAGCGGCCGGCCGATCTCGTGCAGCACGATGGCGTGCCGGGCGGCGAGCAGTTGCAGACTCGAGACGCCGGGGATCACGTCGACATCGAGGGATCGGTCCGCCGCCACGCGATCGAGGATGCGGAGGGTCGAGTCGTAGAAGGCGGGGTCGCCCCAGACGAGGATCGCGACATCTCCGTCGGCTTCGTCGAGGGCGGTGGCGAAGCGTTCGGCTCGTGCGGCATGCCAGTCAGCGACGGCTCGCTGGTAGGCGGACTCGTCGCCGGCTACCCGGGCGCTGCGCTCCCTTTCGGGGTCGCGGACGGTGATCATCGGCGGCGGGTCGGGGACGTGGCGCGCGATGATCGCCTCACGGGCGGCGACGAGGGGATCGTCCTCGCGCTTCTCGACGACGAGATAGGCCGAGACCGATCGCAGCGCTTCAACCGCCTCGACCGTCAGCTGATCGACACCCCCCGGCCCGATCCCCACGACCCGCACCCTCATCGCACACCCCCGGTCGCGACGGACGCGAGATGTGCTTCGGTGGTCGTCATAGCAACCACAGGGTCACATCCTGCGTCACCCGACGACGCGAGATGTGATTCCACGGTAGCCATAGCAACCGCAGAGTCACATCCTGCGTCTCGTCCCCGCGCTTCGGTCACTGGCGGTCCTCGAGCTCGCCCTCGACCTCGAGGTAGACGGACTGGAGGGCGGCGAGGGTCTCGGGGTCGGGCTCGGCCCACAGACCCCGGTCGGCAGCCTCGTGCAGGCGCTCGACGATGCCGCGCAGCGCCCACGGATTCGACTGCCGCATGAACTCCTGGGTCTGCTCGTCCAGCACATAGGACTGCGCGAGCTGCTCGTACATCCAGTCGTGCACCACACCGGTGGTCGCATCGAAGCCGTAGAGATAGTCGACCGTCGCCGCGAGCTCGAAGGCGCCCTTGTAGCCGTGCCGCTGCATCGCGCCGATCCAGCGCGGGTTGACCACACGCGAACGGAACACGCGGCTGGTCTCCTCCGACAGCGTGCGGGTCTTGACCGCATCGGGCGTGGTCGAGTCGCCGACATAGGCCTTGGGGTCCTTGCCCGTCAGCGCCCGCACCGTCGCGACCATGCCGCCGTGGTACTGGAAGTAATCGTCGGAGTCGGCGATGTCGTGCTCGCGCGTGTCGATGTTCTTGGCCGCGACCTGGATGCGCCGGTAGTTGGCGCGCATGTCGTCGGCCGCGGGGGCCCCGTCGAGGTCGCGGCCGTAGGCGAAGCCGCCCCAGGCGGTGTAGACCTCGGCGAGATCGTTGTCATCGCGCCAATTGCCAGCCTCGATGGTCTGCAGGATGCCCGCTCCATAGGACCCCGGCTTGGAGCCGAAGATGCGGGTGCGGGCGCGGCGCTCGTCGCCGTGCTCGATCAGATCGGCCGCGGTGTGGGCGCGGACGTAGTTCTGATCGGCGGGCTCGTCGAGCTCGGCGACGAGGGCGACCGCGTCGTCGAGCATCGCGATGACATGCGGGAAGGCGTCGCGGAAGAAGCCCGAGATCCGCACGGTCACGTCGATGCGCGGGCGGCCGAGCTCCTCCAGCGGCACGATGTCGAGACCGTTGACGCGGCGCGAGGCCTCGTCCCAGGACGGGCGCACGCCGAGCAACGCCAGCACCTCGGCGATATCGTCGCCGCTCGTGCGCATCGCCGACGTGCCCCACACCGACAAGCCGACCGAGGTGGGGTACTCCCCCGTCTCGTCGAGGTGGCGCTGGACCAGCGAGTCGGCCATCGCCACGCCGGTCTCGTAGGCGAGTCGCGAGGGCACGGCGCGCGGGTCGACGGTGTAGAAATTGCGCCCGGTCGGCAGCACGTTGACGAGACCGCGCAGCGGCGATCCCGACGGGCCGGCGGGGATGAATCCACCGTCGAGGGCGTGCAGAACCGCGTCGAGCTCGTCGGTGGTCTTGGCCAGCCGCGGCACGACCTGCGTGGCGGCGAACTCCAGCACGCGCACCACCTCGGGATCATCGTGCAGTCCGGTGGCCGCCGAGGCGTCCCAGCCCGCCTCCTCCATCGCGAGGACGAGCTCACGGGCGCGTTGCTCGATCTCGTCGACGGCCCCCAGCTCGTCGGCACCTTCCTTCAGCCCGAGTGCGGCACGGAGCCCGGGGACAGCACCGGTCTCACCGCCCCAGACCTGTGAGGCGCGCAGGATGGCCAGCACGAGATTGACACGCGCTTCGCCGTCGGGGGCCTGGCCGAGCACGTGCAGACCGTCGCGGATCTGCGCGTCCTTGACCTCGCACAGCCAGCCGTCAACGTGCAGCAGGAAGTCGTCGAACTCCTCGTCCCCGGGGCGCTCGTCGAGGCCGAGGTCGCGGTGCATCTCCGCGGCGTGCATGAGGGTCCAGATCTCGGCGCGGATGGCCGGCAGCTTGGCGGGGTCCATCGCCTGGATATTGGCGTACTCGTCGAGCAGCTGCTCCAGCCGGGCGATATCGCCATAGGACTCGGCGCGCGCCATCGGCGGGATCAGATGGTCGACGATCGTGGCGTGCGCGCGGCGCTTGGCCTGCGCGCCCTCACCGGGATCGTTGACGAGGAAGGGGTAGATGAGCGGCATGCTGCCGATCGCGGCATCCGTGGCGCACGAGGCCGAGAGGGCGGCGTTCTTGCCCGGCAGCCACTCCATCGACCCGTGCTTGCCCAGGTGGACCACCGCGTGCGCACCGAAGCCGCGCTCGAGCCAGCGGTAGGCGGCGAGATAGTGGTGGCTCGGCGCGAGATCGGGGTCGTGGTAGATCGCGACCGGGTTCTCGCCGAAGCCGCGGGGCGGCTGGATGAGGATGACGATATTGCCGCTGGTGATCGTGGCCAGCACGATCTCCTGACGATCGTTGACGAAGAGCGTGCCCGGTGCGGCACCCCACGCCTCGGTGACCTCGTCGACCAGTTCGGCAGGCAGGTCGGCGATCCACTGCTCATAGTCGGCGGCCGGGATGCGCACGTGGCTCTCGGTGAGCTGACCCGAGGTCAACCACTCCTCGTCCTGCCCACCGGCGTCGATGAGCGCGTGGATCAGCGTGTCGCCGGCCTCCGTGTCATCGTCCATGTCGAGCACGCGGCTGATGGTCGGGTCGTCGCCCAGGTCGTAGCCCGCATCGCGCAGACGACGCAGCAACCGCACCGTCGAGACCGGGGTGTCGAGGCCGACGGCGTTGCCGACCCGGCTGTGCTTGGTCGGGTAGGCCGACAGCATGAGGGCGAGCTTGCGCTCCGCCGGCGGGGTGCGGCGCAGGCGCGCGTGGTTGACGGCGATCCCGGCGACGCGGCGGCAGCGCTCCTCATCGGCGACGTAGCGCGGCAGGCCGTCGGCGTCGATCTCCTTGAAGGAGAACGGCGCGGTGATGATGCGGCCGTCGAACTCGGGGATGGCGACCTGGTTGGCCGAGTCCAGCGGGGTCACGCCGTCGTCATTGGCCTCCCATTCGGCGCGGCTGGAGGTGAGGCACAGGCCCTGCAGGACCGGGATGTCGAGGGCGGCGATGCGCTCGACATCCCAGGTCTCGTCGTCGCCGCCCGCGCTCACGGCGCCGGGCACCTGGCCACCCGCCGCGAGGACGGTCACGATGAGCGCATCGAGGGTGCCGAGCGCCGCATAGAGGTCATCGGGGGCCGAACGCAGCGAGGAGGAGAAGACCGGACTGCCCACGGCCTCGCCGGTGGCGTCGATCGCATCGGCGAGCACATGGGCGAACTCCGTATTGCCGCTCGCCTCGTGCGCGCGGTAGTAGAGGATGCCGATGCGTGGGAGATCCGCGGGGCGCTCGGGGCGCTCGCTCCACCCCCACGTCGGCAGGACGGCGGGCGGCTCGAAGCCCTCGCCGGTCAGCAGGATCGTGTCGGAGAGGAAGGCGTGGAGCTGGGCGAGGTTGGCCGGACCGCCCTCGGCGAGATAGCGATGCGCCTCGGCGGCCACACCCATCGGGACGGTGGAGTGCTCCATGAGCTCGGCGCTCGGCTGCTGCTCGCCGCCGAGGACGACGATCGGGACGGTGGCCTCGCGCACCGCCGTCGGCACGTCGTCGGGCGATCCGAGGATGCGGGCGAGGACGAGATCGGCCTCGTCCACGAGCGCCGCGATCTGCTCGTCGGTCAACCGCACCGGGTTGGCGAAGCGGTAGTCGGCACCGCTCGCGCGCGCGGAGAGCAGATCGGTGTCGGATGTGGACAGCAACGCGATGCGCGTCATGCTTCCTCCTCGGGGTTCTCGCCCCTATCAGTCGGAATCGTCGCGTTCAGTGTCTGGCTCGGCCTCGCGGACGATGCCCGCGCGGCCTCACAGTGGCGGAACCGCCCCGGTCTCGCACCGGGTTCCTGAGATCGCGTCGACGTGAGTGCGCCCAGCGTATCCGGGCAGCGCGCGCCCCGGTCCGAGGGGCGGCCCGCGTGCTGAGCGAGGGTGTGGATAACGATCTCGACACGACGTAGAATGCAATTAATGTTGCATTCGTGAGGATCACGGCCAGCGCACGACGGCACGGCATCGCCGATGAGGACATCCTTCACGCCCTTCGTCACCTCCTTCGGGTCTATGAGGGCAGAGACGAGGTCCTGTTGGTGATCGGCACCGCCCGCGATGGTCGGATCATCGAGGTGGGGATCGCGGACCCCGACCTCGATCCGCGAGTGGTTCACGCGATGCGAGCACGGCCGAAGTTCTGGCCCTGAGACGACCGAAGGGAGCATGACCATGACGGCACGGATACGGCTCAGTGACCAGGAAGCCCTCGACAGGATCGAGGAGATCGATCCTGCCACCGCCCCGATGCGCGATATCTCGGCGACGGAACCGATCAGAGCAGCGGTCGCGAGCCGCGCCGCAGCCGAGCGAGCGGTCACCGATGCAGTGCACGATGCCCGGGCCCGAGGCGTCACCTGGGTGGAGATCGCCGCCGCTCTCGGCGTCAGCCATCAGGGCGCCCGCCAACGGTACGGAACTCGCTGATCCCCTCCTGGGATCTGTGGGCGGTGGATTATCACGCACCGCCGCACCTTGAGTGCGGGATGGCTCACCGCTCGGGGCCGGTCAATGGTCGGGCGCGGTCTCGTCGTCGCGCGGCAAGGCGGAGGCGTCAACCGCGCACGGCGTAGGTGACGTAGTCGTCGTAGAGCTGCCAGGCGGTGCCGACCTCGGCGAAGCCGGCCTGCGACAGCGCCGCGAGCCGGAAGTCGATCGCGGTCGACGGCGTCGCGTCTCGGCCCGCGAACCGGCGGTCGCGCTCGGCGACGCGCTCCGCGTGGCCGAGGCGCTCGCTCAGCGAACCCCACCATCGGTCCCAGCTCTGCGCGCCGGCGGCGAAGGCCTCCTCCTGGGTGCGACGATCGTGGTCGGCGGCCCAGCGCGCGATGTGCGGCGAGCGTCCGTCGAATCGGAAGTGGTCGCCGTCGAGGAAGACCCCTCCCGGTCGCAGGACCTCGGCAACCTCCGCGAAGAGGCGGACGAGGTCAGCAGGCCACAGCCAGTGCAGCGCCGTCGTCGACACGGCGCCGGCGAAGCCCTCCTCCGCCATGGCCCCCCGCCACTCGCCGGTCAGATCGGCGTCCACGATCCGCACCCGATCGCCATAGGGCGCCAGGTACTCCGCCGCCAGGTCCAGGAGCACCGGATCGTAGTCGACCGCCACGACCCGGGAGTTCGGCACCGCGTCGAGGACGCGGGCGGCCAGCGAACCCGGCCCGCAGGCCAGGTCGAGGACGGTCATCGGCTCGTCGCCCGCGACCTGCCGCAGCACATCGACCATGACGGCGAACCGCTGCTCGCGTTCGGCGATGTAGGCGGCCTGCTGGTCGTCCCAGTGCCGCACGAGATCGGCGGCGGTCATCCGACGAGCCCCAGATCCCGCAGCCCCTCGGCGATCTGCTCGATGCCGTCGACATTGCGGATCGAGGGATCCATCGTCGTCCCTCCGAGGATGATGTAGCGACGCTCCTTGACCGCCGTCAGCCGGCTCGCCACCGGATCGGACTCCAGGAAGGCGATCTTGGCCTCCGCGCTGTCACCGTCGTCGCCACGCTCCAGGTCGGCGAGCACCAGCACATCGGGGTCGCGGTCGAGGATCGACTCCCAGCCGATCTCGGGCCACAGCTGACGCTGATCCTCAAAGGCATTGGTCGCGCCGACCGCACGGGTCATCAGGCCCGGCGCCCCGCAGCATCCGGCCATATACGGGGTGCGCGTCGAGGAGTACCACCACGCGAGCGAGACATCCTCCGCACCGAGGTCCTCGGTCGCCGCCTCCGCTCGGTCGCGCAGCTCGGTCGTCAACTCGTCGCCGGCATCCTGGACATCGAAGAGCTCGGCGACATCGGCGATCTCGTCGTACAGGTCGTCGAGGCTGAGCTCGCTGGTCTGCTCGGCGTCCTGGCCGCCGCACTCGCTCGGCGACTGATACGTCGGTACGCCCAGCTCGTCGAACCGCTCCTGATCTCCGATCCCCTCGGAGGTGAAGGTGTACGCGAAGGTCGAGTAGACGAGATCGGGTTCGACGTCGAGCACGCGCTCCAGCGCGGGGAACTCCTCGTCGAACTTGTCGACCTTCTCGAAGTCCTCCTTGACGTCCTCGATGACCTGGGAGTCCGACACCCCCACGGCCTCGATCCGATCAGCGAGTCCGAGGCTCAGCACGAGCTCGGTCGCCGGTTGATTGATGACCACGGCGCGCTCGACCGGGGACTCGATCGTGACCTCGCGATCGCAGTTCTCCACCACGATCGGGTAGCCCTCGGCGGAGGTGCCGGCATCGGTCGTGTCAGTGGTCGAGCCGCAGGCGGCGAGCAGGCCGAGGGCGCTGACGCCCGCGACGAAGGATCGGGTTCTCATGAGGTGGTCCTTTCGGAGATGATGCGCGGTCGGCGCAGGCGGTCGACGGGGCGGCCGTCGATGAGGTGCTGGTCGACGAGCTCGCCGACATCGGCCCCCGTGACGGGCCCGTACCAGGTGTCGTCGGGGTGCACCGCCACGACCGGCGCGTGATTACAAGGGAAGAGACAGCCCGTCTGGGTGACGAGTACGTCCTCGTCGCCCAGCTCGCGCTCGTGCAGCGCGGTGCTGAGGGCTTCGGCGGTGGTCGCGGCACCGGATGCGGAACAGCGCGGGCCACGGCACACGAGCAGATGATGGCGGAAGCCCGGAACGTCCTCCCAGGCGGACGACCGCAACGGCGCCTCGCGCCCGGTGACCGCGGAGGCGACCACCTCGACCCGGACTCCGGGATGCTCGCGCACCCAGTGCGCCGCCACGCGGCGCAACCAGGAACGGGCCGGGGCGGCACCGGCGGCGGGCAGCCGGACGAGTCGCACGTGAGCGACCCCGTCGTCGGCCAGCCGGCTCAACTCATCGACCAACGAGGGCTCTCCTCGCTGGAGATAGGCGACCGACGCGCCGGTGACCTCCGCGAGTTCGGCCAGGGCCGAGTGGTCGTTCACCGCGTCGACCGCCATCGCGACGATCACGACGGACGCCGGCATGCGTGCTCACCTCCCGCGACCCACACGATCGTGCGGCGCTGAGCCACCGGATGCGTCTCGACGACGGCCTCGACACCGTAGACGTCGCGGATCAACTCCGCGGTGAGGACATCGTCGGTGGCACCGTGAGCGACGATGTGCCCGCCTTGCATGACGATCAACTCGTCGCAGTAGGCCGCCGCCAGGTCGAGATCGTGCAGCGCGGCGATCGCGGTCGGCGCGGTCTCGCGGACCGTGCGCAGGAAGGCGATCTGGTGGCCGAGGTCGAGGTGATTGGTGGGCTCGTCGAGCAGGAGTACCTCGGGTTCCTGGGCGAGCGCCCTCGCGAGCTGGACGCGTTGCCGTTCACCGCCGGAGAGCGTCGCCCACCGCCGGTCCCCGAGGGCGGTGACCCGGCCCCGATGCATCGCCCGCTCGATCGTCTCCGCGTCGTCGTGCACGGCACCGGGCCAACGGCTGCGGTGCGGGATGCGGCCGAGCTCCACGACATCGCGGGCCGTGAGATCCAGTCCCGTCTCGGCATGCTGTTCCAGCAGCGCCACTCGGCGGGCCCGCTCCCTGGATCGCAGGCTCGTCAGGGCCTCACCGTCGAGTGTCACGAGGCCGCTCGACGGCTGGTTGACGCCCGCGAGCAGATGCAGCAGCGAGGTCTTGCCGGAGCCGTTCGGGCCGATGATCCCGGTGAACAGACCGGGTTTGAAAGTCACGTCGATGCCATCGAGGATCGTCGTGCCGCCCGCGATCCACGTGACCCCTTGGGCCGTCAGACTGCCCATCGTCCGCTCGCTCATGCCGCCACCGCCTCGAAAAAGCACACAGTAGGACGCCGGCGGCATGAGATAGAGCCCAACCGTCGCTCGCTCCGCTCGCTCATGCCGCCACCGCCTCAAAGAAAAGAACGCTAGGACGACGGCGGCATGAGATAGAGCCCAACCTTCGCTCGCTCCGCTCGCTCATGACCGGGCTCCTCTCCACAGCAGATAGCCGAACAGGGGCGCTCCCACCAGGGCGGTGACGACACCGACCGGCAGCTCCTGACCGGGAACGATCGAACGGGCGATGAGATCCGCCCACACCAGCAGCACCGCTCCTCCGAGGGCGCTCGCCGGCAACAGGATGGTGTGCCGGGGCCCGAGGACGAGGCGCATGACGTGCGGCACCACGAGGCCGACGAAGCCGATCGCGCCGCTGAAGGCGACGAGCGAGGCGGTCACGAGTGCCGTACCGGTAAGGGCGATCCACCGGAACACCGGCACGCTCACCCCCAACGCGCTCGCGGCGACCTCGCCGAAGGCGAAGGCATCGAGCGTGGACGAGAAGGACCAGAGCACGATCACGGTCAGCACCGCGACGACCAGCAGGAAGATCGCGGCTCCCCAGCGCACCCCCGCGACCGAGCCCAGCGTCCAGCTGAGGACACGACGCGCGGCATCGTGCTGGTCGCTCACGACGACGGTGAACGAGGTGTACGCCGCACAAACCTGACCGACGGCGACACCCGCGAGGACGGTCCGGGCCGGCGTGAGCCGGCCACTGCGTCCTGCCGCGACGATCAGCACCACGACGAGCGCCATGAGCGCACCGGCGAAGGCCCCGACCGTCAGCGCGGTGGTCGCGGCCAGGCCGGCGCCGAAGCCGAGGACGAGCACCGAGACCGCGCCGACCGTGGCGCCCTGGGAGATGCCGAGCAGGTACGGATCGGCGAGGTCGTTGCGGGTGATCGACTGCAGGACCACCCCGACGATCGCGAGACCCGCTCCGACGGCCGCCGCACCGAGCACACGCGGCATCCGCATCTGCCACACGATCCGGTCATCGATCGGCTCGACGGGAAGATCGGCCAGCCCCATCCGGCGGACGACCACCTCGAGCACCGTCGGGAGCGGCACGTGCACGGATCCGATCGCGAGTGCGACGCCCAGCGAGCCGACGAGCGCCACCGACAGCAGGACGATCGACCAGGAGCGCACCGCCTTCGGCGTCCTCGTTCTGCCCGGAGGGGCAACGAGGGTCGTCACTGAGCGGTCAGCTGCTGGGCAACCGACGACGCGCCGTCGACGAGCCTCACTCCCGGAGTCGAGGCCGAGAATGGCACGGTCACGAATCGCTCCTCCTGGACGGCCCGCAACTGGCTCAGGGCCGGATCGTTCCGCAGGAACTCGATCTTGTCGTCGGCGGTCGACCATCCGGCATCGGCGAGCACGATCACATCGGGGTCCTCGGCGACGACCTGCTCCCAGCTGACATCCGCCCAGCCACCCTCCTGGTCGCCGAAGACGTTCTCGGCGCCGATCGCGTCGAGGATCAGCTGAGGGCCGCCGTCCCCGGCGCCGGCGAAGGCCGTGTCGGTGCCCGAGTCGAACCAGAAGATCCGCAAGCCGTCGCCGGCGGCATCCGCGCCGAGGTCGTCGAGCGTGCTCTGCTGCTCCTCGCGGATCTCCTCGGCGCGTTCCGACACCCCGAAGGCGGCGGCGACATCGTCGACCTCGCCCCAGACGCTGTCCCAGCTGACCTCGGCCTTCTCGCCCGACGGGCAGCCGAGCGGAGAGACATAGGTCGCGATGTCGGACTCGGCCAGCTCCTCGCGGGAGCCCGCCGCCTCGGCATCGAAGGCCGACGCGTAGGAGGCGTAGATGAAGTCGGGGCGCTCGGCGAGCACCGTCTCGCTGTCGGGATAGGCGTCGGCGATCACCGGCACCGACTCGTAGGCCTCGTGCCACTTCTCGGGGATCTCGTCATCGAGATAGGCGGTGCCCGCCAGCTGGTCCTCGACACCCAGCGCGAGCGCGACCTCGGTCGCGCCCTGGTTCATGGTGATGGCGCTCTCGGGCCGGTCGGCGACCTCGGAGGTCGTCCCGCAGCTGGTCAGCTCGATCGGAAAGCCGGCATCGGAGCCGTCCCCGCCGTCGCCGGAGGTGGGGGCACCGGCGCAGCCGCCGAGCAGGAGTGCCGCCGCGGCGGCAGCGAGGGTGGGAAGGGTACGGACGACCATGACAGGTCCCTTTCGTCCGAGGCTCAAACGCGAAGCCTGCAACTGGATGGATCACACACGCGAACGTGCGAC
>NZ_JAERWM010000022.1:0-185406 GCF_016918125.1 Aeromicrobium sp. YIM 150415 | reverse complement strand
CACCACTCGGCGGAATGGGAGGTCGGGGAGCGAGGCGGGGGACCGGGGTCGGCGGGCGAGGTCAGTCGGTGAGGCCGAGGTCGCGGCGCAGCTTGGCCACGTGACCGGTGGCCTTGACGTTGTACTGGGCGAGCTCGACCGTGCCGTCGGCGTCGATCACGAAGGTCGAGCGGATGACGCCCTCGACGACCTTGCCGTACAGCTTCTTCTCGCCGAACGCGCCGTACTCGGTGAGCACCGTCTTGTCCGGGTCCGAGAGCAGCGTGATCGTCAGGCCGTCGCGCTCACGGAACTTCGCCAGCTTCTCGGGCTTGTCCGGGGAGATGCCGAGCACCTCGAAGCCCTCGGAGCGCAGCCGGTCGATGGAGTCGCTGAAGTCACACGCCTGCTTGGTGCATCCCGGAGTCATCGCGGCGGGGTAGAAGTACACGATCACGCGACGACCACGCAGCGACGAGAGTGTGACCTCCTCGCCGGTGTCGGACGGGAGGGTGAAGTCGGGTGCGGTGTCACCGGGCTGCAGACGGGTACTCATGGGCACTATCCTGACTCATGACTGATGGACCGAACGAGAGGCATGACGTGTCCGAGGCCAGCCCCGACCAGCTCGTCGACGAGATCGAGGACATCCGGATCCGACTCGCCGGCACGATCGACGAACTCATCGACCGGTCCAATCCGAAGAACGTCGCGCGCCGCCAGCTCGACAAGGTGAAGGCCCGTTTCGTAACGCCGGACGGGTCGGTGCGCGTCGAGAACGTGGTGCCGGTCGTGGCGATCACGGTGGCGGTCGTCGGCGGCATCGTCGTGGTCCGTCGACTGCTGAGCTGACGATGCCCGACGCCAAGCTTCCCATCCGGATGCTGCACGATCGGCTGCTCGTCGCCCTCGACAACGAGGCCGGCGACAGGCGTTCCTCGGGCGGCATCGTCATCCCGGCCACCGCGGCGATGGGTCGCCGGCTGGCGTGGGCTCGTGTCGAGGCCGCCGGATCCCAGGTGCGGGCCGTCGAGGTCGGCGATCGGGTGCTCTTCGATCCGGAGGACCGCGGCGAGGTCGAACTGCGTGGGGAGAGCTTCGTGCTCTTGCGCGAGCGGGACCTGCACGCTGTCGCGGCCGAGCGGCTCGATGAGGGGCAGACTGGACTCTACTTGTGAGAGAGGTGCCGTTCCGGCGCCTGCGGATGCCCCGCCCGCAGACGACCTTCGCCGATCGGGTCCGGTCGTTGCGGCATCAGTGGCGGTTCATCCTGCAGGTCAGCGTGGCCACCGGCGGGGCGTTCGCCTTCGCCACGCATGTACTCGGACACCAGCAGGCCTTCTTCGCGCCGATCGCGGCGGTCCTGGCCATCATGGCCGGACCCGGCCTGCGCGCGCGAGTCACTTTCGAGATCGTCATGGGCGTCGCCGTCGGCGTACTCGTCGGGGAGCTCCTGATCCTCGGCATCGGGCGAGGGCCGTGGCAGATCACCCTGGTCGCGGCGCTGATGGTCGTCATCTCGACCTTGGTCGGCATCAAGGGCATGGCGATGACCCAGGCCATCAACTCCGGAGTCCTGCTGGCGGCGGTGGTTCCCCTGCCGGGGGCGACCGATCCCGCCCTGACCCGATTCCTGGACTCGCTGGTGGGCGGACTCCTCGGGTTCGCGATGGTGCTGCTCGTGCCGCGCAACCCGGTGCGCGATATCGACGGCGATGTCCAGAAGCTGCTGCGGCGTCTCGGCGGCGTGCTCAGCCGGATCGCTCAGGCGCTGCGCACGGATGACCCGTCGCTGGCCGATCTCGCGCTGGAGGAGGCTCGCGCGACACAGGGCCTGATCGACTCGGTGTCGGAGACCGCGTCGAATGTCGCGGAGATCGCCCGGATGTCGCCGATGCGCTGGCGTCAACGCGGCGATGTGGCCCGCTACGCCGCCTCGGTCACCGATCTCGACAATGCGATGCGCGATGCACGGGTCCTGGCGCGACGGGTCGCGGCGATGCTGCGTCACCACGAGACCGCCCCGCCGGGCCTCGACGATGCCGTCGACCGGCTCGTGGTGGCTGTCGGGACCTTCTCCGATGACCTCGCCCAGGACGCGGACTTCGAGAACGCCCGCGAGGACCTGGTCGAGGCCACCCGCATCGCGATGGCCTCGCTGCCGGAGATCATCACGGTCAACACGGCCTCGATCGTGGCGCAGATCCGGTCGCTGTCGGCCGATCTGATGCTGGCGAGCGGTGCCAACCGGTCCGATCTCGACCGGCGCCTCGATGTCGACTGACGTATTGGATTTGTGAGAATTACGTAATTACGTCATTCTTGAAGAATGACCTATGAGGAACGCCTGGCCGCGGTCGAACGGCGGCTGGACGAGCTGGAGGCGGGACACGCGGCCTCCCCGGCGCCGTCGAGCGGTGACTTCTGGGTGCTCGACGGATTGCGGCCGGCGGCCGAGGGCAATGAGGGCGTCGTGCTCTGGGCCGGCACCGTGCGGACCGCCGACGGGCCCGTCGACTGGCAGATGGGCCGGATGGCCGATGAGCTGCTGCACGCCGACGACCTCGACGCCGTGGCCGATCGGCTCGCGGCGCTCGGCCACCCGGTGCGCCTGGCGCTCCTGCTCGCGGTCATCCGGGGCACCACCAAGGTCACGGACCTCGCCGAGCATCTCCAGCTCGCCTCGACCGGGCAGGTCTACCACCACATCAAGGCGCTCAGTGCCGGAGGCTGGTTGCGTCAGGCGACGCGCGGCCATGTCGCGGTACCGCCCGAGCGTGTCGTTCCCGTTCTCGTCGCCATGGGAGTCACGACATGAGACGAAGCGTCGTCGTCACGATCGTCACCGCCGCTGCCGTGGGCCTGGTCCTCGGAGCCTGGCTGCGTCCGGGCGCAGGGTCCATCGGGACCGGCAGTCCCACGCACGGGGATGAGGGTCTGGCGCGGGACGTCACCGAGAGGCTGCCATCGACGGGGGTCCACGCCCTGTCGGTCGCCGTCGTCACGCCGGAGGGCGAACACACGGCGACGATCGGCGCGCCGTTGGACGGCACCTTCGAGATCGGGTCGATCACCAAGGCGATCACCGGCATGGTCTATGCGGACATGGTCGAGCGCGGGGAGGTCGGGCCCGGCACCACGCTCGGCGAGCTGCTCGACATCGGCGACGTCCCCGCAGCCGATATCACCCTCGAGGAGCTCGCGCAGCAGCGCTCGGGACTCCCGCGCCTCGCCGGCGGCGCCGGCATGTTCGTGCGCGCGGCGGTCTCGTCCCTGCTCGCGCGCAATCCCTACCACGACACCGCGGAGGAGACGACCGCCGCGCTCGCCGAGGTCGAGGTCGGTGAGAAGGAGCCGCTGTACTCCAACTTCGGCTTCGCGGTGCTCGGCCACGCGCTGGCCGCAGCGGCGGAGACCACCTATCCCGAGCTGGTGCGCGAGCGCATCGCCGAGCCGCTGGACCTGGGGTCGCTCGCGGTGCCGCCCTCCTCGGACGAGTTGGGCCCCGATGCCGTCCAGGGCCGCGACGCCGCGGGACGAGCGCAGGAGGCATGGGCGGACTCCGGGTCGGCGCCCGCCGGCGGGCTCCGCGCGAGTGCCGCGGACATGGCCCGCTTGGCGACCGCGATCCTCGACGGACAGGCCCCGGGCATGGCGGCCCTCGACCCGGTCGCCGACTTCGGCGGCGGGCAGCGCATCGGCGCCGCCTGGATCACCGAGGAGATCGGAGGACGGACCGTCACCTGGCACAACGGGGCGACGGGCGGCTTCCGCAGTTGGATCGGTGTCGACCGCGACCGAGGAACGGCCGCCTATATCTCCGGTGCCACCACCGCCGATCTCGATGCGATCGGTCTCGCGCTGCTACGGGAGGCTGGCCGGTGACCACTGTCATCGTCGTGGCCCTGAGCCTGTGGTTGATCATCGAGGTGGTGTCGGTGATCAGTGCGGGCCTCGGTGCGCCGCACGCTCCGTCGCGGATACGGCTCGCCGTCGTCGCCGTGGAGGCCGTCATGGTGGTCGTGGTGACGCGGGCACTCGTCCCCTGGAACCACCTCACCCAGTGGATCTGGGTCGTCGCCGTCGCCGGTGCGACCGTGGGCGTGGCGCTGGCGGTCGTCCGCTGGCCTCAGCTCCCGGCGGTCCAGTCCGGTGTCAGCACCACGAGGACGGCGGCGTCGGCCATCCAGCTGGTCGTGCTCGCCGGTATCGGTGTGCTGGTGGCTTCGACATTCCGGTGATCCTGCTCGACATCGTCGTGCGACATCCGATAGTGTTCGGGAGTTCGCACGGCGCGGACGTACGGATCGAATCGACGGAGGTGAACCCCATGGCGACGTTCTTCACGAACACCGCGGCCCGTAGCCGCCGCTTCGTCACGGCTCACCGCGCCGAGAGATCCGCCTGTCAACGCCCCTGATCAGCCCTCGCTGATCGAGCGTCATCACAGCCTCTCCGGCCTGGCCGGGGAGGCTTTTTCATTGTCATCCACCCATTTACGCAGAAAGGAGGCGCGCACATGATCACCCTGAACGACACCGACCAGATGCCCGCAACGAACGATTCTCCCTTACTCGACTCCCTCTCGACTCCGGCGACGCCGGCCACCTCGGCCGCTCGCCACGAGATCCGAGGGGAGGTGAATGCGATGAAGTTCCGGGAACGTCGACGCCGTGAGCGCGACCTCGCCGAGCGTGAGCTGGATCGAGAGATCGTCATGGAGGCGGTGCGCCGCAGCCGGACCGTCCAGCGGTCGGTGTACGAGCAGATCTACCGTGCGCGGTTGATGCGCTGAGGTGAACGACCTCATATCGGCCGGGGGCCGGCGTTTTACCTGACCGTAAAGCGCCGGCCCTAGGCTGGTGCGCCATGTCTCGATATCGGCAGACCCTCGCAGATCACACCTACGAGTTCGATGGACTGGCGGAGGTGATGGCCAAGGCCACTCCGCTGCGCTCGGGTGACGTGCTCGCGGGGTGCGCCGCGCACACCGATGCGGAGCGCGTCGCGGCACAGTGGATCCTGGCCGATATCCCGCTGCGCACCTTCCTGACCGAGCACCTCATCGATCCCGAGGTCGACGAGGTCTCGCGGCTGATCCTCGACGCGCACGATGCGATCGCCTTCGCCGAGATCAGCACTCTCACGGTCGGCGGACTGCGGGACTGGCTGCTGGAATGCGTGACGAGGTCCGACGCCGCGCGGCTGCGGACGGTCGGACCGGGCCTGTCGGCCGAGATGGTCGCGGCGGTCAGCAAACTCATGCGCAACCAGGATCTGATCGCGGTGGCCCGCGCCTGCGAGGTCACCAGCCGCTTCCGCACGACCATCGGACAACCGGGCCGGCTGGCGACGCGGCTGCAACCCAATCATCCGACCGATGACCCGCGAGGGGTCAGCGCCGCGATCCTCGATGGCCTGCTGCTCGGTGCCGGTGACGCGGTCATCGGTATCAATCCGGCCTCGGACTCTGCCCGGGCGACCGGGGATCTGCTGCGCCTCGTCGACGAGATCCGCACACGCTATGAGATCCCCACCCAGTCCTGCGTGCTCAGCCATGTGACGACGACGATCGAGCTGTGCGAGGCGGGCGCGCCGGTCGACCTCGTCTTCCAGTCCATCGCCGGAAGTCAGGCCGCGAACGAGGGATTCGGGGTGAACCTGGCAGTCCTCCAGGAAGGTATGGAGGCTGGCCGCTCGCTCGGCCGGGGCACCATCGGCGATCAGGTGATGTACTTCGAGACCGGCCAGGGGTCCGCCCTCAGCGCCGACGCCCATCGCGGCATCGGTGGCGTGCCGATCGATCAGCAGACCCTGGAGGTCCGTGCTTATGCCGTGGCTCGTGCCTTCGATCCGTTCCTGGTCAACACCGTGGTCGGATTCATCGGACCGGAGTACCTCTATGACGGGAAGCAGATCATGCGTGCCGGCCTGGAGGATCACTTCTGCGCGAAGCTCATGGGGCTGCCCATGGGCATCGATGTCTGCTACACCAATCACGCCGAGGCCGACCAAGACGACATGGATTCGCTGCTGACCCTGCTGGGCGTCGCCGGAGCGGCCTTCGTCATCGCGGTTCCGGGAGCCGATGACGTCATGCTGGGCTATCAGAGCCTGTCCTTCCACGACGTCCTCTACGCGCGGCGGACACTCGGGCTGCGGCCCGCTCCGGAGTTCGAACAGTGGCTGGTCCGGCAGGGGATGTCCGATGCCGACGGCAGGGTCCAGCCGCTGGACATCGACCGCTCGGCGCTGCGCGGGCTGGGGGTGAGCGCGTGAGCACCTGGGACCGGATGAGGGCGGTCACCCCATCGCGTGTCGGACAGCCGCGGGTCGGCGAGACCGTCAGGATCGACGAGGTGCTGCGCTTCCGCGCCGCGCACGCCGCCGCTCGTGACGCCATCCACCTGCCCCTGGACGCTGACACCCTCGCCGAGCAGATCGGTGCCCTGGGCCAGGACGTCGCCGGCGTGGTGGAGAGCCGGGTGACCGACCGCGCCGAGTTCCTCCGACGCCCGGACCTGGGACGAGAGCCGCGTACGGTGGTCGATATTCCGGCCGACACCGGGGCCGATATCGGCATCGTGGTCGCGGACGGACTGTCGACCACGGCGGTGGCAGCGCACGCGGCACCCATGATCGGTGCGCTCAAGGAGGTGTTCGACGGCCGGCTCGTCATCGCGCCCGTGGTGATCGCGCGCAACGCGCGGATCGCGATCGGCGATGCGATCGGCGACCACCTCGGTGTGACGACGGTGCTCGTGCTCGTCGGGGAGCGGCCAGGTCTGTCGGTCGACGACAGCCTGGGTGTCTACCTGACCCACCGTCCGCGTCCCGGCCGGCGTGACAGCGACCGCAACTGCGTCTCGAACATCCACCCGCCCGGGGGACTCGAGTACCGCGCCGCCGCTCGGACCCTGGCGGCGCTCGTGGACGGTGCTCGCACGCTCGGCGCATCCGGTGTGCGTCTCAAAGACGGCTCGACGTCCCTGTCCTGCTGAAGGCCAGCGTGAGCGATAGCCTGTCAGGCATGCCCAGACTCGACGTCGATTCGCTGTCCAAGTCCTATGGCACGGTGCAGGCCCTGACCGACACCACCTTCTCGGTCGACCCGGGGGAGGTCTTCGGTTTCGTCGGCTCCAATGGATCGGGCAAGACCACCACCATGCGCATCATCCTGGGCGTCCTGACCGCCGATGGTGGCGAGGTGCGCTGGGACGGACAGCCGGTCGACCCCGCGGTGCGCCGCCGGATCGGGTACATGCCCGAGGAGCGCGGCCTGTACCCGAAGATGAAGGTCGGCGACCAGCTCACCTATCTCGCCCGGCTCTACGGACTCAGCAGCGCGGACGCCAAGGACGCGATGACCCGGTGGACCGAACGACTCGGGGTCGCCGAACGGACGGGGGACGAGGTCCAGAAGCTCTCCCTCGGCAATCAGCAGCGCGTGCAGCTCGCCGCGGCGCTGACCCACTCCCCGGACCTCCTCGTCCTCGATGAGCCCTTCTCCGGGCTCGACCCGGTGGCGGTCGAGGTCATGAGCGAGGTCCTGAACGAGGAGTCGGCACGTGGAGCGCCGGTGCTGTTCTCCTCGCACCAGCTCGATCTCGTGGAACGCCTGTGCGACCGGGTCGGCATCATCAAGAACGGTCGCATGGTGGCCGTCGGGACCCTCGATGAGCTGCGGCGCACCGACAAGCCGCAGTGGATCGTCGACGGACCGCCCGATGACGGCTGGCTCTCGGGTGTCGAGCGGGCGCGGCTGGTGTCACGCGAGGACACCCGCTCCCTCGTGGAAGTCGACGCCGAGGGAGACGAGCAGGCGGTGCTGGAGGCGGCGCTGCGCGCGGGGCACGTGCGCGAGTTCAGTCCCTCGCGCCCGTCACTGGCAGATCTGTACCGGCACGTCGTCAGCACCGAGGACTCCGAGGACGAGGGAGGGGACCGATGAAGCAGTCGGCCTGGTCGATGATCGCGCTCGTCGCGAGCCGCGAGATCCGCACCCGTATCTACTCCAAGGTGTTCGTGCTGACCTCGGGGCTGTTCGTCCTCGCGATCGTCGGCGGTGGCGCCTTCTTCCACTTCTTCGCACCGGACGGTCAGAACGAGCAGACCGTCGGAGTGACGAGCGAGGTCGCGGCGATCGCCCCCACGCTGGAGACGGTCGGCGACGGCATGGATGCCAGCATCACCACCCGGGAGGTGAGCCGCGACGACGGTGAGTCGCAGGTGGCCGATGGCGACCTCGACGCGCTGATCGACGGCCCGCTCCCGAATGTGGAGGTGGTCGTCGACGACGAGCTCGATTCGACGTTGCGCACCGTCATCACCACCGTCGTGCAGCAGGAGGCGCTGGGCGAGCAGATCAGCGCGCTCGGCGGGGATCCCGCCGAGGTCGCCCAGCAGGTGGCGGGAGCCGAACCCGACGTGATCTCCCTCGACGGCGGCGAGGACCGCGATCCGGCGCAGATCATCGCCGGTTTCGTCTCGGGCATCCTCATCTTCATCGCCCTGATGGGCGGCGGCCAGCGGGTCGCGCAGGGGGTCGTGGAGGAGAAGGCCAGCCGTGTGGTCGAGCTGCTGCTGGCGACGATGCGTCCCTGGCAGCTGATGGCCGGCAAGGTGCTCGGCAATATCGTCGTCGGAGTGCTGGAAGTGGGCATCATCGCCGCGGCGGCGGTGGGCACCGCGTGGGGCTTCGACCTGCTCGACACCAGCTCGCTCGCCGTGGGCACGGTCGCCCTCTGGGTGCTGGTGTGGTTCCTCGTGGGCTTCGTGATGTACGCGCTGGTGCTGGCGAGCCTCGCGGCCCTGGTGTCGCGCCAGGAGGATGTCGGCTCGGTGATCTCGCCGGTCATCGGCATCATGATGGTGCCGTACGTCATCGGCGTCTCGATCGCCCCCTGGGATCCGGAGAGCACGCTGGTGGAGGTGCTGTCCTATATCCCGTTCTGCTCGCCGTTCATCATGCCGATCCGCATCGCGCTGGGCACGGCCTCGACGCCCGAGGTGTTGCTCTCGATCGGTTTCTCGGTAGTGCTGATCCCGTTGCTGATCTGGCTCGCCGGGCGGATCTACTCCGGTGCCATCCTGCGCACCGGCGCCCGGGTCTCCCTCCGGCAGGCCCTCAAGTCCGACACCTGAGCCATCCCACCCCTCGGCGGGGGAACGAGGGAGCGTATCGAGACCGCGTCAGGTGGGGTGATCTCGATACGTCACGGGCTCGCTGCGCTCGCCGTGCCTACTCGATCACCGGTCCCCAGCCTCGGTGGTCGAGTGCGAGGGAGCGTATCGAGGTCACGTCAGGCGGGGTGATCTCGATACGTCACGGGCTCGCTGTGCTCGCTGTGCCTACTCGATCACCGATCCCCACCTTCGGTGGTCGAGTAGCCAAAGGTCGCTCAGCGACCGACGCGTATCGAGGCCATGTCAGGTTGAGGTGATCTCGATAGGCGCGAGCCCGCCCGGCCTCAGCGGGCGGTGAGGGCGTCGTGGAAGGCGAGGATGCGGCGCGCGTCGCGGATGTGCAGTTCCTCGACCATCTTGCCGTTGTAGGTGACGACACCCTTGCCCGCGGCCTTGGCCTCGTCGAAGGTCTCGATCATCTCGCTGGCGCGGGTGACATCCTCCTCCGAGGGCGAGAAGGCCAGGTTGGCCGGCTCGACCTGGCTGGGGTGGATGAGGGTCTTACCGTCGAAGCCCATCTCGCGTCCTTGGCGTGCCTCGGCGTCGAAGCCCTCGGCGTCCTTGACGTCGTTGTAGACGCCGTCGACGATCATCTTGCCCGCCGCGCGGACCGCCAGCAGCGTCCACGAGAGAGCCGTGAGCACGAGCGGGTTGCGGCCGGGGACATGCAGGCCGAAGGTCTCGTTGACGATGTCATTGGTGCCCATGACGATGACGGTCAGGCGCTCGTGGGCTGCGGCGATCTCCTCGGCGTGCAGTAGCGCGACGGGGGTCTCGATCATCGCCCACAGCTGAGTCGCCGCGGGCGCGCCCGCGGCATCCATCGCCGCCACGAGCGAGCGGACCTGCTCGGCGGACTCGACCTTGGGCACGAGGATCGCGTCCGGCCCGGCCTCCGCCGCGGCGCGGATGTCGTCGTCGTGCCACTGGGTGCCGATCGAGTTGACGCGGATCGCCAGCTCACGGTGTCCGTACTCGCCGGAGCGGGCGGCCGCGCACACGTTCTCGCGGCCCTGCTCCTTGGCATCGGGGGAGACGGAGTCCTCCAGGTCGAGGATCAGCGCATCGGCGTCGATCGTCTTGGCCTTCTCCAGGGCGCGCTCGTTGGCGCCGGGCATGTAGAGGACGGAGCGGCGCGGGCGCAGGGTGGTGTCGGTCATCTCGGTCTCCTCAGAGGTCGTAGGCGGCGGCCAGCTCGGGGTCGTTAGCGGCGAGCTCGCGGGCGAGGTCGAGCATCACGATGCACTGCTTGCAGGAGGCGTCGTCCTCCATCTTGCCGTCGATCATGACCGCACCCGAGCCATCGCCCATCGCCTCGACGACGCGCTTGGCATGCGCGACGTCCTCGGGGCTGGGGGAGAAGACCTTCTTGGCGATGTCGATCTGCACCGGGTGCAGGCTCCACGCGCCGACACAGCCGAGCAGGAAGGCGTTGCGGAACTGGTCCTCGCAGGCCACGACGTCCTTGATGTCGCCGAAGGGACCGTAGAAGGGGAGGATGTCGTTCATCGCGCACGCGTCGACCATGCGCGCGATCGTGTAGTGCCAGAGGTCCTGCTGGTAGGTGGTGCGGCCCTCGGTGAGGTCGTCGCCGGTGGGGTCCTCGCGCACGAGGTAGCCGGGGTGGCCGCCGCCGACGCGGGTGGTCTTCATGCGGCGGCTCGCGGCGAGGTCAGCGGGGCCGAGGCTGATGCCCTGCATACGCGGGCTGGCGGCGGCGATCTCCTCCACATTGGCGACGCCCTCGGCGGTCTCCAGGATCGCGTGCACGAGGATCGGGCGGTCCAGCCCGGCGCGGGCCTCGAGCTGGGCGAGCAGCCGGTCGACATAGTGGATGTCCTGCGGGCCCTCGACCTTGGGCACCATGATGACGTCGAGCTGGTCGCCGATCTCGGTGACCAGGGTGATGAGGTCGTCGAGCACCCAGGGGGAGTCGAGGCTGTTGACGCGGGTCCACAGCTGGGTGTCGCGGCCAGGCCCGAACAGGTCGGCATTCGCCTTCGCGATCTCGACGAGCCCCTGGCGCGCGGCCTCCTTCTTCTCGGTCTTGACCGCATCCTCGAGATTGCCCAGCAGGATGTCGACCTTGGCGGCGATGTCGGGTACCTTGGCCGCCATCTTCTCGTTGCTCGGGTCGAAGAAGTGGATCATCCGGCTCGGCCGGAACGGGACATCGGTGGTGGGAGTCGGGGCACCGACGGCAAGAGGACGGAAGAACGCTCGGGGACTACGCACGTTGGACCCTTCTGGAGACGTCTGATTACCGCTCAGTATGCCCAAGCCGTGACACACCCCACGCGATGGGTGCCGCGATGCTCAGCGACTGAGGTCGGGAATCTCGATGCTCGGCGGGGTGATCGACGGCACCTGCACGTCGATGCTCGGGGCGTGAAGGTGGGTGGTGTGTAGCTCAGATTGGCGCAGATGGTCCGAGCTCAGCTCGCCGACCCCGCGCACCGTATCAGTGGCCAGCGCTACGAGCGCCGCGGCGGTCAGCGCCACACCGAGGATCACGGTGTCCCAGCGGCGTAGCTGGCGGTCGCCGCGAGGGCCCCGGAGGTGGCTCCCGCGCCGGTCGAGGCGGCCGGGGCGTAGCCGGGCCGGGTCGACCTCCCAGGGTCGGGGACTGATGATGATGCGTTACGGCGGCTATGGCAACCACAGCGCATCATCATCGGTGCGGGCCTGCTCGAAAGTCGATGCGTTCGGGTCGTCATAGCAACCCTGATGCATCATCATCCGTCCGCACCCGGGGTCGGCTGGCCGAGATCGCTCAGCTGAAGGGCAGCTCGTCCTGCTCGTCGTCGTCGCTGGAGGAGAGGTGCCGGTGGGCTGAGAGGAGTTCGATCTCGGGCCGCGCGGCCATGAAGCGCTCGACCGAGTCGAGGACCTCGACCACGTGGCGCCGGTCGATCGAGACGAGGCTGCCGCCGATCCCGGCGCGTCGATAGAGGTCGACGCTGTCGGTCTCGGCGGCAGCCAGCGCGAAACGGCGCTGCAGCTCGGCGACGATCGGCCGGACGATGCTGCGCTTCTCCTTCAGCGAATGGACATCGCCGAGGCGGATGTCGAACTCGATCCAGCCGATCCACATGCCCGGTAGTCTGCCACGTGCGTCAGACCGACCAGCGCATCGTGTCGGCCACCTTGGACTCCAGCTCCGAGATCGTGTCGGTGCCGGCGAGGGCGGCACGAGACTCGACCGTCGCCCAGGCGTAGACGCCCTTGGCCATGGTCGACGTCGCCGCCTGCTCGAGCTGGGAGAACACGCGGACTCGCGCCTCGTGGACGGCCGGATCGGTCGAGCTGTCCGCCGCGAACTGGGCGAGATGGCCCGCGAGGCGGTGCTCGCCGTTCTCGACGAGCTCGACGGCGCGCCGGGCGAGGACATCGGCCCCGCCGGCGAGCTCGGCGAGCTCCTGGGCCAGCGAGGAACGTGAGGCCGGCTTCAGCTCCGCCGGGTTGCCGTCGTACCAACCGCCGTACAGCCTCCAGATATTGCGCACGACGAACTCGGGCTCGTCATAGGAGGGCCGCAGATAGGGCCTCTCCAGCAGGTGCGTGGGAGTGCTGACGTTCTGCAGGATCTGATCGAGGGTCGCCCCGGAGTTCATCAGCTCCAGCGTGCGCCCGTAGATCGCATCGAGCAGCTCGGCCGCCTCCAGCAGCGTGGTCCGCACGCGGTCGACGCCGACGACCGGCAGCCCGTGCCCGGGCAGCAGGATCTCGGCGCCGAGGGCGGCCATGCGCTTGAGCGCCTGGGACCACTCGTGGGCGTAGCGCTGCACTTTCTGGGGATTGCCGGCATTCGGGCTGGACCAGATGAAGAAGTCGCCGCAGAAGAGCGCCTTGCGCTCGGGGATCCAGGCGATGGTGGCGTCATCGGTCTCGCCGCGGGCGTGGAAGAGCTCGATCCGCTCGCCGCCGATCGTCAACGTCAGCTGCTCGCCGTAGGTGACATCGGGGTAGCGGTAGCTGGCGGGCCAGGTGAAGCCGGGGGACTGGAACTGCCGGCGGTTGATGGCCTGGTTGTATCCGGCGGTGAGCCGGTAGCGGTCGAAGCGCGGGACGAGGGCCTCCTGCGCGACCACCGTGGGCCGGGTCCGTCCGTCGGCATCGGCCTCGTCGTCGAAGCGGCCCATGCCGAAGATGTGGTCGATATGACCGTGGGAGTAGACGGCGGTGTGGATCGGAGCCGAGCTGAGCGCGCGGACGGCCTGATACAGATCGTCCGCGGTGCGTCGGTCTCCGGTGTCGTAGACGAAGAGGCCGTCCTCAGTCGGCAGCACGTACACATTGCCGAACGCGGGCCACATGTAGATGCCGTCGGCGACGGCGTGGAGTCCGCTCTCGCGGAGCGCTCCGCTGTGGTATTCGCGCAGGCTGCGGTCACCGGACCATGCCTGGTCGGCATATTCGAGGATGTCGGTCATGGCTCTCCTTGGGCGATGGGTGCGTCTCACGCTAGGAGCCGCACCGACGGCCCTCAAGCGTCGGGGAGCACAGGAGACCCTGTTGGAGATTGTGACCAGATCACAGCTTCCTGCCCGTCGCTGTCATCGGAGAGGGCGGCGATGACGAGGGTGACCAGATCGCGGGTGGAGTGCACGTCGAGGCCGGTCAGCGTCTTGATGCGGGCGAGTCGGTTGTCGACCGTGTTGGGGTGGACGAAGAGATCCCGGGCCGTGGCGCGCCGGTCGAGGTCGTGGGCGACGAAGCTGCGCAGGGTCGAGAGCAGCTCCTCGCGTTCGAGCATCCCGCGGCAGCGTTCGAGCAGCAGCGGACGGCTGGCGCTGTCGTGGGAGAGGTGGTGCTCCACGGCGACATCGGCCATCGTGACCCACTGCCCGCCGCGGCCGTGATGCACCGCGGCGGCCAGAGCTTCGGCGGCGAGAGCCGAGGCTCGCGGCAGGTCGTCGACTCCCGTCGCCGGTTCGGCCGCGATCGTGACCGGTGCGCCGCCGATGCGAGCCAGGTCGGCGAGCAGCCGCTCGGGATCGGGTGGTGGGGTACGCAGCAGGAGGCGCCCGGACGTGTCGTCGAGATCGATGAGCCACAGGTCGGCGAGCTCACGCACGAGGTGCGCGCGGAGCAGCCGCACCTTGCGCAGGCGCGCGGTCGACCGGGTGAGCGGCGAGGGGGCGTCCTCGCCGGGGGCCGCCCCCACGTGCACGAGCACGACGAGCGGCCGCTCGGGGATCGCGCCGGGATCCTCGAAGGTCCAGCCGGCACCGGAGAACAGCGCGCGGATGATCTCGGCATCGTGTCCCGAGCTCGCCGCGGCGAGGTCACGGCCGGCGAGATCGTAGGCATCGGCGACGGCGCGGAGCATCGCATCGAAGATGGTGCGGGTCCGCTCGACCACGGGCCAGGCGCGGGTGTCGTCGTCGATCTCGGCGCGGACCACGGCGGCGAAGTGCTCGAAGGCGATGTGCCAGCACCTCAGGTACTCGCCGAGGGGGAGTCCTTCGGCGACGCGGTCCGCGCTGCGCTCGATCACCTCGCGGACGGCGGTCTGCCGTGGTGGATCGGGGTCGGTCATCGCGGCCACGCCGACGCGCAGGATGGTCCGGACGGTGTGCGTGCTCTCCCGGCTGAGGTGCTCGGGCATGCCTGCCTCGGCGAAGCGCGGTGCTCCCGCGGCGTAGTCGTCGATGACCTCGCGGGCGAGCCGGGGGATGGCGTCGCCGACCCGTCGTGCGGCGCGGGCGAGGTCGTCCTCGGCGTGGGTCACGCGGCCCTCCTCTGTGACTCGTCACAAGGCAGCGCCGGCCGCGGTGTGACATCACTCGATGGTATCGCCCGCGGTGCTGGACCACGCTGAGTGAGAGCCGTGGAGGTCCGCGGCTCCAGCGACCATCGGAAGGGGCGGGCACATGCAGGGACACGGCGGGGAACACGCGGGGATGCCGTTGAGCGGCATCACGGTCGTCGACTTCGGTCAGTACATCGCGGCCCCGGGCGCCACCCAGACCCTCGCCGATCTCGGTGCCGAGGTCATCAAGGTCGAGAATCCGGGCGGGGACCAGGCTCGCGCCGTCGGCACCTACGGCCATGCGATCATGCGCGCCTACAACCGCCGCAAGAAGTCGGTGGTCCTGAACCTGCGCGACGAGGAGGGGCTGGCGGCCGCCCGGCGGCTGATCGAGCGCGCCGATGTGGTGGTGCAGAATCTGCGTCCCGGGGCCATGGCCCGCCTCGGCCTCTCCAATGAGGTGATCCGGGGCCTCAATCCCTCGGTGATCACCGCCGCGGTCACCGGATTCGGCACCGATGGGCCGTCGCGGGATCGTCCGGGGCTCGACATCGCCGCCCAGGCGGAGTCCGGACTGATGTCGATCACGGGAGAGCGGGACGGCCAGCCGCAGCGGGTCGGCGTGCCGATCGTCGACCATGTCGCCTCGATCGTCCTCTCCCAGGCGATCATCACCGCGCTCTTCCACCGTGAGCGCACCGGTCAGGGCGACGATCTCTCGGTATCGCTGCTCGATGTCGGGGTCGACCTGCAGCGGGTCAACTGGGGTGAGTACGCGATCACCGGTCAGATGCCGATCCGCCGCGGCAACGGACAGCCCGGGGCCGCCCCGGGGGCCGATATCTTCTCGACCGCCGATGGCGACGTGGTCGTCTCGGCCTATACCGACGACAAGTTCTCGACCATCAGCCGGCTGGCGGGCCGTCCCGATCTGCCGGGCGACCCGCGATTCGCCGACAATCCTTCCCGGGTGGCGCACCGACCCGAGCTGCTCGACGTCCTCGCCCCCTATTTCCTGGCACGCTCCACCGACACGGTGGTCCAGGAACTCAGCGATGCCGGGATCGTCGTGGGCGATGTGCGCACCTATGACCGTGTGCTCAGCGCGGACGATGTCGTGGCGGGAGGGGTCTTCTCCGACTGCACCGATGCCGATGGCACGCCCTATCGGATGCCGACGCTGCCCTTCGTCTCGCGTCACGTCTCACGCTCTC
Source organism: Aeromicrobium sp. YIM 150415 (assembly GCF_016918125.1). Classification (NCBI taxonomy): domain Bacteria; kingdom Bacillati; phylum Actinomycetota; class Actinomycetes; order Propionibacteriales; family Nocardioidaceae; genus Aeromicrobium; species Aeromicrobium sp. YIM 150415. The sequence goes on along the minus strand of NZ_JAERWM010000022.1, from coordinate 169,272 downwards.
GCGACGGTGGAACGGTGCCGTCGGCCGGCGAGCACACCCGGCAGGTGCTGGACTCGATGGGGTCGGCGGCCGGCTCGGCGGCCCCTGCATGAGGACGGCGGAGCACCGCGAGAGCGATGGTACTTTCACCGCATGTCACGAGAGGAACGCGGCGCGTCCGCCGCCGGCGGCAACGAGACGGCCCTCAAGCTCGAGCGTGCGGCACTGCGCCTGCTCAAGAAGGACGGCGTGCTCGCGGGGCTCAACCTGCGCGAGGTCGCGGACCTCGCCGGGATCAACCGCGGTCTGGTGTACCACTATTTCGGCTCTCGTGGCGAGCTGCTGCGCTCGGCCCTGCGTCGTGGCAGCGACCGGCGGCACGATGCCTACTGGGCCTCCGACGAGAGCGTGGGCTTCGTCGAGCGGATCGGCCGGATGTTCGCGCAGTCGATCAAGAACGCAGAACAGGGACGGCTGGCCGCGATCCTGCTGATCGACGGGCAGACCAAGATCCGCATGATGCCGCGCCGGGAGCAGACCCAGCGTGATCTGAAGGTGGACCAGGAAGCGGGGCGGATCTCCTCGGAGATCGACCTCGTCGCCCTGCACGCCTTCATCCAGTCGCTCTCCGTGGGCTACGTGGTGGCGCGCAAGCAGCTCGCCGCGGAGTTCGGGATCGGCGTGCGCGATCTGGACGGCCGGATGGCCGACCTGTTGCAGCAGCTGCTCGCCGAGGACCGGAAAGACAGAGCAGAACCGTCAGATTGACGAAACGATAATTCGTGTTGACGTTCTGTTAATTGATGGATAACGTGACGTGGGCCACTGTTTCCGGTGGTCACTTCATGCCGCTCGTTCGTCGAATTGGGACGTACACGAATGCTTCGACTGTTGGGCAGACGCCTACTTCATCTCATCCCCGTCACCATCGGGGTCAGCTTCCTGACCTTCATGCTGCTGAACCTGCTGCCGGGCGACCCCGCGCTGACGGTCCTCGGCGAGGGCGCGACACCCGAGGCCGTGGAGGCGATCACCGAGCAGATGGGTCTCAACGACCCGGTGCTCCTGCGCTACTGGCACTGGTTCGTCGGTGCGCTCGGCGGTGACCTCGGCACGTCGCTGAACTCCGGTGAGTCGGTCACCACGCTGCTGCTGCAACGGGTGCCCACCTCGCTGGAGATCATGCTCCTCGCCCAGATCATCGCGCTCGTGGTCGCCCTGCCCGTCGCGATCGTGTCGGCACGCCGACCCGGTTCGCTCTTCGACCGCTTCGCCGGCCTGACCGCCTTCGCCGGTGTCGCCACGCCGCCGTTCCTGGTGGGCATGCTCCTGGTGCTGGTGGTCGCCATCCCCTTCGGCCTGCCGGCGACCGGCTGGATCCCCTTCACCGAGAATCCGGTGATGAACCTGCGATCGGCCTTCCTGCCGGCGCTGACCCTCGCCGCCGCGCTCTACGCGGTCTACATGCGGGTGCTGCGGGCCGACCTGGTCACGCAGCTGACCCAGGAGGAGTACGTGACCACCGCACGGGCCAAGGGAGTCGCGCAGGGCACGATCATCCGGCGTCACGTCCTGCGGAACTCGGTCTTCCCGCTCATCACCGTCATCGGCATCAACATGGGCGCGCTGCTCGGCGGCGCCGTGATCGTCGAGACGCTCTTCGCGGTGCCGGGTCTCGGCAAGCTGATGATCGACGCGATCTACCAGCGCGATGTCGTGGTCGTCCAGGGTGCCGTCGTCGTGATCGCGGTGGCCTTCGTTCTCATCAACTTCGCGGTGGACCTGCTCTACGCCGCGCTCGACCCGAGGATCCGTCATGACCGAGCCTCTCACTGACCCCGTCGCGGCGGCACCCGTCGCGAAATCCCGTAGCCGTCGCCGGCGGCCGTCCTTCGAGATCGTCATCCCCGGCACGCTGCTGGCCCTCATCGCGGCCGCCTGCCTGCTGGCGCCGATCCTGCCCGGCCTGCCCGATCCGAACCTGGGCGTCCTCAACGGAGGCGAGGGGGAGTCGCGCATGGGGCTGTTCTCGCCCGGCCACCTGCTCGGCACCGATGCACTCGGCCGCGACCTGCTCTCGCGCTCCCTGCACGGCGGGCAGCTGTCGATCATCGTCGGCCTGGGATCGGTGGCCGTCGGGCTGCTGATCGGCGGAACCCTGGGCATCGTCGCGGGCTATGCCGGCGGTGCCGTGGACACGGTCGTCATGCGGGTGCTCGACGTCTTCCTCGCCTTCCCCTCGCTGGTGCTCGCCCTCGTGGTCGCCACCTACCTCGGCCCCAGCATCCCGAATCTCATCATCGCGATCGCCTTCTTCGCGATCCCGTCCTATGCCCGCATCGCGCGAGCGGGGGCGCTGAGCGTGCGCGAGCGAGACTTCGTGCTGAGCGCCCGGCTGACCGGCGCCCGCGCCGGACACATCCTCATCCGGCACGTCACCCCACGGGTCATCGGCTCGCTGCTCACCTACGGCCTGCTCATCTGCGGTATCGCCATCATCACTGAGGCCTCGCTGAGCTTCCTGGGCCTCGGCATCTCCCCGCCGACCCCGAGCTGGGGCAGCATGATGGCCGACGGCAAGACCGATCTCAGCACCGCTCCGCAGATCGTCCTGGTCCCGGGCCTCCTGCTGTTCCTCACCGTCGTCTCGCTGAATCTCCTCGCCGACGGCATCCGTCATCGCCTCGACAGCGAAGGGAGCTCACGATGACCACCACTCCACCTCTGCTCGAGGTCGAGAACCTCCGGGTCGTCTTCGACGGTGCGCTGGGCAGCGTCACGGCCGTCAACGACGTGTCCCTCTCGGTCGATCGCGGTCAGACGATCGCGGTGGTCGGCGAGTCCGGATCGGGCAAGTCCGTCACGGCGCGCACGATCATGGGCCTGTCGACACCCCCGGGCCGGATCGCCGAGGGGTCGATCCGCCTCGCCGGCCGCGAGCTCGTCGGACTCACCGACCGGCAGTGGCGCGGCGTGCGCGGATCGCAGATCGCGATGGTCTTCCAGGACCCGATGCGATCGCTGAACCCGACGATGAAGGTCGGCACGCAGATCGAAGAGGCGATCCGCCTGCACACCGACCTGTCGAAGAAGCAAGCCCGCGCGCGGGCGATCGAGTTGCTGGACGCCGTCCGGATCGCCGCTCCCCGCCGCCGCGTCGACGAGTACCCGCATCAGCTGTCCGGGGGCATGCGCCAGCGGGTCATGATCGCGTTGGCGCTGAGCTGCGGTCCCGAGCTGCTGATCGCCGACGAGCCGACGACCGCGCTCGACGTGACGACCCAGCAGCAGATCCTCGATCTCATGGGCGAGCTGCAGGCCGACATGGGGATGGCCGTCATGCTCATCACCCACGACATCGGGATCGCCGCGAGCTATACCGACACCGTCTTCGTCATGTACGCCGGCCAGGTGGTGGAGTCCGCGCCCACAGGGCGGCTTTTCACCGACCCGCGGATGCCGTACACCCGGGCGCTGCTCGACTCGATTCCCTCGCTGGACTCGCCGGCCCACGAGCCTCTGCCGGCGATCGAGGGATCGCCGCCCGACCTGGCCGAGCTGTCGGCCGGGTGCAGCTTCAGCGCGCGGTGCCCCCGCGCGACGCAGACCTGTCTGACCCAGCGACCGGCGCTGATCGAGCACGAGGCCGGACGCGCGTGGGCGTGCTGGCATCCGGTCGAGTCCAAGGAGGCATCATGACGACCGTCCCCCGAGAGCGCGCGACCAGTCGCGAGGTCATCCTCGACGTCCGGGACCTCACGCAGCAGTTCACGGTGCCGGGCAAGGACGGCGGCACCGTGCACGCCGTGGACGGGGTCTCCTTCCGGATCCACGCCGGCGAGACCCTCGGCCTGGTGGGCGAGAGCGGCTGCGGCAAGTCGACGACGGCCCGCGCGATCCTGCAGGCCCCGGCGCCGACCTCGGGGAGCGTCGTCTTCCAGGGGAACGATCTCACCGAACGGTCCGGCCGGTCCCTGCGTGAGGCCCGATCGCAGATGCAGATGGTGTTCCAGGACCCCTTCTCCTCGCTCAACCCGGGCTGGAAGGTCCGCGACATCGTGGCGGAGCCGCTGGCGGTGCACCGCGTCGGCACCGCGAAGGAGCGGGCCGCGCGGGTGAACGAGCTGCTGGACCTGGTCGGTCTGGACCCGCAGCGCTTCGCCGACCGCACCCCGCGACAGATGTCGGGCGGGCAGGCGCAACGCGTGGGCATCGCTCGCGCACTGGCCCTCGATCCGGCACTGGTGATCTGCGACGAGTCGGTGTCCAGCCTGGATGTCTCCATCCAGGCCCAGATCCTCAACCTCTTCGAACGGCTCGGACGTGAACTGGGGCTGACCTATCTGTTCATCGCCCACGACCTCGCCGTGGTCAAGCACGTGAGCGACCGGGTCGGCGTCATGTACCTGGGGCGCATCGTCGAGCTGGGCTCCTCGGAGAGCCTCTACGCCGCACCCGCTCATCCCTATACGGCGGCCCTGCTCGACGCGGTCCCGCGGGTGGACATCGAGAACCGGTCCACCAGCGCACCGCTCAAGGGCGAGATCCCGTCCCCGCTCGACCCGCCCTCGGGGTGCAGCTTCCGCACCCGCTGCCCGCTGGCCACCGATCGCTGTGCGGCGGAGACCCCGGAGCTCCGCGATATCGGCGACGGTCGACAGGTCGCCTGTCACTACCCGCTCACCGCCCCCGCGGCGGCTGGCACGGAGGAGATCGCCCGATGAACCCGACCGAACGCTATTGCGGAGCCGTCGTCGAGACCGCGACGGCCGGCAACGGTGCCATCGCGGCGGCCGAACTGGTCAGCGGCGGCGGCCAACGCCGCGAGCCGCGGGTTCTCACCGTGGCCGACGGCATCCACACCTATGTCGCCGGATCGATCGTCAACCGCACCTTCATCGAGGGCGAGGACGGGGTGATCGTCTACGACACCGGCGACGACCTCGCCGACGGCGAGCAGGCCTACGCCGCGCTTCGCACGATCACGGACAAGCCCATCGCCGCGATCGTCTACAGCCACAACCACTACGCCCACGGCTCGCGGGCCTTCACGACCGGGGACGAGGGCGTGCCCGTCATCGGCCACCCTCATGTCAACCGCAACCTGGCGCGCGGTGCCGATGTGATCGACTTCCCCGAGGCGGCCCCGGTCCTCGGCCAGCGGTTCCGTCGGCAGTTCGCGGCCTACCTGCCCGAGGAAGGGCCGGATGCGCCGGTGGGCGCCACCTATCCGGCGTTCACGCCGCGGGGCACGCTGCCGGTCACCCGGCCGGTCGACCACGGGGAGGAGCTGACGATCGCCGGGGTGCGGATGCAGTTCTTCACCGAGCAGTGGTCGGACTCCGATGACACGCTCACGCTCTGGCTGCCCGATCGGAAGGTCGTGCTCAACAACTTCCTCTGGCCGACGATCCCGAACTTCTACGCCCTGCGGGGCACCGGTTTCCGCGATCCGCGGTCGTGGCGTGACGGCATCCTGTTGATGCGGGACCTGCAGCCCGAGCATCTGCTCGGCACGCACACGCGCCCGATCAGCGGCGCCGAGGAGATCCGGGCGACCCTGGAGGGGTACGCCGACGCCATCTCCTATACCTATGACCAGTCCTTGCGCGGCATCCTGCAGGGTATGGGCCCCGATGAGCTCCGCGAGTTCGTGCAGCTGCCGGAGTATCTGGCGGCGCAGCGGCACAATAAGGACGGCTATGGCGAGACGCAGTACCAGCCGCCCTATGTCTATGAGCGGGTCTTCGGCTGGTTCGACGGACGTCCCGAGCACATCAACCCGCCCCCGCGCCGGCTGCAGGGCGAACGCATCGTCGAGGGATTCGGTGGTCCGGCCGCCGTACGCGAGGCCGTGCTCACGGCGATGGACGCGCGGGAGATGTCCTGGGCCGCGACCCTGGCCGGATTCCTCGTCGACCACGACCCCGAGGACGCCGAGGCGCGCGCGCTGAAGGCCCGCACGCTGCGGGCGCTCGGGCAGCGGGCCGGCGGCTCGATCGCGCGGCACTTCTATCTGAGCTATGCCCTCGAACTGGAGGACCGGGTGGAGATCCCGCCCGCCGTGCCGGCGACGGTCAGCTCGGTGCTGCGCGCACCCGCGAGCATGCACATCGACCACCTGCGGGTTCGGCTCGATCCCGGCAGGAGCGCCGACACCGTGCGCTTCGTCGTCATCGAGCTCACCGACGCGGACACTCGCGCCGGCTTGTACGTACGTCGCTCGGTCTGCGAGTTCGTGGCCGATGTCGACCGCCATCCCGATCGCCCCGATGCCACGGTGGCGATGCCTCGTCGGGTCTTCGCCGAGCTCATCGTGGGCGAGACCGACTGGGCCTCCGCGATCGCCGATGGACGAGCGGTCGTCGACGGCGACGGCGACGAGGTGGTCGAGTTCTTCGGGTTCTTCGACCCGCAGCAGGAGGTGCAGTATGCAGGTGTCTAAGCGGACCAGGGTGGCGGCCGTCGCCGCGCTGGGCGCCCTCGTGGTGAGTGCGTGCAGCGCCTCGGTCGTCCCCGACAGCGAGGACGCCGCCCCGCAGCACGGGGGATCGCTCGTGGTGGGACTCGAAGGCAGCTGGGTCTCGCTCGACCCGATGCGCGCGACGACGTACGTCAGCTTCAGTGTGCTACAGACGATCTACGACCCGCTCTTCGACCTGGACGAGAACGGCGACGTGGTGCCCAATCTCGCCACCGGGTACGAGATGAGCGATGACGGGCTGGTCTACACCGTGGATCTCGAACAGGGCATCTCCTTCCAGGACGGGACCCCGTTCGATGCCGATGCGGTCGTGACCAATTTCGACCGTGTCCGCGACCCGGCGAACGGCTGCTCCTGTCTCGGTGAGCTCGGTGTCCTCGACGCGGTCGAGGCGGTCGACGAGTCCACCGTGCGGTTCACGCTCAACCGTCCGCAGGCCGGCTTCCCGGTCATGGTGCTCGGCGGTGCTGCCGGCCTGATGGGATCGCCGCGTGCGATCGAGGAGACGGGCGGCGACCTGGCCAAGGATCCGGTGGGTACCGGTCCCTTCGTGCTCGACCAGGAGGTGCCGGACAACTCGGTGCGGGTCAAGGCCTGGGACGACTACCGCGATCCCGAGCGCCCTTACCTGGACTCGGTGGAGTTCCGGGTGATCGCCGACAGCGACTCGCGGTACTCGAGCCTGACCTCGACCGCGATCGATGTCGCCGACAATGTCTCGGTCACCTGGCTCAACGACGCCGAGCTGAACCCGTCCCTGGAGATCCGCCCCCAGGGCGCCTCGGGGTCGAACTTCGTGATGTTCCAGATGGGCGAGGACAGCCCCTTCCAGGACCCGCGGGCCCGCCAGGCGGCCTGCATGGCGCTCGATCCCGAGCTCATCGACGAGGCCCTGTACGGCGGTATCCGGCTGACCGGCCAGGAGTCCCCCTTCCCGACCGAGAGCCGGTGGGATCTCGGCGAGGTGGACGGCTATTCGAGCTACGACCCGGAGCAGGCCAAGGAGATCGTCGACGAGCTGGGTGGCATCTCCTTCGAGCTGAACTTCACCAACTCACCGGACAACGTCCGGGTCGGACAGGCGCTGGCGGCGCAGTGGGAGGTCGTCGGGATCGACGCGAAGATCCGGCCGATGGATCAGCCGACGCTGGTCGAGAACGCCTTCGGGCACAACTTCGATGCGATGTTCTACCGCTGGCGCGGCGCGATGGATCCCGATGGCAATGTCACCCGCTGGTTCCACAGCTCGCTGGCGACCCCGGACACGCCGAGCTCCAACTACAACCTGGTCAGCGACGAGGAGCTCGACCAGCTGATGACCTCGGCGGCCGAGACGACCGACCAGGACGAGCGCATGGACCGCTACCGGGCGGTGGCCGAGCGGCTCGCGGCGTTGACCCCCTACTGCTACGTCTGGGGCGCCGACTGGAACCGGATCATGCTCACCAATGTGCACGGGATCCCCGACCGGCCCGACAACATCATGATGCTCCGGGACGCCTACGTGGTCGAGTGATCCGCGTCAGCCGGCGCGGGTGAAGATCGGGTCCTCGACGAGGGGCGGGCGCACGGGGCTCCATCCGAGAGCCTCGCGGGTCCGCGCGGAGTCGGCGACCTGGTCGAGCAGCAGGGCATCGGCGAAGTCGGCACCCAGCCGGTCGCGGGCCGCGTCCGCGGTCTCGTGGGCGACCGTCTCGCCGAGCGCGGTGCCGAGCTCGCTCACCGTGGGGGAGCCGTCGTCGGTGCCGAGGTAGATCGCCCCCGTGGTACCGGCTTCCAGCGCGAGCCGGTACAGCTCGGCGAGGTCGTCGACGTGGACGGTGGTCCAGTGCTGCTCGCCTCCCGGGACGAGCAGCGCACCGTCATCGTCGCGGGGACCGTTCGCCAGCAGGGCGGGGATGCCCTGGCCGTGGCCGTAGACGATGCCGGGACGGATCACGATCCCGCGCGCGGCATCCTCGAGGAGCCGGTGTTCCAGGGGCACGCGCCAGCGGGTGAGGGCCGGCGGATCGTCCGCGGAGTCCTCGACGATGGCGGTGTTGTCGCCATAGGTCCAGATGCCTCCGGTGAGGACGAAGGGCTTGTCGGTGCCGGCGAAGGCCTCGACGGCGGCGTCGACGACCGATGTGTTGATCTGCGGGTCGGTGCCGTCACCGGCCGCGGCCGCGTGGACGCCGGCATCCACGCCTCGCAAGGTGGCAGCCAGCCAGGCGGCGTCGCGCAGATCGCCGATCACGCCGGTGGCGCCCTGTTCGTTGACCGCGGTCTCCGACTCCTGCGAGCGGACGATCGCGAGTACCTCGTGGTCGGCGTGACGCAGAGCGCGCAGCACCGCCGAGCCGATGAATCCCGTTCCTCCAGTGAGTAGCACACGCATACGGGGGTCAACGATCTCCCGGTGTGGCGCTATTCCGTCGCCATCAGGCGGCGCATCGCCGTCGCGACATCGCGCAGGGGAGCGGTGCTGTGTTCCAGCCGGGCCTGCATGATGGCTCCCTCGAAGGCGCTGACGAAGACGCTGGCGAGCAGCTCGGCATCCGTGACGCCGTCGAGGCGCAGGGCGGCTGCCAGATCCTCGCGCCAGGTGGCGAACACCTCCCGGGCGGCGGCGGTGCTGGCGGGGGAGCGCGGCCCGGCGAGGGCGGCGGCTGCGATCGGGCATCCGAGGGCGTAGTCGTGCTCGACGAGCGTGCGCTCCCACCAGTCGATCAGGGCCTCGACGTGACCGTGCTGGGCGACCCGGCGCACGTGCTCGCCGGCCGAACGGGTGGCGGCGGCGACCAGTTCGTCTTTGCCGGCGGGGAAATGCTGATAGATCGACTGGCGGGCGACACCGGACTCGCGCAGGACGTCGGCGATACCCGTGCCGTGCACCCCGTGGCGGCGCAGCAGATCGATGGTGCTGGACAGCAGGCGTTGGCGAGCCGGCGGGGCCATGGATCCTCCTCTAGACCGATCGGTCTATATTGAGCTCAGCCTAGCTGGGAGGACCATCCATGACCACCACCGATCCGCGCGAGATGTCCGGACTGGAGCTGCTGCGCTTTGCCACGGCGCTGCCGATGGACGAGCGCGCGCCGATCATCGGCGACCTGTTCAAGTTTTCGGTCGACGAGCTGGAGGAGGGGCGGGTGGTGTTCTCGCTGCCCTCCGATCCCGCCTTCGCGAATCCTCTGGGATCGCTGCACGGAGGCGCCTGCGCCACCCTGCTCGACTCGGTGATGGGGTGTGCGGTGCACACGACCTTGGAGGCGGGGGTCGGCTATGGGACCTTGGAGCTCAAGGTCAACTACATCCGCACGGTCCCGGTCGACGGTCAGACGCTGACGGGCACGGGGACCACCATTCACGTCGGCCGTCAGGTGGCGACGGCGGAAGGGCAGGTCGTGGACGCGAGCGGCCGGCTCGTGGCGCACGCGACCACGACCTGTTTGATCTACCGGTAGGCCGTCAGGAGAGCGCGCTGTCGATGTCGGCGCGCAGCCCGTCAGCGGCGTCGAGCCACTCCTGGCCGTACTGGCCCGGGCAGGCGGTGGCGAGCCAGTTGCGGTGACCGGAGACGCGGAACTCGGTCTGTCCGTTGAGGGTGAGGTTCTGCAGGGGCCGCAGGCCGTAGTCGTCGAGGCGCCAGCCGATCAGGCGGGTGGTGGCGTCGCGCAGCGCGTCCCACTCGGCGTTGCGGATATTCGAGGTCTCGAAGTTCCCCATCATCGCGACGCCGGTGGTGTTGTCGTTGACCTCGCGGACGCCGGCGTGGGCGCCGCGGACATGGCCGTCGAGACTGCCGGCGCGGCCCTCGAAGACCTGGCCGTATTTGTCGACGAGGAAGTTGTAGCCGAGATCGCACCAGCCGTTCGTGACGATGTGCATCGTCTGATACGAGCGGACGATGCCGGCAGACTCCTCCTTGGAGTAGGAGTTGGCACCAGCCGTGTGGTGGAGGACGACGCCCTGCATCGAGCCGGTCGTGGCGTCGCAGGATTCGGCGGGCGCGGCGCCCCATGCGCTGCGCGGGATGATGTCGGGCTGACCGGCGGCGTAGGCGGAGAACCCGGCGTCATCGGGGGATTCGCCCGGGTCGACGGTCACGACCCGCAGGCCCTCGGGCGCGGTGTCCGCCGAGTCGACGCGGACGGCGACGGCGTCGGCCTCGTCGCTGGACCAGATCGGCTCGGTCGAGCGAGGGGCATCCGCTCCCTCGGCTCCCTCGGTGCGCTCCAGTGCCTGCCACTCGCCCCATCCGGCGGCAGTCCGGACGCGCAGCTCGAGTGCCGGCGCGGGATCGGCATCGCCCTCCCAGGTCACCGCCGCCATGTGGAAGCCGGCCAGGTCGGTCTGCTCGATCTCGGTGGGCCCGCCTGCATAGGCCGTCATGCCGGAGTCCAGGTCGGTCTGCTCGACCTTCACCCGGTCGCCGAGGCGGGGATCGTCGAGAGCCTCGGCCGCGGGCGGCTCGTCGGCGGCGCTCGCAGGCGCGGCGGTGACGAAGGAGGCGGCGAGGGCCATCGCCGACGCGGCGACCGCGAAGGTCGGGCGGGAACGCACATATCGCATCCCTCCACTGCACAACGCCCGCGCCGTCTTGTCCACGCGAGGGTCGGCCCGATGCCGCGACACGCCTCCCGTCCCGGAGTGAATTCCTAGTGGTCCGGGGCCGTCCGCAGCCGAGGGGTGGCGAGACCATGTCGCCGCGGGCTTATCTGGTGAGAGAGTGTCGGCGATGAGCCAGTGCTCGTCGTCGGTGGTGGACAGGGCGGCTCTGAGGGGCGTAGCCGCGACGACTCACGGGCGGCGAACTCATACCCGACGAAAGTCAGCGATCGCGCTCTCCCGACGCACACCGAGAAGCTCAACGAGCCCGGCATCAGAGGTAGCAACGATCATGATCACAACCTATGCGAGACCACCGACATTTTCGGTGGCGTGCTTACCTTGTGCACGAGGGATGCCGGGAGGTTAGAGTCCGGCACATGATCGGAGCGGGAATCGGGGTCGGCGTCGCCCTCGGGGTGGCCCTCTGGCTCATCACGGACAGCGCCGTGTGGATCGGTGCCGGCATCGCCATCGGCATCGCGATGGGAGCCGGATTCGATCGGCGTTCCTCGAAGGACGACGAGGACTGAGGATCCTCAGAGGGGGACGACCGTGACGTTGACACCGTGGTCCTGGATGTCGCCGACGTGATCGGCGTCGACTCCCTCGTTCGTGATGACGACATCGACATCGCTCAACGGTGCGACGCGGGCGAACTCCTCGCGACCGAACTTGGAGGAGTCGGCGAGCACGACCGCCGAGCGGGCGGCCTGCATGAGCTTGGACTTGACGGCCGCCTCGGCGACATTGTGCGTCGTGATGCCGTGGCGGACGTTGACACCGTCGACGCTCAGGAAGACGGCGTCGAGGGTGAGCTTGTCGATCAGCTCCTCCGTCCACGGCCCGACGGCGGAGCGTGAATTGGCCACCACCTGACCTCCCAGCAGATGGACGCTGACGTGCGGGTGACCGGCCAGCATGCCGGCGACGACCAGCGAGTAGGTCACCACCGTCAGGTGGCGGTCGGGTCCGATCTGCTCGGCGAGCTTGATCGTGGACGTGCCCGCGTCGATGGCGATCGTGGAGTCCTCCTCGACCAGATCGAGGGCGGCGCGGGCGATGGCAGCCTTCTCGTCGGCGAAGAGATTCTGCCGTCCCGCATCGGTCACCGGCGCCGCGAAGGACGTCCGTTCGACGCGGACCGCTCCACCGTGGGTACGGCGCAGTAGGCCCCGGCGTTCCAGCTCGCTGAGGTCGCGGCGGATCGTCTCGGGGGTGACGTCGAAGGTGGTGGCGAGCTCGTGGACGGTCACGCGGTCGTGCTGCCGGACGGCAGCGGCGATCTCCCGGTGGCGCTCGGTGGCGTACATGGTCCACATCATGCCATATCGGAACCAAACACAGATCATGCTTGACTTGTTTCTGTCCGTACGTGTCTACTTGTGTCCGTTACGTTGTCACGTGCGTCACATTGCGGTCCACGACCGCAGCGCACCGAGTGAGGGTGAGGCGAATGAAACAAGCGGTCTACCACGGCATCGAGGATGTCCGGATCACCGAGGTCGAGATCCCGACGCCGGGCCCCGGCGAGGTCGTGGTGCAGAACAAGGTCACGCTGACCTGTGGCACCGACGTCAAGATGTTCATGCGCGGCTACCGGTACGACCCGCCGCACCTCATCGGACACGAGGCCGCCGGCATCGTCCACGCCGTCGGAGAGGGAGTGACCCGGTTCGCGATGGGCGACCGGGTCGTCGCGCACAACACCGCCCCGTGCCACCAGTGCTACTACTGCAAGAAGGGCAACCACTCCATGTGCGTGGACCTGCCCTCCAACCTCGGCGCCTATGCCGAGTACCAGCTCATCCCCGCCAATATCGTCCGCGAGACGATGTTCCAGCTGCCCGATGACATGCCCTACGAGCAGGCCGCGCTCACCGAGCCGCTCGCCTGTGCGGTCTACGGCACCGCGATGGTCCCGATCGAGCTCGGCGACACCGTCGTGGTCAACGGCTGTGGCCCCATCGGCCTGATGTTCGTCCGCCTCGCGCATCTGCGCGGAGCTCGCGTCATCGCCACCGATGTCAACGAGAAGCGCCTGCAGCTCGCCACCAAGCTCGGCGCACAGCACGTCGTCGCGATCACCGCGGACATCGACCAGGTGGCTGCCGTGCGCGCCTTCACCGAGGACGAGCGGGGCGTCGACATCGCCATCGAGGCGGCCGGCCTCCCGCAGGTCTGGGAGCTGGCCTTCGACATGGTGTGCCCCGGCGGCACCGTGCTGTTCTTCGGTGGCACCAAGAAGGACACGTCGGTGACGCTGGACTGCACGCGCTTCCACTACGACCAGATCACCGCCAAGGGCGTCTTCCACACCACGCCGATCCACGTGCGTGCGGCCTTCGAGCTGCTCAGCATGGGCGCCATCCGGCACGAGGACTTCGTCCAGAACTCCTACGAGCTCGACGATCTCGAGTCGGCGCTGCGCGAGCACGCACGCGGCGATGTCATCAAGAACGTCATCCGGTACGACGCATGAACGCGACCCGGCTGCTGCACCCGGACTTCGTCCGGACCGGTGTCGTCGCCTCCTCGGCCACCGACCTGCTGCGCTCGATGGCCGAGGAGCTGCGGGAGCGGGGGACCGTCAAGGACAGCTTCGCCGATGCGCTGCTGGCCCGCGAGGAGAAGTTCCCGACCGGCTTGCCGACCGCACCGATCGGCGTGGCCATCCCGCACACCGATGTCGAGCACGTCAACGAGTCCTTCGTCAGCGTCGCTCGGCTGGGCCGGCCCGTCGCCTTCCACCAGATGGGCGCCAATGAGCAGACCGTCGAGGTGTCCCTCGTCGTGATGCTCGCGCTGGCCGACAGCGCGGCGCAGCTTCCCATGCTCCAGTCGCTCATCGGCATGTTCTCCGATGCGGCGACCATGAACGCCCTCGTCGAGGCGGAGGGGAGCCGCGAGCTCCATGACGTCTTCGCCTCCACCATCTCCTGATCCGACATCTCCTGATCCGAAAGTACGAGGTTCCGACCTATGAAGACCATCATCGTGGCCTGCGGGGGAGGTATCGCCACCTCGCAGACCGTCGCCGTCAAGCTCGGCAATCTGCTCGATGACCGCGGCCTGCGCGGCCAGGTCGTCGTCGAGGCGATCAACATCAACTCGATCCCGAGCTATCTCGACACCGCCGATGCGTATGTGTCGATCGCCCAGTCCGGCGAGACCACCTACGACCTGCCGACGTTCAGCGGCATCCCCTTCCTCACCGGGATGGGCGCCGACGAGGAGTTCGACAAGATCCTGACCGCCCTCGGGCTGGCCTGAGGAGCGCCGCGATGGATGTCATTCGTTCGGTCTTCCAATGGCTGATCGACCTGGGAGCCCCGGTCTTCCTGGCGATCATCCTCACGCTCATCGGCATCGTCTTCCGCATGAAGATCACGCGGGCGATCTCCGCGGGTCTGACGCTCGGGGTGGCGCTCGCCGGCATCACGCTCGTCGTCGACTACATGCTGCAGAACGTCGGCGAGGCGTCGAAGGCCTTCGTGGAGAACACCGGCGTGAGCCTGACCGCCCTCGACATGGGGTGGCCGCCGGCGCTCGGCATGGCCTGGGGATGGCAGTTCGCCTTCCTCATGTTCCCGATCCAGATCGTCGTCAACCTGGTGATGCTGGCCTTGCGCTGGACCAGCTGCCTCAACGTCGATATGTGGAATGTCGGCAACAAGGTGCTCACGGCCTTCCTCGTCACCTATGTCTCCGACATGGTCTGGCTGGGCTTCACCGTGGCCGCCCTGCAGGCGGTCGCCGAGCTCAAGAACGCCGACGTGACGCGCTACCGGCTGCAGAAGCTCACCGGCATCCCGGGTGTCTCGATGCCGCACCCGATGTTCCTCACCGGCATCTGGCTCTACCCCTTCATCAAGGTGATGGACCGGCTGCTGCCCAGCACCTGGAATATCGACGCGCAGAAGCTCCGCGACAAGATCGGCGTCTTCGGTGAGAACCACGTCATGGGCTTCCTCATCGGCTGCGGTATCGGCGCCCTCGGCGGTTACGGGCCGAGTGCTGTGCTGACGCTGGGCATTCAGGCCGCGGCGGCGCTGACCCTGTTCCCGATGGTGGCCAAGCTGTTCACCACGGCACTGACACCGGTGAGCGAGGCGGCGACCAATTTCACCAAGCGGCGGTTCAACGACCGCGAGTTCACCATCGGGCTGGACTGGCCGATCATGGCCGGCCGCTCCGAGCACTGGCTGCTGATGATCCTCACGATCCCGGTGCTGCTGCTCTACGCGCTCATCCTGCCCGGGAACATGGTGCTGCCCTTCGGCGGTCTGATGAACATCTGCCTGGTGGTGCCGCTGTTCTTCTTCACGATGGGCAATTTCGTGAAGATGGCGATCGGCACGATCATCGGCATCCCGATGCAGCTGTACGTGGCGACCTTCTTCGCGCCGTACTTCACCTCACTGGCCGAGCGCACCGGAGGCGTGGAGCCGCCCGCGGGCCAGCAGCTGGCGTGGTTCGGCATGGACATCTCCGAGCTGCGCTACATCGTCGTCGACGCCGCCTCGGGCAGCCTGATCGGCATCGCGCTGGCCGTGGTGACCGCCGTGCTCGCCTTCTTCTACTTCCGCGGTATCAAGCGCGACGACCTGGTCTTCGAGGCAGAACTGGAGGGAACGAATGTCGCCCCGAACACGTGAGCTGAGCCTGCGAGTGGCCTTCGGCGCCGGTGTGCTGCTGAGCGTGGTGTTCCTGGTGGTCAGCGTGATCACCTGGAGCCTCCCGCTCGGCGCGTGCGCCCTGGTGCTGGCCATCCTGCTGACCAAGAACCTGGACGTTATCGGCGTCGACGTGGACCGTAGAAAGGGCACTTCCGCATGATGAACCCTCAGCTCGATCGATTCTTCGAGGCCGTCGTGGACCTGTGCGGCGATCTCTACCGACTCGGCTGGGCGGAGAATCACGCCGGCAATCTCAGCTACCGGTTGAGCGATGATGAGCGACGGCTCTTCGGGGAGGGCGACCAGCGCCGGACCGTGACGCTGGACGAGCCGCTGCCGGCCTTGGCGGGTGAGAGCTTCCTCGTCACCTCGGCCGGCAGCCCCTTCCGGCTGCTGGTCAAGGAGCCGCGCCGGCACACCGGAGTCATCGACATGGCCTCGGACGGTGGCTCCTATGACATCGTCTGGGGGCTGATCGGCGACCGGAGGCCGACCAGCGAGCTGCCCGCCCACCTGCGGGGTCACGCGGAACGTGGCGTGGTCGACCCGGAGAACCGGGTGGTGCTGCATTGCCACCCGACACATCTGGTCGCGATGACCCACGTGCACCCGCTCGACGAGGTCGCCTTCACGCGGGCACTCTGGGCGACCAACTCCGAGTCGATCCTGGCGATCCCCGAGGGGATCGGCCTGCTCCCGTGGATGGTGTGCGGCACGGACACGATCGGCATCGAGTCGGCGCGGAAGTTCCGTGAGGTGAGCGTCGTGGTCTGGCCCTATCACGGGGTGCTCGTCGGGGGGCGGTCCTTGCAGGCGGCGATGGGCATGGTCGAGAGTGTCGACAAGGCCGCCGAGACCTGGCTGCTCTCCCGAGGCCCCGAGCAGCACGCGATCGAGGAGGATCAGCTGCGCGAACTCGCCGAGGAGTTCGACATCCACCCACCCGCCCGCTTCCTCTCCCGTTCCTAAGGAGCCGACATGTCCACTCCGTTCTCCCCCGATGAGTCCCCGCACGTGGAGGCACTGCGCGGTCTCGCGCTGACCAGCGATGTCGTCGGCTACTCCGCCGATCCGGTGTTCGCCTGGAATCGCGACCGTGATCCGGCTCGCCGCGTGGTGCTCGCCAGCGGCGGCGGTGCCGGCCACGAGCCGATGCATGCGGGATTCCTCGGGCGGGGCGGTCTGGATGTGGCCGTGCCCGGGGAGGTGTTCACCTCGCCGCACAACGGGCAGATCGTCGCCGGGGTGCAGCAGGTCGCCCGATCCGGTGACGAGGTCCTGTTGATCGTCAAGAACTACACGGGCGATGTCATCAACTTCGCCATCGCGGCGGAGCGGCTGACCGCCGACGGCTGCCGGGTCGCCACGGTGCTCGTGGAGGACGATCTCGGCAGCGAGGGCGCCGCCGTCGGCCGTCGCGGCACCGGCGCGACGGTGGTGATCGAGAAGATCCTCGGTGCCGCCGCGGACGCCGGGGACGGACTGGAGGAGCTGCAGCGGCTGGGGGAGGCGGTGGCGGAACGGTCCCGGTCGCTGGCGGTGGCGCGCGCCTCCCACACGCGTCCGGGCGGGGGCGCGGGCTTCGAGGTGGGCGACGGTCTGCTCGAGTACGGCGTCGGCATCCATGGCGAGACCGCTGCCGAGACGATCGAGGATCCGGGGCTCGAGGCGCTGGTCGAGCGGATGGTGAACGAGCTGCTGGACGCTCTCGGGGAGGCCGAGCACGGCCATCTGGTGATGGTCAACGGACTCGGCGGCGTCAGCAATCTCGAGCTGGCGCACATCAGCGCTCGCGTCGCCGAGGTCATGGCCGACCGCGATGCTCCGGTGGCGAGCCTGGTGAGCGGGACGTTCATCTCGGCTCTGGACATGCGCGGCTTCTCGATCACGGTTACCGCGGTGGACGATCCCGGGTGGATCGATCACTGGCTGGCCCCGCATGCGACGGCGCTGCCGCGGCCGGTCGCGGCCGGTGTCGTCGAGCCGCATCAGGGTGCGACGGACGAGTCGGCCGGATCCCGCGAGTCCAGCGCGTGGCTGGACGATCTGGCCGAGCAGTTCGCGGCTTTGCGCGATCCGCTCAATGCACTCGATCAGCGCACGGGTGATGGGGACCTGGGAACCAATATCGCCCAGGGCCTTTCTCGCGCCGCGCGTCGGGGTGGCGGCGATCTGGGCAGCGAGCTGGCGTCGATGGCGGGCGCCTTCCTCGACGAGGTGGGCGGCTCCAGCGGACCGCTGTTCGGCCTCGTGCTGTCCGAGATCGCCCGTGCGGCCGGCGATGATGCCAGCCCGCGGGACCTCGGCCGCGGGCTGCGATCCGGGGTCGAGGCGGTCCGCCGGGTGGGCGGTGCGGAACCGGGCGATCGGACCATGATCGACGCCCTCGCCCCGGCCGCCGAGCGCGAGTCGCTCGATGCCGAGGCCGTCGCGGCGGCCGTGGAGGGTGCCGAGAGCACCCGGACGATGACGGCCCGTCGCGGCCGCGCCAGCTATCTCGGCGAACGTGTCCTCGGCACCCCCGATCCCGGTGCCGTCGCCGCCGCCCTGCTGCTGCGGAGCATCGCGGAACGGTCGGGAGCCGATCTCGGTGATCTCGACACCTCCGCTCTGCTCGACTGAGCGGGCTCGGCTCGCGGACCGCGGGCCCCGGTGGTAGTCCGGTAGACATGCGTGTCTATACGACCTGCGCCGTGCTGCTCGTCCTCCTCGTGAGCGGGTGCGGCGGCGACGGTGATGCCCCCGATCCGTCTGCGTCCTCCTCGGCACCCGGCCCGACGGCATCCTCGGCTCCGGAGTCCGACGAACCGTCGGCAGGTGACGAGGACCAGGCGGCGACCTGCGCTACCGGGGACCTCTCCGTCGCCGTGACGCCCGAGTCCGGTGGGGGAGCCGCGGGGACCCAGTACAGCGATGTCACGCTCACCAACACCGGCGGCGAACCGTGCGCGATGACCGGCTGGCCGGGGGTCTCCTATGTCACCGGGGACGATGGCGAGCAGGTCGGTGCCCCGGCCGACCGCGAAGGCGACCCGGCGGTCATCACGCTGCAGCCTGAGGGGACCGCCACGGCCCGCCTCGCCGAGACGAATGCCGGCGACTACGGCGACGTGTGCCGCACCACCGACGTGCGCGGGCTGCGCGTCTACCCGCCGAATCAGCAGGATGCGGTGTTCGTGGAACGGCCCGGGGAGGCGTGCGCGTTCACCGAGATCCACCAGCTGACGATCGATCCCGTCACGGGGTGATCGTCGCCGGCCGCCGGTCGCCATCGACTGACGATGGTCGGGTGGTCGATGGTGCACCGCGGTCCGGTCGCCACCTTCGCGGTGGCCGGGCAACCATTGCGTTCGCCGGGTCGTTGAGGGCGCACCGGCAACGGGCATGGACGGATAGCGGTGTGCAGCGAACCTTCCATCGTGGCCCTCGACCGGCTCACTGGCCGAGAATTCAGAGAAGCCCCGACCGTGGTCGGGGCTTCTCTGAGGTGGTACACCCCCAGGGACTCGAACCCTGAACCCGCTGTTTTGGAGCTTTACCCCGAGCTGGCGATGGCATCATGAGCGCCGTCACCTGCTGTGAACGCTGCGGAATGCCGACTACCCGAGACCGGTGGTCGCCCGCGCTGTGGATGCACGACCACACCGGCCTGCAGGCTTGCCGCGTCAGCGACATCGAGCACCGGATGAGTAAGCAGTGAAACGCAGCTCTAGCTTGCTTGCCATGAGCTACATCACACGTTGGGAGTCCTATCAACGCGGCGCGAACATCAGCCGCCAGACCATCGAGCTTCGCCGCTACCACATCGACCGTATCGAGCCAGATACCGAGTGCTCAGTGCTGGAGCTGTCACTCGATGACCTGCTCCTCGTCGTCGGCAACCCAGACTGGTCACCAGCCACTCGCCGCTCATACCGTGCGACGCTGCGAGCGTTCTTCTCGTGGGCAGTCGCGGGCGGTCTCGTGAGCGAGTCCCCGGCGCACAAGCTGCCGCCGGTGAGGGTGCCGCGCGGGATGCCTCGCCCTGCGACAGATGCCGAGTATGCGGCCGCGATGATGGCAGCCGATGAGCGGCAGATGCTCGAGCTACGGCTCGGGAACGACTGCGGGCTGCGGCGCGCGGAGATCGCACGAGTGAGGCCCGAGGACGTGACGGGCGATCTGACGGGATGGTCTCTGAGGGTGACCGGTAAGGGCGGTCACGTGCGGGTGGTGCCGATGCCGGACGATCTGGCGCAGCTGGTGCTTGCTGCGGGGCCGGGATGGGTGTTCCCGAGTCCGCATCGCGCCACGCACCTGACGCCGGCGCATCTCGGCAAGATCGTCTCGCGGCTGTTCCCTGATGGGGTGGCGACCCACGTGCTACGGCACCGGGCGGGGGCGCGAGCGTATGCGGGTACGCGGGACCTGCGCGCGGTCCAGGAGTTCCTCGGCCATGCGAAGCCGGAGACGACAGCGATCTATACCCAGGTGCCGGCGGCGTCGATCAGGGCAGTGATGCAGGCGGCAGCCGCGTGAAACGCCTGCGGAGCAGGTGGATAGGAAGGTAGGGTGCGGGGCCATGAGGCAACGTTGGGCGTCGCTGGACATCAAGCAGAAGGTGGCCGTGATCGTCGGTCTCGTGGCCGTGCTCGGGGTGGTCGGCCTGGTCCTCCCGGACACGGAGGACCCGGCCGACGCCGACACCCCCTCGTCGGGCGGACCGGCCGACGCTGGCCCGGGCCTGGCCGAGCAGGTCGAAGCCGCATTCGCTGAGTCCTACGACTGGCCCGACGATCCGGCGTGGTCGAATCTCGTGGGCTTCGATGACTGGGATGCGCCGCGGGTCACCGTCGTGACGGATCTCGCGGACAAGACCGAGAACGAGGAGACCGCGATGGGCTACTGCAGGGCGGTCACCTCGGTGTCCTCCAGCGTCGATGCCCGCTTCACTGGCGTGTACGTGACGGCCGGCGAGGGCGGCGCGTTCCTCGCAGAGTGCGATGCGGCGAGCTGATGGGCTGGTTCCGTGGCCGGTGTCAGGTGTGCCGGATCAAGACGCAGTACCGCAAGATGGACCGCAGCGGTGGACTGCGGTGGATCTGTCATGAGTGCAAGCGCGGCCTGGCGATCAGCTCGCATCGTCAGTAGAACGACTGAACATCGACGCGGAGCGAAGACACGAGCTGGTCCGCGATATCCTCGAATGCTTCGCCGGGCGTGAGCGCCGTGTCCTCCGGATGATTCCTGCGTGGGAGCATGGAGTAACTCATGATGACGTAGGCATATTTCAAGGTGGCCTCTTTGGCGTCACCTGCGGCTTCGGCGGCCTCGGCCTCGGCCAGCTGACGGTTAGCTTCTGCAACAGCCTCCTCGATCGCGTCTAGGTAACGTTGCAATGCGTCTCGGGTAGCTGGTGACCCGAACGTCGCAACATACCCGGGCGCTTCGGTTAGCGCGTCTACAAGACGTTCATGGACCGGAAGTTGTCTTACCCCTTCGTCGTCCATCCAGGGGCTTGTGCGACGCGCAGTAACCCGCTCGATCTCCGTGACTGCGGAGACGAGCCGCAAAAAAGGCTGGACGGCGATCTCCCTGCGAGCGTCTGCCAGCGCATAGTCCCTGTTCTCACGACGTTCTTTCGTCGCAGCCTCGTTCTGTTTCTTGATGGTCGTGACTGTTACGTACGCCGTGACGATTGAACCCACGATCGCGACGGACGTGGGAAGTGCCGCCACCGCGACCGTGTTCCAATCCATACCGTGATTAGACCATCCGTCGCGCCGCCGAGTCAGTATCGCTTGATATCGCTTGCGGCGACCCACAGACCGGGGACCTGTAGCCGCCGGTCGCCAACCTCAAGGTGGACGTGCTGGCCGCGCCAGCGATCGGCGTCGCCGTCGAGCCATGTCTCGCCGTCGCGCTCGAAGACGACGTGGAAGGTGACGGGGATGTGTCGCGGCGGGTGGGGATGCCGTTGGCGTGTTTCTTGCCGGTCAGGGGGTCGGTAAACGGCCAGGACGCGTTGGTACCTGTGCGTCGGGTGTTTCCACCGGCGCCTGGTACTCGTCTCCCTTGGCCGTGATCTCGCCCGTCGGCAGTCCTGCGTGGCTGGGGGTGTGGGGCTCCGGGGTCTGCTGGGCGATGGCGACGAGGGTGATCGAAGCAAATGTAAGAGGCAAGCCACCACTCGGGTCTCCTTCCAGGGCTGGTGAATCGGTGGTGAATAAGCTTGGCCCACTCGCCGCATGCGCATGCCGCGGTCTCAGCCGAGCCTTTGCCAGCCCGGCGCATTTCCGGAAAACCTCCACTGTCCAGCGCGTGTGCCCTTACGCTTTCGTCATGACGATGTACCGAATCGATTTCGATCATCACACCTCGATTCATCCTCGTGAGTACGGTTCCGCGCATGACGCTGCGGAGGCGGGGATCCTCCTAGGTCGCGGCCCAGGCGTGGTCGTCGAGTTGCCCGGCGGTGGTGTAGCGGCGAGCTTCGATAAGACAGTTAGCCTCGACGGCCCCCGCATAGATCCGTTCTGCGAGGAGTGCGACATGCGTGTGCCGACTGAGTGGGTGACGCTTTCTGACGGGGACGAAAGCGGGGGCCAGGCTAGGTTCCCAGAGCATCCGATCTCAAGGATCTGCGAGGCGAAGCACATTATCGAGCTGGGATGACGGGCGTCGCCGAACCAAGAACCGACTGGAGAGTGTTCTGATGGCAGATGAGCGTCCCACAATTCCTAAGCCGATAGAACGCCAGGTCAAGGTAGAGGCGGGTCATCGTTGCGCGATACCGACCTGCCGAGGCACCTCAGCACTGGAGATTGCGCACATCATCCCTTGGAGCAAGGTCAGGTCCCACACCTTTGAGAACTTGATTTTGCTGTGCGCTGTCTGTCATACCCGCTACGACAACGGCGAGATCGATCGGCTCGCGATGAAGCAGTACAAGGCGAACCTCGCGGTTCTCTCCAACCGTTACGGTGAGTACGAACGTCGTGTGCTCGAAATCTTCGCGGGCCACGACCGCACCGATGACATTGTCTTGACGCTGCCCGCTGGTAGGGACCTCGACCTCTGGTACCTGTTGGCGGACGGCATCCTGAGGAAAACATCGTTCCCCGGTTTCGATGATCGGGGAATGCAGCGCGTTGGCGACTCGGGCACGGAAGACTATGTACTCACACAGCCAGGGAGGGTGCTCGTCCGGTCGATCCGCGAGGCTGGCTCCATCGAGTGAGGCGACATGGCGCTGCATTGATGCTATTCGCCTGGTCGAGCTGATGGTCGGGTAGCCGCGAGGCAACGCACGAAACCGCCCCTCACCCAGTTCGGGTGAGGGGCGTCGTCCTCGTCCTTATCGTGTTGGCTTGGAGGCCGTGGGCTGACGGTGCCAGCGATCGAGTTGTGTCGTCGGGTCTCATTCCGCTCCTGACTCTGTTGATTGGTCAGGTCGGCAGTTCGGCTGCTTCGGAATCGTCCAACGAGCAGGCGTTGCAGCGCCGCCGGCTCGAGCTCGAGCACGAGGAGCGACGAGACGAGGCTGCCGCAATACGAGCTGAGCAACAGCGGCGCGAGGACCGAGAACGACGACAGGTTGAGGAGTCGCAAGCGGTGGTGTTGGAGGCGCTTGAGGCGACTTCTGCCCTTGCGCCGGCCCCCGCTCTGAGTCTTGCTAGTCCGACTGGTGGCATTCCTGGGGCCGAGATGGGGCGAGCGAGGGTGGCGTTGTTGAGGCTGGACCACGCGTCTCGAGGCCTTGCCGACCGAGAGCAGCTCGTGCGCGATGTCTACATGGTGCTCAACGCAATGGAGGTGGCGCTGGAGGCGCGGAGCCGGGGCACAGTCTTCTTGAAGCATTGAATGCATTCGAGCGCTATACCGTTGAGGAGACTACGAGAGTCAACCAAACAGGAGACGGCGACGACCGGGCTTGAGTGGATTTCGCCAGTTGGCTGATTGCGCCGCAACGCAAGGTGTTTCAGAGGTAGTCTCTTTTCCATCACTCGCAGGGATTGGAGCAGGATGGATTGGTCAGCGGTAATTCCGGAGGCGGTCGGAGCCTTCTTAGGTGCGAGTCTGGCGGGCGTTATCGCGTGGAGGATCGCCAGGTCACAGATTGCGGCTGAGAAGACCCGCACAATCGAGAACGAGCGACGAGCTGCTTTCGGCGCGTTTCTTGGTGCCGTCCATGCTTTCAATGACGTGATCCGCACTGATGAAGGCGACATGGAGCAGCTGCGGGCGGCACATCTTGAGATCGTGCGGGCACAGCAGGTTTGGTCAATGTACCTGCTCCCTTCCGATGGTGACCTGGGAGACTGGGTGTTTTCGATCGTCTCTCGCCTTGCGGACCTGGCGATGGAGGTCTTCCGGCGAAACGAGCATCCGGTCGACCGGCTGTTGGACTTTTTCTCAGATGGCTCTGAGTCGCTAGAGTTAGTCAACGGAATATTCACGTACGGGGTCGATCTGCATCGGGAGGGTGGCGACGTTTCGGGGGCGCGGGATTGGTTCATGAAGAAGTCGGCCGTGGCTATCGAGGATCTGAAGCCGAGCAGGCTGAAGAAAACAGGCTCATGAATGGATTTCTGTGATGAAGCGGGTGTCGGCGTGCTAGCCCTCGGGGGCGTTGTTCTAGGTGCGGTGATTGCGGGGATTTTTTCGCTGCTGAACAACCGTGCCGCAGATCGAAGATCGAACGAGCAGTGGAGAAAGAACCGTGTGCTCGAGTTTGCTCAGAGGGTAGCTGCGCTAGGCAGCGAGGGGCATGCCGCAGCTCTAACTGGTCAGATTTCGACCTATGAGTTGGGAGAGTCCCAGCTCGGCACGCTCCCCGCATCCTGGGAAGGGGACATGCAAGCAGCAATCTCTGGACTGCGAATGCTCGCGTCGCCGGAGATTGCGGCCTCCGCAGAGGTCTATCGGAGCGCGGTGGAGAACATCGTGACTGACCCGAGTCACGCTCATATGTCGACGCTGCCGGAGCTGCGAGACGAGTTTCTGGATGAGGTCTCGAAGAGCCTCTAAGCAGCGAGGCCGTGCCCTCTTCCTGCCTCGGCGGCTGGGAGCGTTCATGGCTGGTCTTTCCGGTCGATGTGGGTGAGTACGGATAGTCCTCGACGCTGACGACCCACGTGTGGCCGCCGAGCAGCCACCGCTCGTCAAGGGTCATCGTGTCAATCATGGTCGCTGTCGGGCTGGCCTCTGGGCGCATGCCGGGATAGACGAGCACGGGGGTGTCGGCTGGGAGATCGGGCCTTGGGCCGATTCCGGTGGCGCTCAACGCTCGTCACCCCGATCCGCGGCGACGAGGAAGCGGCCGACGCGCTCGCGCCAGCCGTAGCCGTTCAGGTAGCCGGCTCGGGGCGAGCTCTCCTCGGCATAGGTGTCCCTGAGCTGATCAAGCTCGTTCCTCGGCACAGCCGCCCGATCATCGGCCAGGACGTGAACCTCGCGGACGGAGTCCACCTCCTCGACCCAGCAGGCGATTCCCTGGCCGTAGGCGCTCAACCGTAGTACCCGATCACCCTCACTCCAGTAGGTGCCCAGTGCCCCCGTTCACCTCGACCGGACGTGCCTCCTCCCGCGACGACGGGATCAGGGACAGGTCCGGACCGTCGGGCTCTGAGCCCTGGTCGACAGGCCCCCATTCGCCCTCGGTGACCGTGCGAGCCGCGACGGTCGAGCCGGGGACGAACTGCTGCATCTCCTCAGCGTCGGCGGAATTCTCGCTGACGCACATCAGGCCATCGCCGTAATCGAGCGCGTACTCGATGTGGCATCGGCGGCAGCGAGCGCCGCGGCGAGCCCGTCACGGACACGCTCGCCTTCCCGTCCTTCGAGGTCGGCAACGCGCCATGCGTGCTTGAACGCTTCGATCTGCTTGGGTGTAGGTGTCGTGCTCATCGGCCCTCCTCGGCGGCCAGGGAGCGCAGCCACTCAGCGAACAGCGCACGCGCACGGTGTGTGGTGAGGCTGCCCACTGCGGCGACAACCCCTATGCGGTCTCCGACCGGGTGCGCTTGGAAGAATTCGCGCTCTGCGTCAGTTACTTCGCGGGAGGGTGTCTCCGTGATCCGGTTGATCTTCTCGAGCTCCTCGGCAGCGGCCAGCAGCGGCGAAGACACCGGCGGGGTGGGCTCGCCGGGGAGCTGGACGGCGGCCGCGGCGCGGTCGACGAGCGACTGCAGGAAATCACGGGGTCGCGCCAGGTCGGCGGGGATGCTGTCGAACCGGTCCTCCTCGAGTTCGATGTTCCGGTCGAGGTAGCCGATCTGGATACGGACGTGCATGGTGGTCTCCTTCGGTTTGGGTGGGGCAACGGGGATCCCGGGCGGCGGAGGCACTTCTATGCGCACCTGGTAGCGCGGGCCGGGCTCGCCACAACGAGCACACCGGGACCTGGACGGTCGGTCCCTGTCCGGCGCGTGGCCGAACCACCGGCAGATGAGGTTCACGGCAGATCTCCGAGCGCTTCGCGGAGCGCGGAGCGGAACCACTCTTTGCCGTCGGCAGCCTCGTCGCTCACCCCGCAGCGTTCACAGGTGCATGGGATCGGGGCACCGCGGAAGGCACAGTCGTCGCCGCTGCCGTCACAGAGACCGTCCGCGCACCATCCGCAGACCGGGCCGCTCATGAGGACGCCCCGGTAAGGGTGCTGATCAGCCAGTGCGCGGCGACTTGCTCCGCGACGGTCGGGGACCATCCCTCGCGTTCGAGGCGCTGCCTCATGCCCCGTGCCGACTCCTCGAGCACGGCGAACATCTCCTGCATCTTCGCCAGATCGGAAGCGAGCTGGACCTCAGGCTGGTCTTGCTTCTTGGTCACGACGACCGCCGATCGGGCACGGGCAGGCCGAGATCGCGGCGCGCGTCGTCGGCGACCGCCCGGATATGGCCGAGGTCGTCGTCGAGCGTGCGGAGCACGCGGGCGTTCTTCGTCGGGATCGTGATAGAGACCGAGCTGTAGAGCCCGGACAGGATCGTGTCGATGTCGTACTCGGCAAGGATGTTGAACGGCAGCACGAAGTCGTCGATGATGACCCGACCGCGCTGGTGGTCGATGGCGATGTTCTCGACCGCGAACGGGCGATGCTCGGAGGACGACGGCGGGGCGGGGATCGCCTCGAACACGACATCCCGGCGGGCGCGGCGTCGGTGGAACCAGTCGAGCGCGCTCACTGGTCTGCGCCTTCGTCATCGCCGCCCGAGCTGGCCGGCGCGGGCAGTGCATACAGGTGCCACACGAACCCATCCGGCCCCGGCGATGTCGCCAGATGCTCAGCGCCAGAGGGGATCTGCTCGCCCGCCTGGAACGCGGTCACGAGCGTCGCGACCGGCTCGGTCTCGTCGCACTCCTCGATCCACACGAGCAGGGCCCAGTTCGCGCGCTCGGTGTGGAGCACGCGGCCGGCGACCTGGATCTCGTGCTCGTGGCCGTCGATGGGGATCGACAGCTTGGTGACCGTCTTCACCGCAGTTCTCCTTCGAACGAGTAGATGGACGCTTCGAGGCCTTCGAGGATCAGGCCGGCGCCGGTGCGCGCGAGGGTTTCCATCACGCGCAGCAGGTCGGCGTCGGACGGGACTTCGACGCTGAGTGAGACTCGGCGGGGCTCGCGGTCTTCGCTCATCGGTCGACTCCCAGTACTCGGGCGGCTTCCTCGACCTGGTCCCAGGCGGTTCGGTCGCCGCCGTGGCGGTCGGGGTGCGCGGCGGCGCGGGCGGTCGTCAGCCGGCGTGCGGAAGATCGTCAGGTCATCCAACGGACGGATCGTGTACGTGATCATCGGATCAGTACCCAGAGGACGGCCAGCGCGACGGTAGCCACCAGCCAATGCAGAACCGGCAAATCTCGGCTGATGCCTGCCCGCTGAGCCGCGAGTAGCATCGTCATATTCGCCAGAGTGAACGCGCCCGACCCAACGATCAGCACGATCAGCACGTCGGGGAGGCGGTCAAGGATGGTCATCGGATTTCTCCTTCGTAGGGTTCTTCATCAGGCCCGAGCAGCCCAGGCCACTCGAGGAAGTCAGCCGGGATCGTCAGCCGGTACACATCGGCACGGCCGCGGACACGCTGCGCCGAGGTCCGCTCGATCAGACCCATATCCACCAGCCGGCGACGATTGCGGCGAATCGTTCGCGGATCGCAACGCAGGACCCGCGCCACCCGCTCATCGCCCGGCCGGACCTCGGTGCCGTCCTGGTCGGCGTAGGTTCCGAGCGTCATCGCGAGCATCCGCAGTGGCGTCGGCAGTGGGGCGCGTCGCAGCATCCGCTCCCACGTGAACCTGTCCACCACGACGTTCCCCGCGGGGGTGACTTCTCCGGTGGTCTTCGGCACGGCGGTCAGGTGTCCTCTGCTGCGAGCGGTGGCGGTCATACGGGCGTACCCTCGGGTCTCTCGCGCCAGCCGATCGTGAACGGCCCGAGCACGGCCGAGTTGGCCTCGGCCAACACCCGGGCGACCCGGACGGCCGCCTTCAGCTGGACACCCTCACGGACGAGCAGCACGAGCCCGGCGATCACCCGGACCTCATCGGTCGAGTAGACGAGACGGTGGCCGGTGCCGGCGCGGTCGTTGAGAGCGTGGACGTATCCCGCGGCGGTCCAGTAGTAGAGCTGGCTGTGGCTCGCCCCGGTCGCGTCGAGGACGTCGCCCGCAGCGATCGCGTGAGATCGCATCAGGCCGCCCCTGCCCAGGCCTCGAAGACCACCATCGTGAGGTCACGGGGCGACGGCGGCGTGACGGCGTTGCCGGCCATGCGAACCCGCTGCCGGCGCGTGCCGCGCCACCGATACCGGGCGGGAAACGCCATCCCCGCGGCGATCTCGTGCGGCTCGAACATGCGAAAGAGGCAGTCGTCGACCAGCGCCTCGGCGGCCTCGATGTCACCGGGCGTGATGAGCGACTGATGGCCCGACGTGGTGAAGGTACGCAGCGGCTCACGCACAGGGGTGGACATCTCGGCGCCGCCGTTGTTGTTCCGCATCACCAGGGCGTGCTTGTCGATCGTGGTGACGGTGCCGAGCGGTTCGCTGGTCGGCTTGGCATGCGTGCTGCCGGAGTAGTACGGAGTCACGAGACCGTATGCGTCGCGGGTGGTAAGCGAACGTAGCGCCTCGTCGGTGGGGCGGGCGTCGTCGTTCCAGGTGCCCCCGGCAGGGGTGACGAGGCCGTGGTGGTTGCCACCGGCAGTGACCGTGCTCATCGGGTCAGCGACAGGCCGGGCGTCCGAGGAGCCGCCACGGAGCTCCGCGACGAACGGCTGGACGAGAGCCTTGCCGGTGTCGTTGGCCGTGAGCGTCGACATGGGCTCGTCGATGCCACGGGTGCGGTACTCGAACCGACGATCGAGCATGAACGGGAGCGTCGTCAGCGACATGTTGCCGCCGTTGGCCGTCATCGTCCGCAGCGGCTCGTCCGGCGTGGTCGTGTGCCGTCCCGGCGCGCCGCCTTCGATGCCGTAGTGGCGGGTGATCAACGCTGTCTCCGAGCGGGTCGTCTGCGTCCGCATGGGCTCGTCGACCGACCGCGCCGTCTTCCCGTCGCGACCCTCCACCGGAACCGCGAGCGCCTTCGCCTCGGTGGTGTGCAGCGTCGTCAGGACCTCCTCGGTAGGCCGGACGCGGTAGTAGCCATCGGGGCGGCCGTGGGCAGGGTGCTTCGGGTTGGCGGCGTCGTAGGTGTTGCCGGCCGCCTCGACGACGGTGGGACGCCAGTAGCGGGCGATCCCCGCGGCGATCCGGCGGCGGGTCTTCTCCGCCAGCGGCTTCGCCCGATCCCCGATCCGGGTGCCCTTGATGGTCCAGTCGATCGCGGTCGCGGCGGGCAGCCACGCCGGCTCCACCTCGGTCCCGCACGAGCCGTGGACGTAGACGTACTGGGCGCGGTAGCGACCGACCGTGCGGCCGGGCTTGAACGCCTGAGCCGCCTCGATCACCTCGTCGCAGCGGGTGCAATAGGCGCGCGGGCGCAGTGCCTTGTCGAGGTCGGGGGCGCGGACGTCCTCGCGCCAGGCCACGATGTAGAGCCGATCGCGGGACTGGGGCGCCGGGTCGCCGCCGAGGTGCGCGTGCATGCTGTTGAGCGAGACCACGCGGAATCGATATCCGAGCTTGCGGAGATCCTGCCGCCACACGTGCCAGGCGAGCCGGTACTTGGCCTGCATCGCGATGTCGACGACGTTCTCGACGATCACGTACTCGTAGCGGTGGTGCTCGGTGAACCGCAGCACGTCGAACATCAGCAACCGCGAGCGGGTCGCAGCGTCGTCCGACAGCGGGTCCTCGAACAACCCTTCCTCGATCGCGGGAAGCTGCTTGCCGTTGCCCTGAGACCACTTCGTACATTCCGGCGACGCCCACAGCATCGTCGTGCGGGGGAAGAACCGCGGATCTTCTAGGTGGAGGTCGACGCAGGCGTGGTCGGTGTCGGGATGGTTCTCGTTGTGCGTCTCGACGGCCAGCTTCCAGTGGTTCGCGGTCATCTTCACCGTCACACCGCCGAGGTGGACCATGCCGACCGTCGCGCCCCCGGCACCGGCGAACAGATCGGTGACGGTGAACTCAGATGAGGCTTTCATGCTGGCGTGGGGAACAAAGAGCGTCGGCCGAGATCCGGCAGCGTCAACGGCGACAG
This sequence comes from Aeromicrobium sp. YIM 150415, assembly GCF_016918125.1. Classification (NCBI taxonomy): domain Bacteria; kingdom Bacillati; phylum Actinomycetota; class Actinomycetes; order Propionibacteriales; family Nocardioidaceae; genus Aeromicrobium; species Aeromicrobium sp. YIM 150415. Next base: position 138,917 of record NZ_JAERWM010000022.1, on the reverse strand, counting down.
CTCATCTAGCATCCGCGCGGTGGCCTCGGCGCACGCGCTCGTCGTCCGCGCCGTCGCCGCCAGGTCAGCGTCCTCGGCCACCTGCTCCACCGCGCTGTTAAACACCGCGGCGTCCGTGACGGCCCACGACTCCACCACGTCACGCATCAGCTCACGCAGATGCGCGATGTAGGGGTCGCGACCCACACGCCGCAGGCGCGGCACCCGATGATCCCGATGCGGCTCGTGGGGGAGTGGCCGTCGAACAGTGCGACGAGCTCGTCGATGCGAGCGAGAGGCTTCATGGATGGTCCTTCCGGACAGGGTGGCTATTCGGTGGTGGGGAGGGGCGCGACGCGGATCGCGGCACCCTCGGTGCGGCCGTCCGGCGCGTACCGCTTGCGGACGTTCAGGACGGCGGCCTGCGCGTCGTCGCGCCAGATGCCGGCGTCCGTGAGCGCATCACCGACAGCTCGGACGAGCTTGTCGGCGTCCGGCTTGGCGTCGCAGTAGACCGGCGGCGCGTCGCCACGGAGCTGGTCAGCGAACCGGCCGGTGCGGTAGTGCCGCTTCGGCCGCTTGAGGAAGAACGTGACGGTGAGCCGAACCGGCCCGTCGAGTGGTTCGCCCTGGTAGTGCTCGCGGGCGGTCTGGACGATCGCGGCGCGCCAGCGCCGCAGGGCGGCGGGGGCGTCGTCGATGAGACGACCCCGCGCGATCTTCTTGGAGCCCTGCGACACCGGCGTGCCGTAGACGACGAACTCGATCACGCGATCTTCTTGAGCGTGTTCAGGACGACAGCGGACAGACGCGCGATTCCGGTGCCGAGGTGGTCGATCATCTGCTTCATGCCGTCAGCGAGTTCGACGTCGTCGATCTTGTCGTCGGTCATCGCCTTCAGGAGAGTGACCTCAATGGCGCTGAGACTCTTCGACCTCTCCAACTGTTCGATCTGCTCGGCGACCTGAGACTTGGTATCCGCGGCGTTCACAGCTCGGGCTCGTCTTCCTCATCGACGTCCTCGAGCGGCAACGGCGTGCGCCCCGTCCGCTGAGTGATCGCCTTCTCCACCAGATCCCGCACACGAGGATCGGTGTCCTGGATCGGGCTCATCGGCTCGAACTTCCGCAGCCGCACGTGCGGCTGGACCAGCCCGGTGTCCGTGTTGGTGACGATCTTCGGGACGTCGTAGACCACGATCGCCGCGCGCAGCTGAGTCGGGTCTTTCAGCAGCTCGTCGTGCTCGTCATCGAGGCCGTTGAAGTCCTCATTGGCGGGCAGGGCGGCGGACAGCTTCACGGTGTTGCTCATCGGGTATGCCTTTCGGGTTGGGGTGTCTCGTACTCGAACAGGGTTGGAGGGGGCTCCGGCGGCCGCTTGTTCTTCCGGCCCCGGCGGTCGGAGAATCGACAGGTGGCGTGGTGCGGCATGTAGACGACCCACTCGTCCGGCGGCTTCTCGTTCTTGTGGAGGACGCGGCCGACGAGCTCACGGAGGTCGCTCATGGTCGCGGCGACGTTGCCGTCCTCGTCGGGCACGGCGTCGACGGGGATACGCCGGCCGGTGTCGAGATTGGTGACGAACTTGATGGGGTTGCGGCACTTCTTGCAGGCGGCCATCACTCACCGCCACGCAGCGGCGTCACCGAGTCGATGTGCGTGACGTCCTTGAGTAACACCATCCGGAAGACATGTCCGCACTCGACGCACGTGATCATCGCAGCCAGATGGCTGAGACTGGCCAGCGAAAGTTCAAGGTGCTCTTGGCAGGTGAGCAGGTCGTATCGGAAGCCGCAGCACACGTGATGCGCGACGACCCGATGGGTTGCGGGCACCTCGCAGCGATTACCGTCCTCGGCTTCGTGCTCGCAGATCGGCTCCCAGTCGAGATGCTCGATCCGCTCGAGACTGCCGCTGGTGATCGCCTCAGTAGTCATCGGGATCACCGCACTCGCACTCGTGTGGACGCTCGGCCGTCCGGTCGTCGGTGCCGAGCGCGAGCAGCAGCGCCACGATCACCGCGGCCGCGAACCCGAGGAAGACGCCGAGCAGCAGATAGACCAGCGCGCTCATCGACGGTCACCCGCCCGCCCAGCCGATCGTCACCGCGAGAGACGCGAGCACGGCCAGCAGCAGCCACGTAGCCAGCGGCGTCATCCCTCATCACCACCGGACTGCTGCTCCCGGTGAGCCTCGGCCGCCTTGAGCACGTTCTCGAGGTCCTCGCGCGACTCACACGGCACGAGCGTGTCGATCACATGCGACGCCTCGCGCTTCGTCATCTCCTTCGATGACGGCACTTCGCGGCCGATGATCTGCTGCACGATCCACAGCCGTTCGGCGCGATCCTTGACCCCGAGGCCGTTGAACTTCGCCACGAGCGAGGTCACCTGCGGATTCGTGGCCTTCGGTTCGGCGGGCGGCTCGTCCTCGTCGGGAGCGGGCTCGTCGACCTCGACCTCCGGCTCAGGCTCGGGGTCGGGTGGCGGCGCGGCAGCTTCGCCACTACCAGCACCGCCACCCCTCGGCTCAGGGGCCGGCGGTGGCTCCGGAGCCGGCGGCTCGGCGGGGGCAGCCGAGACGTTCTGGGGAGGCTTCGGGGCCTCAGGCGCGGGCGGCTCGACGGCCGCCGCAGCCTTCTTCTTCGCACGGCTCACGGTCTTCTTGGGCGTCACAGCAGACGCCTCGCCACCCTCGACAACAGGCGCCTGACCGGGCACCACCATCACGTCGTCGAACTCTTCGGTCGCGGCGAGACCGTGGATCACATCGGGGAAGATCATCCGGCACAGCTCGGCCGTCGCGCGGGCGAGCAGCATCTGTCGGGGGTACGCCTGCCAGTTGAACTTGCCGCTCAGCTTCGCCCGCTTCGCGTCATCGAGCGTCCACGTGACCGCCGACCAGATGTCCGAACCCTTGCGGCGACCAGTCACCGTGACCTTGGCCGACGTCGACTCGGGGATGCCGATGTCATGGCCGTGCTGCAGCACCAGCGCACGCATCGCCTCCGCGCTCATACCGACGCGACCCTCGACGTTGTGCAGCTGTGTGAGAGCGTTCATCGGCCCGAGCCCGACCTCACGGCCGTACAGCACCCGCGCAGCCGTCGCTGGCACGTTGCCGCGGATATCCTTCGGCACCATGTCGGACTGCGCGATGACTCCCGACAGCTCCCCGACCTCGGCCAGGACCGACGTCCACGAATCAGTGGCCGCATCCCGCAGATCCCGCCGGGTCACCAGCTCGTCGTCCACCCGCACGATCTCGTGCGACGGCTGCTCCTCATAGCGTTCGATCTCGCTCATCAGGCCACCGCCTCGAAGTCATCGAGCTGCAACGCCGCACCGAGTGCCGGCTGCTCCTTCACCTGATCCATCCACCACGCCGTCGCCTGCAGATACTGGAACTGCCGCCAGAGCTGGTCACGGTCCTCGATCACCGGCACCAAACGCACAGCGTCCGGCATGATGTGAGCGATATAGAGCGCCGAGATCTCCGGCATCGGCTGCTCCGACTCCGGCCCGTCCGGCTGCCAGATGTCACAGCGGGCATACGCCTCAAGCTGCAACGCCGCGTCGTCGTACACACCCTTGCCGGTCTTGAGGTCCAACATCACGGACTCGTCACCGATCCGCCCGATCCGTGCGATCGAGTCGAGCGTCCCGGCGTACGCCCGCGTCGTGCTCCCACAGGGCGCCTCGGTCGCGGTGACGGTGACGTCCCACTCGTCGAGGAACCGGGCATAGGCCTCGACCGGGCCGCGCAGCTCATCGGAGACCTCGACCTCCTGGCCGTGCGACAGCCTTTCGCCGAGATCGTGAATCTGGGTTCCGCGCAGCGCGGCCGCCTTCGTGGTGCTCCAGCGGGCATCCTGCAGCTCCTTGAGCCGCTTCGACGGCGGCAGGTCAGCGAGCTCCTCCCACCGGTCGACAGCGGACTCCGCAGTGACGTTGGCAGCCCAGTTCACGAGCGCCGGCTTGGGGAGCGCGTTGAGGATGCTGGTGACGCCGCGGACCTTCTGGCCGTCGATCGTGTAGCCGTGACCGCGCCCGTAATTGCGGCGCTTGAGCCGGGGCTGGGCGCTCATGCCTTGCCCGCCATTTCAACGCGGGCCCGTTCGACAGCGGCGCGTTCGAGTAGATAGGAGCCGGTGCGACCGGGGAGCTTCTGCGCGGTCGGCAGGCTTCCGTTGCTGATCCGGTGTTGCACGGCCCGTGTGCTGATGCTGAGGATCGTCGCTGCCTCGGCGACGGTCACAAGGTCGGGTGGATTGCTCATGGCGGCTAAGTTACGCGATAACGTAACTTAGACACAATCGTGCCGCGCCGACTTTCTTGCGCAACTACGAAATCTGTCGTAACTTCGACACATGACCACTTCCCTGCATGAACGCGTACCCGAGTGGACCCGGGGCGACCGACTGCGCAAGGCGCGGTCCGTCACGGGCCTGACCGTCAGAGAGTTCGCCGACGAGATCGGCATCTCGCCCAAGTCGGTCAACAACTATGAAGGCGATCACGTGGAGCCGCGGAAGGTCGTCATGAACGCGTGGGCGCTGCGCACGGGCGTGCCGGTGCAGTGGTTGGAAACAGGAACGGCCCCGGTCGATGGACCAGGGCCGGACGGAGAGTACACCCCCAGGGACTCGAACCCTGAACCCGCTGATTAAGAGTCAGCTGCTCTGCCAATTGAGCTAGGGGTGCAGTGCGCTGTGCGCGAGATAGAACATTACCGCATCGCGCCAACGCCATGCCAATCGGGTCAGCCGGTGTGAGCCTCTAGCCAGGCGAGGAGGTCGCGGGTCACCTCGTCGCGATTGGTCTCGTTCAGGATCTCGTGTCGCGCCTCGGGATAGACGATGACGGTGACATCGGTGAGCCCGGCCTCCCGGTAGCGCGAGGCGAGCAGCTCGATGAGGTCTCCGCCGCCGGCCAGCGGGTCGTCCGAGCCCGAGGCGAGGAGCAGCGGCAGGTCCGGCCGGATACGTCCGAGCACCTCGGGATCGGCGAGGCGCGGCCCGCCCGCGAAGAGCGCGGGCACCGTCGTCTCGGGGAGGTCGAAGCCGCACAGCGGGTCCGCCACGTACAGGTCGACCTCCGCGTCGTCGCGGCTCAGCCACTCATAGCCCGTGCGGTGCTCGAAGGCGGCGTTGAAGACGCTGAGGTCGGCGGCCGGGGCGTCGGCCATCCCGGCCGCGATCACGTCGATCGCGGTGGAACCGGACAGGATGACCCCGTCGTACAGGTCCGAGCGTTCGACGAGCACGTGCTGGCCGGCGAAGGACCCCATCGAATGCCCGAAGAGGAAGACCGGGAGACCCGGATACTCCGCGCGGATACCTTCGCCGAGCTGGACCACATCGCGCCACAGCCCTTCGAATCCCGCCTCGCCGAAGTCCCCGGGCACGTCCGCGATCGTGCGTCCGTGTCCGCGGTGATCGGAGCCGACCACATGGAAGCCGGCGGCAGTGAGCGCCTCGGCGAAGCGACCGTATCGGGCCACGTGCTCGGCGAGGCCGTGCGAGATCTGCACCACGCCGCGTGGCCGCTCGGCATCGGAGTTCCAGGTGGTGGTGGCGACCCGCAGGCCGTCCTGGTCGGAGAGGTAGCTGGAGGTCAACGGGCTCACACCGACAAAGTAGCCGATTCCTGGTTCACTGGAAGGCATGCGATCGGTTGCCTTGTCCCCTCAGCAGCGACGTGATGCGATCCAGGCGATGGCCGGCGAGCCGCTCGACGTCCTGGTCATCGGCGGAGGGGTCGTGGGCGGCGGTGCGGCACTCGATGCCGCCACCCGTGGACTCAGCGTCGGACTCGTCGAGGCGCGCGATTTCGCTTCCGGCACCTCGAGCCGTTCCAGCAAGCTCATCCACGGCGGCCTGCGCTACCTGGAGATGCTCGACTTCCGGCTCGTCGCCGAGGCGCTGGCCGAGCGCGGTCTGCTCATCGAGCGGCTCGCCCCCCACCTCGTCAAGCCGGTGCCCTTCATCTACCCGCTCACCCATCACGTGTGGGAACGGGTGTACGCGGGCACCGGCGTGCTCATGTACGACTCGATGGCCGCCCTGTCGGGCCGGTCGCGCGGCGTGCCGCACCATACCCATCTGACCCGCCGCGGGGCCCGCAAGCGTATGCCCGCCCTGCGCAAGGACGCCCTCGTCGGCGCCCTGCACTACTACGACGGCCAGGTCGACGACGCCCGGCACACCATGTTCCTGTCGCGCACTGCGGCGGCCTATGGGGCGCACGTCGCCAGCCGCACGCGCGTCGTCGACTTGATGCGCGAGGGCGACCGGGTCGTCGGCGCCCACATCAAGGACCTTGAGAGCGGCGATGTCCACGAGGTACGAGCCAAGCAGGTCATCAACGCGACCGGCGTGTGGACCGACGAGACCCAGGGCATGGCGGGGGAGCGAGGCCAGTTCCACGTGCGCGCCAGCAAGGGCATCCACCTCGTCGTGCCCCGCGACCGCATCCGGGGCGAGTCCGGTCTGATCCTGCGCACCGAGACCTCGGTGCTCTTCGTCATCCCGTGGGGACGGCACTGGATCATCGGCACCACCGACACGGACTGGGATCTCAGCAAGGATCACCCGGCGGCCAGTGCCAAGGACATCGACTACCTGCTCGAGCACGTCAACCGGGTGTTGGTCGAGCCGCTGACCCACGACGATGTCGAGGGCGTGTACGCGGGTCTGCGTCCGCTGCTGGCCGGCGAGTCCGATGCCACGAGCAAGCTCTCGCGGGAGCATGCGGTCTCGACCGCGACCAAGGGTCTCGTCGTCATCGCCGGCGGCAAGTACACGACCTATCGCGTCATGGCGAAGGACGCCGTCGACGCCGCGGTGGACGCCATGGCGGTCCAGCTGGATCGCAAGGTGCCCGCCAGCTGCACCGAGGACGTGCCGCTGCTCGGAGCGGACGGCTACGAGGCGATGTGGAACCAGCGCACGGCGCTGGCCGCCCGTCACGGTATCGGCGTCGGACGCATCGAGCACCTGCTGAACCGCTACGGATCGCTGTCGCTGGAGGTACTCGATCTCATCGCCGAACGCCCCGATCTCGGCGAGGCGCTGACCGGCGGTGACGACTACCTGCGTGCCGAGGTCGTCTACGGGGTCACGCACGAGGGTGCCCGGCACCTGGACGACATCATCGCGCGTCGCACCCGGCTGTCGATCGAGACCTTCGATCGTGGCACCGGGGTGGCCGAGGAGGTTGCCGAGCTGATGGGCGAGGAGCTCGGCTGGAGCGATGAGCAGCGCGAACGCGAGGTCCACCATTACGTCAAGCGGGTCGAGGCCGAGCGGGAGAGCCAGACGATGCCCGATGACGAGACCGCCGACGCCGCGCGCAAGGGAGCCCCGGACGTCGTCCCGGTCGTCGAGCGCTGATCTGAGGAGTAAACGGCTGTCGCCGCGGCGCTGCGTGTCCAGCCCGCGAGTGGTGCACATTCGCCCCGCTTCGGCCGTTTCGAGGGCGAATTCGCACCACTCGCGGATAGGCGGCGGGTAGGTGAGCGGACCGGTGGAGTCGAGAAAGGCTAGCGTGTCGGGGTGACGACTCTCGTGGTGGCCGCGCTCGCCTCCGAGGCGGCCTATGTCCCGGCAGGCATCCCGCTCGCGATCACCGGTATCGGCAAGGTGGAGGCGGCATCGGCGACGGCGCTCGCGATCTCCCGGCATGCGCCGTCCCGCATCGTCAACATCGGCACCGCGGGAGCGCTGCGCTCCGGGCTACGCGGCATCCATCTCCCGTCCCTCGCGGTCAACCACGATCTCGACGCGCCCTCGATCCGTGCCCTCGGTGCCGAGGCGATCGACGAGATCGCGATCGAGGACGGTGACGGCACCGTCCTCGCGACGGGTGATCGCTTCGTCTCCGATCCGATGGTGAGGGATGTCCTCGCGCAGCGGGCGTCGCTCGTGGACATGGAAGGATTCGCCGTCGCGCGGACCGCGGCAGTGATGGACGTCCCGGTGCGACTCGTCAAGGTCGTCAGCGACGCCGCCGATGAGAGCGCCCTGGAGTGGCCGCAGGTCGTGGACCGCTGCGCCCGGCAGCTCGGCGACTGGCTGCGCACGAATCTCTGAGACGTCGACCCAGCCCCGAAAAGCGACGGTCTAGTCCGGTAACGTGGGTGACTCGATTTCGCGACGAAGGAGCATCGGTGTCATCCTCAGCTCGACGTGTCCTGGCCGCCTCGGCGGCACTCTCCCTGTCGATCGGCCTTGCGGCCTGCGGGGATGGCGACGGCGATCCGGATGAGGATCTTCCCGTTGCCGAGGCCGATCTCGCGGGGGTCAGCAATGTCGTCCGTGGCGTGCAGACCGAACCGATCGAGGCCGACGACGACACGAGGGTGCAGGCCCCGGGGTTCGCGGTCGATATCACCGCCAGCACGATGGTCCGGACCCTCAACGTCGATGCCTACGAGGACATCACCGGCGACCGGCCGGAGGCCGAGGAGGGAGAGGAATCGCCCGAGGAGGTGCGGGCGGCCGACGGGTATGTCTTCGTCGTCGCGGACTACGAGACCTCAGATCCCCAGTGGCAGCCGCAGGACGTCGCGCCGGACAGCGAAGGCCGTCTCGTGGTCGACGGTGCCGTGGTGACGAGCGTCCTCGACAGCGAGGAGTCGGTACGCCAGAGCGGCACCATCGTGGTGAGCGTTCCCGAGGATCACGACTCCGAGTCGGCGGTGCTCGAGGTGGAGACCGATGGCGCCGTGCAGACGGTGAGCCTCGTCGACGGCACCCGGGTGGAGACCGATGTCCCGCAGGCCTATCCCGGTCCCGTGGAGGTCGAGGTGGCCGATGCCGAGCGGCTGGACGCCACCTTCGATCACTGGATCGGCGGGGAGACCGCTGTCCAGGGCGAGGTCGTCGGCGCTATTGCCACGCCGTACCTGCCCCGTGAGCACGGAGGGGACGGCTGGGCCGCGCCGGATCAGCGCTTCGTGTCGGTCGACGTGGACTGGAGCCTCAACGAGAGCGTGACCTACGACCGCACCACCATGCGCTTGGAAGCACCCGACGGCACCACGTTCCAGTTGGTCAACAAGCCGAGGACGCTCGTCGACGTCTTCGGCGATCCGGCCGTGTTCCAGGTGCCCGCCGATCTCGACGAGCTGACGGTGGTCATCGACCCCGCCTATCAGAACGGCGTGGTCAGCGATGCGCCCACGCTGGAGTTCGACACGATCACCGCCACGCTGCGGATCGGCTGAGGGTGACGCCCCCGGAGCGGTGACCTACGCACGTCTCGCTGCGGTTGAGAGGTGCGTAGGTCACCGCCCAACCGAGGGAGAGGTGCGTAAGTCACCGCCCAACCGAGGGAGAGGTGCGTAAGTCACCGCCCGGGGTGGAGCCGCGGGATCAGATGAGGTCGTGGCCGGAGCGTCGCGCCTCGCGCCATTCGGCGAAGAACGCGCGACCGATGACACCCATCACCACGAGCACGACGATGGGCCAGACCAGGACATAGACGGTGAGAGCGAGCGTGGTCATCACGCCTCCTTCGCGGGTTCGGGGGTGGGGTCGAGACGGGGGTCGTCCCCGTCATCGAAGTTGCCGGTGCGATCGCGGATCAGCGCGAAGTCGAAGCGCTCGGTCTGCCCCACCGACATCGCCCAGCAGACGACGGTGCTGACGGCGTAGGCGACGAGCGACGCGCTGAGCGTGGCGTAGTCGTGCAGGAAGCCGATGACGAACGGCGCCGACACGAGCGCGGCCACCACGCCGACGATCTTGCCGACCCGGATGCCGAAGAAGCCGAAGGACATCAGGCCCAGCACGACGCCGATGCCGATGACCGAGAGCACGTCGACGAGCAGTCCGATCCCGCCGGACATCGGGATCCACCCGAAGCGCACCGGGAGGAACAGGGCGAGCGCGGCGATGACGGCGGTCGTGAACGCCTTGTTCGTGACCTTGTCCCAGTAGAAGCTCGCGAGCACCGGGAACACCAGAGCGCCCCACAGCGCTCCGACGAAGACCAGTAGATCGAGGATGTTCAGCTGCAAGCTGGCGAACGCGACCGCCGCTGCCGTGGCGACCACCATCGTGATGCGCCCGACGAGCAGCATCGTCTTCGGATTCGCCTTCTCCTTGCCGGCGACGTTCTGGCCGTAGACATCGGCCATCATGATCGACGACAGCGCGGCGAGATCGGAATCGGCGGTCGAGGAGAGCGCGCCGATGATCATGATGAAGAACACCGCCAGGAGGATCGCCGGCAGATAGGTCGCGGCCATCTCGGGAATGAGGTTGTTGATGTCGCCGCCGGTGGGCTCGAAGCCGAGGTAGAGGGCGAGCACGCCGAGCATGCCGACGCCGATGACCATCGCGCCGTAGCCGATCGTGGCGGTGATGAAGGTGGGTTTGATGAGGTCCTCGCGCACGGCGAACAGGCGCTGAGCGATGGTCTGGTTGCCGATCGCGTAGGCGAGCACCGCGGCGATGTAGGGGGCTCCCTGCCCGAGGAAGGCCTCACTGGAGAAGAAATTGCCCTGCTGCGGGGTCAGGTTGGCCGCGCCGGTCTCGAAGGCCGCGGGGAAGCCCGCGGCGAAGAAGATGAAGGGCACGATGATGGCCACGGCACCGAGCATCGCCATCACCTGGACGAAGTCGGTGAGCACCGAGGCGCGGAAGCCCGACCAGAGCGAGTACAGCAGCACGCCGCCGGCGACCGCGACCACACCCTGGATGAAGGTGAAGGGAGAGAGCATCGCGATGAGCACGCCGCCGGCGATGAAGTTCGACATCAGGCTGATGACGCTGCCGACGACATTGGATCCCGCGAGCATGAGCTGGCTCGAGCGGCCGTGCCGGGCGTGCATGACCTCGGCGAGGGTGTGCGCCTTCGGAGCGACGGAGCGGATGCGCTTGCCGAAGGGGTAGATGAACAGGATCATCAGGGCGCCCCACAGGCCGTAGTGGATGGGTCCTGAGATGCCGTAGGTGTACCCCGAGGCCGCCGATGCGTACATCGACGAGGCCCAGATCCACGTGGCGGTCATGCTGGCCGCGGAGATCCCGAAGCCGATCTTGTTGCCAGCGGTCATGTAGCCGTCGGCATTCTCCTGCTTCTTGCCGATACGGGTCGAGATGTAGAACGTCCCTCCGTAGAAGAACACCAGCAATCCAACGATGATCACGGCGCTGAACTGCACCGAGTCGAGGTTATTCACGCGCCACCTCCTTATTCGACGAAGTCATGGAATCCGCACGGACGCAGACATGCGTGGTCGCCGGCGCCGTGCCGTGCACGTCCGGCCACGCGGGGGCGTCTCCGCGGGCTCTCAGAAGTCGACGCGCTGATGCCCTCGGTCGATGGACCACATCCCTTCCTGCGTTCGCCTCACCGTCGTGCCGATCGCCGGCCCGTGGGCAGGCTGGAGCAGGGCATGTGGGCATGCCCTCGATCGATCAGCCGGACATGGGCGGCAGCGCTGGCGCCCTCCGTCCGGGGCCCTGGCTCGACGGCGCCGGATGGCGCGGAGCGGGCCGTGCGCGCGTCGTGGCGAGTGTCCTCGCTCGGCGCGTCCCGACAGTGCCGCGGGCTCATGCCCGCGGACGGTCCATGACATTAACACAGTCGCTCGGGGGCTTGTGACGGGCGTCTCGAAGGGGTCCTCCGGAGGCCGAGCCCGCTCAGGGGCGGAGGGTGGCGGCGAAGCCCGTCCAGCGCAGGTCCGTCGGCAGATGCGCCAGGTCGTTGAAGGTGACGAGGGCCGGCGGGAGGCCGGGACGGTATTCGATGGTGGTGAGAGCGGTGTTGGCACTGTCGAGGCCGAGCCAGCGCGCCGGCGGAGCGTCGAGGGCGTGGCGCACCAGCCAGGCGATCGGGTAGGCGTGGGTGATGAGCAGCTCGTGCGTGTCGGCGTCCTGGGGCTCCGGGCTGGCCGCGAAGCGCGCGACCAGGCCCGCCGCCATCCGGGCACCCGCCTCGGCCTCCTCCCGCTGGTAGCCGTCGAAGAAGGGGATCCAGGGGTCCGGCGTCTCGTCCGGGCTGGGGACGTAGGGGACGTGGTCGATGAGCTCGGTGGCTTCGGCGACCGGTGTCGCCGCGGGCAGTCGGCGCGCGATCTCACGCGCGCTGGCCGCCGCGCGGGGCAGCGGCGAATGCCACACGGCATCGAGCGGAAGATCGGCGAGGCGCTCGCCGAGCAGCCCGGCCTGGTGCCGGCCTGTGTCGGTCAACTCGCCGAAGGGGTCGGCATCGCCGTGGCGGGCGAGATACAGGTGACGGGTGGGCACGTGTGGCCTTTCGTGAGTGTCAGCGATCTTGGACGATGGCGCCGGTCGTGCCGTCCACGGTGACCGGCACACCGTCCTTCAGCCGGCGGGTGGCCTCGGGGACACCGAGCACGGCAGGCACGCCCAGCTCGCGCGCGACGATGGCCGCGTGCGAGAGCACGCCGCCGGTCTCGGTGATGACTGCCGTGACCATCCGCAGCAGCGGCGTCCACGCGGGTGTCGTGAAGGAGCAGACGAGGACATCGCCGTGTCGCACCCGGGCGAAATCGTCGGGACCGCCGACGATCCGTGCGGGACCCGTCGCCGTGCCGTGGCTGCCGGGGGTGCCGGACCCGAGCGGGGAGCCGGGATGGGACGGCGGAGGGCTGGCCGTGATCGGCCGGGCCTGGAGGATCCAGAGGCGGTCGTCGGCCACGGCCCATTCGATGTCCTGCGGCGCGCCGAGGAGCTCGGCGATCTCGCGTCCGAGCTCGGCGAGGCGGCGAGCTGTCGGGTCGCCGATGGCGGGTCGGAGACGGTCGTCGGTGGGCACGTCGCGGGTGACCAGCCGCTGGCCGTCCCGGTCGACTCGGGTGTGCTTGTCGGCGATGGTCCGGTCGAGCGAGCCGTCGGACTCGACGTAGAACGCGTCCGGGGTGACGGTGCCGCCGACGATGCTGGAACCGAGTCCCCACGCTGCCTCGATCGTGGTGGCGGCGGTGGGATCCTCCGGAGTGAACATCACCCCGGAGGCGTCGGCATCGACGAGCCGTTGGACGAGCACGCCCATCGCCGGCGTCTCCGCTGCCTCCACCCTCGGTGAGTCCTCGCGGTAGGCGGCGGCGATGGGGGAGTGCAGGGAGTCCCAACAGGCTCGGACGGCGACGGCGACCTCGTCGATCCCCTGGACGGCGAGGAAGGTCTCGTGCTGGCCGGCGGCGGACCGGGTGGCGGTGTCCTCGTCGGTGGCCGAGGAGCGGACGGCCAGCGGTCGATCGCCGAGCTCCCGGAGCCTCCTTTCGAACTGGTCGCGAGTGTCCGTCGACGCGAACAGGGAGGGTGCGTCGACGCTGCTTGCGGCGGCTGCGCGGTAGGCGTCGGTGGTGAGAGCGATGCCGTCCGGCACGGGGAGGCCGGCGCGCAGTAGCCGGCCGAGCGTGCCTGCCTTGCCGCCCGAGCTCTCGGGTGTGGCATCGATCAGCGCCACGAACATGTGAATCCTTCAACAATATATTGACAATGTTTCGTTGATTCTGCAGGATCGACCCCATGGCACGCAACCACCACGCCGACGGCACCGCCGAAGCCGACCGAGCGCAGGCGCTCCGCGAGCAGGAGGCGCGGGAACGCCTGGTGCGTCTCGGTGCGGATCGGCTCGAGTCCCCGCCGTGGCGACCGCCGCCGGTGCCGGCCTCGGCCGTCGACCTCGCGAATTTCGCTCTGTGGCGCTCGGGCGACCTGGCGGAGGAGGAGCTGCTCAGCGCACTTGCCCTCCTGCCCGCCGCGAGGGCCGAGGTGGAAGGGCTCGAATCCGGCCTGCTGTTCATCGCACGCAGCGCCGGGCTCACCTGGGCGCAGATCGCCGAGGCCATGGGCTTCAACTCGCCGCAGGCCTGCCAGCAGCACTACCACCGGCTGGCGGCGCGCCGCGACGGCGCCGGATGAGTCACCCGTCGCCTCCGGACGTGCTCGTGCTCCACGCGGTTCGAGTGCTGGGCTTCGCCGAGGACACCGCGCTGGCGCGGCGCTTCGGCCTCGACCCGGACGAGACCACCGAGCTGCTGCTCGACGCCGAGGCGCGCGGGTGGGTACGCCACGGCGAGTTCGCCGGACACCGAGGCTGGTCGCTGACCGAGGCGGGTAAAGAGCGGAACGAGCGGCTGCTCGCGGCCGAGCTCATCGAGGCGGGAGCCGTCGAGCAGGTGCGGGACGTCTACCGCGCGTTCCTGCCGTGGAACGAGCGTCTCCAGCGAGCCTGCACGAACTGGCAGCTGAAGCCGATGTCAGGCGGCCGCTTCGAGCCCAATGATCACGCCGATCCCGCCTGGGATGACAGCGTCCTCGACGATCTCGGCGAGATCGAGGGCGCCCTCGTTGACCTGGATCACCGGCTGGCCGGCGTGCTCGCGCGGTTCGCGGGCTACCACCGGCGCTTCGGTGAGGCGTTGCAGCGAGTCCGGGACGGCGACCGTGCCTGGATCGACCGTTCCGATATCGACTCGTGTCACCGGGTGTGGTTCGAGCTGCACGAGGACCTGGTCGCCACGCTCGGCATCGACCGTGCCGCCGAGTCCTCCTGAATCAGGCGCGTGTCAGCTGGTGTGCCGATCGCGGCGATTGAGGGCGGCGACCACATCGTCGTAGTCGCCGCGAGCCTCGCCGTAGCGCAGGAACTTCACCCTCTCGACCTGGATCTCGCGTGCCTCGGGCTGGGCCTCGATCAGCGTCATGACCTCGTCGGCGAAGTCGTCGAGGGGCATGGCGGACTCGTTCTCGCGGTGCCCGGGCATCAAGTCGGTGCGGACCGCGGGCGGGACGAGTTCGACGACCTGGACGGTCGTGTCGACGAGCTGGAGACGTAACGACTCGCTGAGCTGGTGGATGGCCGCCTTGGTGGCGTTGTAGCTCGGCGTGGCTCGCAGGGGTGCGAAGGCGAGGCCGGAGGAGACGGTCATGATCGTCGCCGTCGGCCGGGTGCGGAGGTGCTCGATGAAGGCGCCGATGAGACGGATGGTGCCGAGCAGGTTCGTGGTGACCGTCTCCTCGGCGGTGGCCATGAATCCGGCGGGATCAGTCCAATCCTCGACCCGCATCACCCCGGCCATCGTGACGAGGACGTTCAGGTCCGGGTGCGCCTCGATCACCTCTGCGGAGGCGCGCCGGATGGCCGCCGGATCGGTGACGTCGATCTCGACGGTGCGGAGACCCGGGTGGGTCGCGCTGATCTCGTCGAGCCTCCCCCTGCGCCGGCCGCCGATGATGACGGTGTTGCCTTTCTCGTGCAGTCGCAGCGCGAGGGCCAGACCGATGCCGCTGGTGGCGCCGGGGATGAAGACGGTGTTCCCTGAGATGTCCATGTCTGAAGTCTTCGCTCTGCGGCCGCGCTGTTCCAGGGAGCGTTATGCGGGGGATCGCCGATCCCTGGTTCGGCGACCGGCGCTGCGGCGATACTGCTGAGGTGGACCGTGATGCTCTCGCCGCCTTCCTCCTGCGCCGCCGTGCCGCCCTCCAGCCCGCCGATGTCGGACTGAGCGCGGGTCCGCGACGGCGGACCGCGGGGTTGCGACGTGAGGAGGTCGCGCATCTTGCGGCGATGTCGACCGACTACTACACGCGGCTGGAGCAGCGGCGTGGCCCCCAGCCGAGTACGCAGATGCTCGCATCGGTCGCGCGGGCCCTCCGCCTGACAGCGGATGAGCGTGACTACTTGTACCGCGTCGCGGGCCATGACGCCCCCGATCGAGCCGCGCGTACCGATCACATCGCGCCAGGATTGCTGCGGGTGCTCGACCGTTTGACGGACACGCCGGCGCTGATCCTCTCCGCGCTCGGCGAGACCCTCGTCCAGAACGGTCCGGCACGGGCCTTGTTCGGCGACACGAGCCGGCTGACCGGATTCGAGCGCAGCAACATCTACCGCTGGTTCGCGAACCCCGACCAGGAGCGGCAGCGGTATCCCGCACACGACCACGACCGGCAGAGCCGTGCTCAGGTGGCATCGCTGAGGGTGGCCTACGGCAGGCTCGGGGCCGAGTCGCGCGCTGGAGAGCTGGTGCGCGAGCTGAGCCGCCGCAGCCCGGAGTTCGCCCGGCTGTGGGATGAGCACGAGGTCAGGCGCCGCTTCGACGACCACAAGGTGCTGGTCCATCCCGAGCTGGGGGAGATCGAGGTGGACTGTCAGGCCCTCTTCACCGAGGACGAGTCCCAGGTGCTCCTCGTCCTCACCGCGGCGCCGCGCACCGAGGCCGCGAGCAAGCTCGATCTCCTCGCGGTGCTCGGCACTCAGCGCCTCGTCGCGGAGGGGTAGGGGAGCGGTCCGTGGAAGGATGCGTGGGTGTCCTCCGCTCAGACCCTCAGTGACGCAGACCGACGGATCGCCGCTCGGTGGGCGGCGGAGTGCGCCGAGCGCGTTCTGCCGCTGTTCACCGCGGAGGCACCCGACGATGAGCGCATCCCCGATGCCATCGCCCGCACGCGCGCATTCGCCCGCGGCGAGAGCACGGCCGCCGAGGAGATCCGTCAGCGGATGATCGCCGTCAAGGCCGCCAGCGCCGCGACGTCCCCGGCTGGCGCGGCGGCGGCCCGGGCAGCGGCGCAGGCTTCCGCGGTGGCGCACATGGGGGCTCATGCGCTGGGTGCGGCGGCCTATGCGGCCAAGGCCGTCTCCCTCGCCTCTCCCGGGCAGCCCGAGGCGATGCGCGACGAGGTCCGCTGGCAGCTCGGTCGGCTGACGGAGGCCGAGCGCATGGTGCTGCGACAGCTGCCGGCGGTGGGACAGGCTTCGGGCGGACCGCTCGGTCCAGGGCTGCTGACCAGAGGCGTCCTCGGCGAGGTCATCCGCGCGATCCAGGCGGACGTGGGGTGGTCATGACGGCGTCGTAAGCCGAGGGGAGCGCGGTGATCCCGTCGGCGGCGAGGAAGTGTCCCGCGCCGGGCACGACCTGTGCTGAGGTGCCTAGGAGGCCGGCCAGCTGGTCGGTGAGGGCGGGCGGCACGAGCGGGTCGTCATCGGACCGGATGACGGTGAGATGACCGATGTGGCCGCTGAGGCCTGTCACATCGCATCCGTCACCGATGAAGGCATCGAGCTCGGGAAGTCCGGGCAGCCGGTCGACGAAGCCCGAGACGAGCACGAGGGTGCCCAGACACCAGGGAGCGGGCAGGGAACGCAGATACCGCAGCGTCGTCAGGCAGCCGAGACTGTGCGCGATGATGATCGACTGCTCGTCCGGGACTCCCAGGGTCTCGCGCACGGTCCGCTCCCATCGGTGGGGATCTGGGGCGAGCGGATCGGGGAGTGCGGGGATCGTCGTCGGTATGCCGTCCGCGCGGAGTTGTGCTGCGAGCCAGGCGAACCAGTGGTCGTGGGGGGTGGCTCCGTAGCCGTGGAAGATGGCGGCGCGCTGGCGTGTTGTCTCGGAGGTCATGTCACGGGACGGTAGGAGTTCACGCCGGCGTGAAGGTCAAGTCGAGCAGGAGGAGCGGACGATGCGGATCGGCGAACTCGCCGCACTGACGGGAGTGAGCGCACGAGCGCTGCGCCACTACGAGGATCGAGGGTTGCTGCTCCCCGCTCGCACGAGTGGCGGCTACCGCGACTATGCCGACGAGGACGTGACTCGCGTCGCGCAGATCACCGCGATGATCGCGGCGGGTGTGGGAACCGCGACCATGAAGCGTTACCTCGACTGCGTACGCGTGGGGGATCACGGCGCGTCACTGGAGATGTGTCCGGACCTGCGGGCGGAGCTCGATTCGTTGGCGTATCGGCTGGAAGTCAAGCAGGCCGAGCTCCGCGAGACGCAGCAGCGGTTGAGCGAGCTCACGTCCGCCGGCTGATGCGCCAGGTCAGCTGGCGTGGGCGAGCTGTCGTCGTCGGTGGCGTGGGTCGGCTCCGGGGAGGAGGCGGCCTTGGCGGTCGGTGAATTCGTGGGTCGTGGGGTCGATGACCAAGCTCCCAGCGTGGACCGCTCTATGGCATCTCGGACATAGTCCGATCAGGTTGGCCAGGTCGGTGGGTCCACCGCGGGACCACCAGATGATGTGATGGATATGCACCACGGGTGCCCGGCATCCAGGCGAGGCGCATTGGTGTCCTTGTCGGGCGAGGACCGCAGTCCGTTGCCTGGGCGTCGCCAACCGGCTAGACCTGCCGACGTCCAGGACTCCGTCCTTACCCCCGACCGCGACTGGGGTGATGTCGGCTTCGCAGATCATCTCCTGCAGCTGGCGGATGCCGATGGTCCCGAACCCCACCAACTCACCGGACCCGCTGTCGTTCATCAACGTCGACGCGTCGATCGTCAGGGCCAGGTGCGGACGCACCCCCTTATCGCGCGGTAGCCCGCTCTCCAACACCGAGTCCAGGAGACGTTCCAGCCCGTCGACCCGCCGTTGGGCACTCGTGCGAGGATCATCGGCGCCCTGGGGCGCGGACAGCGACTGCAACAACGTGGTGAGTTTCGCGCCGGTGGTGGAGTTGAGGAACCCGTTGATGTGAACACCGTCGGGGACGGGGTTGACCTGGATATCCTCACGGGCCATGTCATCGATCCACGCCTGATCCAGTTCATCGGGATACACCGCATCCCGCAACGCACGGACCACCTGACGCAATGCGGCAGGCTCGGCCGACGCGGCGACGTCGAGAAGTTGAGGAAGCAGGTCACGGGTGTGCCCCGGTCCGACATGCGTCACCGCATACGACAGGTGCTTCACATGCTCCAACGACACCTCGCCAGCCGAGGCGAGTTTCGCGGCCTCGGGGATCTGACGCAACGTCACACCGGACCTAACCAGTTCATTAGCGCGACGACTACTCACCCGCAACTGATCACGCAACCATGCCTTGACGGAGCTATACCCCTCGACCTCGTGCTCGAGGGTCTCGGACATCTCAGCGGTCAGTTGAGCCTGGGCCGCGTCCACCGCATTCCGCACCTCTTCGAGCGCCCGTAGCGCATCCGTCGAGGGCGCGAACGCCTCCAACAACGCTGCGGTGTCCCGCAGCCGCTGCGCCAGATCCCCCGAACTCATACACCTATAGTATCGAACAAGCGTTCGAACATCAAGAGATGGTGAGACCTTTTCCGGCGGACTGCCGGGGGTACGGAAGATGTGACTCCAGGGTCGCCCCAGCAACCGCAGAAACACATCTCCCGTCCAGTCAGTGACGGATGGTGATGCGAGGCGCGCACACGTCGTGACGTACCTCCGTGCCGCCGCCGGTGGTGGAGCTAGGTCTACCTCCAAGACTCCGGGTCGGGGGATGCCGTCGGTGCTCGATCCGGACTGGAATGGAAGGCATGAAGACACTCTCTCGCAGCAGCGCCATCGGACTGGCCCTCGTCGTCGCGATCACCTTGACGGGGTGCTCGTCCGGCGGCCATTCGGAACAGGAGTCCTTCGGGTTCGACGGCGAGACGCTCAATGTCGTCCACGACAACTCGTATATGCCCATCAATGTTGCGAGAGGTGCCGGTGACGGGGAGGTGACCGTCGAGGTGACGACGCAGACACTCGGACAAAGCCCCGAGACACCTGCCTGGTCCCTCACCGACGGCGTGCTGAACCTCGGCACGCCATGCGGGGGCAGCATCGTCGGCTACTGCGAGGCCAGTTATTCGATCCAGGTCCCGGACGGCACCGAGGTGCTCGTCAACGGACAGCCGGCCTCGCTCGGCTGAGAAGCCGGACGATGTCACGCGCTCTGCCCGCGCAGATAGGCCAGGACCGCCGCCACGCGGCGGTTCTGGTCGTCATTCGGGGGCAGATCGAGCTTCATCATGATGTTGCCGATGTGCTTGACGACGGCGGCCTCGGAGACGAACAACAGTCGGGCGATCGCGGCATTGGAGTGCCCCTCGGCCATGACCGCCAGCACCTCGCGCTCGCGCGGTGTGAGCCGTTCGAGCGGGTCACGGCGACGCGCGATCAGCTGGTTGATGACCGCCGGATCGACCGCCGTGCCACCCGCGTGGACGCGGCGCAGCGTCGCGGCGAAGTCCTTCACATCGCTGACGCGGTCCTTCAGCAGATAGCCGATGCCCGCGCCGCCGGAGCTGTCGAGCAGCTCGGCGACATAGCTCTGCTCGACGTACTGGCTCAGCACCACGACCGGCAGCGTCGGGTCCTCCTCGCGCAGGCGCACCGCCGCGGTGAGTCCCTCGCTCTGGAACTCAGGCGGCATCCGTACGTCGGTGACCACCAGGTCCGGGGCCGTGGCATGGACCGCGTCGACGAGGTCGCCGGGGGCGCCCACAGCCGCGACGACGACGAAGTCGTTGCGCTCGAGCAGCACCTGGAGCCCCTCGCGCAGCAGCGTGTTGTCCTCGGCGATCGCCACTCTGAGCGCCTCGGGGCCGGCCTCACTCATCGGGGTTCTCCTCGGGGATGGCCAGTGTGATGGTCACGGTCGTCGGGCCGCCGAGAGGCGAGTCGACGACGAGTGTGCCGTCGAACGCGGCGATACGGTCGGCGATGCCGGCGAGTCCGCCGTCGTCGTGGTGGGCTGATCCGGCGCCACCGCCGCCGTCGTCCCGCACGCTGACGCGCACCGATCCGTCCGGCATCGCCTCCAGGAGGACCTCCGCGTGATCGGCGCCGCTGTGCTTGACCACATTGGTGAGCAGCTCTGCCGCGCAGAAGTACAGGCTCGTCTCGACATCGGCGGGCAGCCGGTGTGGAAGACGGTCCTCGACGGCGATGGGCAGTGTGAGGGTGTCGGCGAGCTCCCCGACGGCGGCACCGAGGCCGTGATCGACGAGGACCTGCGGATGGATGTTGCGCACGAACCGGCGCATCGCCTCCAGCGTCCGGCGCGTCTGATCCTGAGCGCGGACCACGTCCTCGCGACCCGGGGCCCCGGCGGGCATGTCGGCAAGTGCGAGCCCGAGCGTCATGCTCACCGACATCAGCTGCGGCTGGACGCCGTCGTGCAGGTCGCGCTCGATGCGGCGGCGCTCGACGTCGAAGGCCCGTACGAGACGTGTGCGCGACCGTGCGGTCATCGCGAGGTCGAGCTGCAGGCGCTGCTCGGGGCGGGTCAGCACCTGTGCGACCAATGAGGCGTGCCACCGAGCGATGCTCGGTGACGCCAGCACGAAGGTCGTCAGCAGCGCCAGTCCGACGAGGGCCGCCAGCAGCGACTCGGGCAGCGTGTCGATCGTGAAGGGACCGATGACGATCTGGTCGCCGGTCGTGACGAGGAAGGGCCCGGCCACGGTCACCGCCGAGCCGACCACGACCAGGAAGCCCAGTACGGCGGCGGCACCGCCGAGGGTCAGCATGACCGCGGCGTACGCCATCGGACGGATGAGGGTGCGAGGCTCGGTGAGCCGGACGACGGGGACGCCGGGCACCGGACGGTTCAGCACGGCGGCCGAGCCGTGCCAGTCGGCGGTCGCGAGAGCGCCGGCGACCAGCGGGAGTCCCGCGCCGAGCAGCGCCAGGCCGGCGACGACGAGGACACCGACCCCTCCCGTCCCACGATCGCCGTCGGCCAGCGCGACCGCGATCGGCGTTCCCAGCGCGGCCACCACGGCCATGGCGACGAGGGTTCGCACACCGACGGCAGACACGTAGAACGTCCCGCGCCACCGGCCGATGGCCGGCGGCGACTCCCGCTCAGGTGTCGCTGTCACCCCGTCATCGTAGGATCGCGACGACACCCGGCGCGGTAGGGCCAGCTCTACCGTCGATCGATGATCCGGCCCCACTGCGCGCGGGGCCGCCCCCGCGATGTGCTGGATGCATGAACACATCCGCCCCGCCCAGCACCGTGCTGCACCTCCACGAGGTGACCCGCACCTATCAGTCCGGCTCCACGACGCTCACCGCCCTGGATCGCATCACCCTCGGCTGTCGGCGTGGTTCCTGGACGGCGGTCATGGGGCC
Source organism: Aeromicrobium sp. YIM 150415 (assembly GCF_016918125.1). NCBI lineage: Bacteria > Bacillati > Actinomycetota > Actinomycetes > Propionibacteriales > Nocardioidaceae > Aeromicrobium > Aeromicrobium sp. YIM 150415. The sequence continues at coordinate 117,086 of NZ_JAERWM010000022.1, read as the reverse complement.
GTCCGGATCGGGCAAGTCGACGCTGTTGAACTGCGCCGCCGGGCTCGACAGCCCCGACACGGGGCAGGTGCATCTCGACGGCCGCGATATCGCCGGCCTCGGCGACGATGTCCTCACCCGGATGCGGCGGACCGATATCGGCTTCGTCTTCCAGCAGTTCAATCTCGTGGCGGCGCTGACGGCGACGCAGAACGTCATGCTGCCGTTGCGCCTGGCCGGCCGCAAGGATGCCGGCGCGGTGGCCGTCGAGGCGCTCAGCACGCTGGGGCTGGGGAGCCACCTGGATCACAAGCCGCGGGAGCTCTCGGGCGGCCAGCAGCAGCGAGTCGCCATCGCCCGGGCGCTCGCGACGGAGCCGAGCATCCTCTTCGCCGACGAGCCCACCGGTGCTCTCGACAGCGCCTCGGCCGGCACGGTCCTGGACGTGCTGCGCGAGCTGGTCGACGAGCGAGCGCAGACCATCGTGATGGTCACCCACGATCCGGCGGCGGCGGCCCGCGCCGATCATGTGGCCTTCCTGCGCGACGGCCGGCTCGTCACGACCTTGAGCGGGGCGGACACGAGCCAGATCGCCGCGACCCTCGCCGACCTGGAGACTCTGCGATGATCCCGCTCGCTCTGCGCACCTTCGCCGACCGGTGGCAGCTCTTCGTCGGCACGGTCCTGGCGGTCACGGCAGGTGTCGCCATCGTGCACGCGGGCATGACGATCATCCTCGGCGTCGAGAACGCCGTCCCGCCGGACGGGTCGACCCCGGCGGAGGCCGAGGCCTTCCAGCAGGCGGCCAGCGGCGCCAGCACGCTCACCGGCATGACGGTGATGCTGGGCGCCTTCCTGACGATCTTCGTCGTCGGCTCCACCTTCAACTTCGCCGTCGACCAGCGCCGCGGCGATCTGGCGATCCTGCGTCTCGGGGGAGTCACCTCGCGTCAGGTGCGCCGGTTGTTGCTGGCCGAGGCACTCCTCACCGCCGTCATCGGAGCCGCCGTCGGTGGCCTGCTCGGCGTGGCGCTGACCGGTGTGCAGAGCAGGATCCTCGCCTCGCTCGGCACCTTCCCGGAGGAGCTGGCGACGCCCATCCGCCCGGCGATCCTGGTGCTCGACCTCGTGGTCGCGGGCGTGGTCTGTCTCGCCGGTGCCTGGGGCGGGGCGCGCCGGGCGACGGCGATCAGCCCCTTGGACGCGCTGCGCCGGACTCACGACACCCAGCGCGTGATGACCGTGCGGCGCTGGATCGTGGCCGCGGTCGCCGTCGCGCTCACCGCCGTGCAGACCTACTTCTCGGCGACGACGGGCGGCATGCTGATCCCGCTGCTGCTCGGTCTGGGCATCGTGATCACCGCGTCGGTCGCGATGAGCCGGCTGTCGCCTTTGCTCGTGCCGGCCGTGGCGCTGGTGCTCATGCCGTGGGCTCGTCGTTCACCGGTCGCGGACCTCGCCGTCGCGAACCTGCGCGACGCCATCCGCCGCACCGCGTCGTGCGCGGCGCCGATGATCGTGCTGGTCAGCCTCGTGATGGGTCTCCAGGGGATCCTCGACACTCAGACGGAGGCGTCGGCGACCGAGGCGACGCAGCTCCTGGACGCCGATCTGGTCGCCCAGGGTGAGGACCTCGACCTGGAGGCGGTCGACGCCATCGACGGGATCGCGCTCGCGGCCCCCGAGACCGTCGTGCCGCTCGCGATCCGCCTGACCTCGGGTGGCATGACCACGAACGGTCCCGGCACGGTCGTCGCGGTCGATCCCGCGGCCTTCGGTGCCACGCACCTCCAGCGGCCCGACAGCGGAGATGTCGCGGAGTTCGGACCGGACGGCGTCGTCTTCGGTCCGGGCCTGGACAGCACGATGATCCGCGGCCACTACGACGAGATCGTGCTCGATGTTGATGGCGAGACGGTGTCGCTCCGTGAGGCGGCGCGGATGGGAGAGACCCTGGCCGGCAGCGACGGCTTCTATATCGACCGCGCGATCCTGCCGCCCGAGGTGCTCGACCGGGCGACCACCGTTCTCGTCCAGTTGGAGCCCGGCGCGGACGCCGGGGTCGTCGGGCAGCGGCTCGCCGAGGCGGGAGCGACGAACGTGCTGACGCCCGCTGAGCTCTCCGCGGAGGAGGACAGCGTGTCCGCACGCGAGAACCGTGCCGTGATGGCCGCCATCGTGGGCCTCGGCAGCGTCTACGCGCTCATCAGCGTGCTGAGCACCCTCGCCATCGCGATCGGACAGCGCCGCGTGGAGCTGGCCACGCTCCGTCTCACGGGCCTGACCCGTCGGCAGGTGCAGCGCACCACGGTCGTCGAGGCGCTCGCCGCCACCGGCATCGGCCTCCTCCTCGGAGCCGTCGCCGCGGTCCTCGCACTGGTCGGGCTCTGGGCCGCGACGCAGCGCGTCTACGGCACTCCGGTGATCGCCATCCCGTGGACGCTCCTCGGTGCCATCACCGTGCTGACGACGGTGCTCACCGTGGCCACGGCGATGCTGGCCACACGAGGCGCCATGCGGATCCCGCCCGTCCAGGCGCTGGGCACCCGGGAATGAGGTGTTCGTTCGGATCGAACACCCGCCGAACGCCTTCAGGATGAGACCGGCAAAGCGCCGGGTGCCTACCGAGGAGCAGACATGGGACGTTTCGATGGCCGCACGGCAGTGGTAACGGGTGGGACGAGCGGGATCGGTCGGGCGATCGCGATCCTCCTCGGCGAGCAGGGGGTGCGCGTGTACATCGCCGGCCGAGACGAGGAGCGCGGAACATCGGTGGCACACGAGGTGACGTCGCGTGGTGGAGACGGCCGTTTCGTCCGCACCGACGTGGCAGACGATGCCCAGGTGGCATCGCTCGCGGCGACAGCCGCCGCGGACGGTCCGATCGACTATTGGTTCTCCAATGCCGGTGTCGAGGGGCCGATCGGGCCCATGGAGACGTGGGACGACGTAGCGCTGCGGAGTGTGCTCGATGTCAATCTCAAGGGAGTGCTCTCGGGGCTGCGTCATGCATCGCGACACCTGGCCCAGGGCGGCGCGATCGTCAACACCGCCTCCTTCGTCGGCACCGCGCTGCCGGTGCCGATCGCCGTGCCCTATGCCGCCGCCAAGGCGGGGGTCGTGGCGGCGGGCCGCAGCGCCGCGCCGCTGTTGGCCGAGGTGGGGATCGCCGTCTACACGCTCTGCCCGTGGGTGATCGACACGCCGATGGTCGACCGGCTTACCGGCGGAGCTCCGGACGACAAGGCCGGGTTCGCCGCCGGTTTCGCGCCCAGCGGCCGGCTCACCTCGGTCGAGGAGGTGGCGAGTGTCGCCCTCGACCTCCTCGACGGTCGCCTGTCGGCGCGCAGTGGGGATGCGTACCTCGTCGATGCCGGACCGGCGGTGACGCTGGTCGAGTAGGTCCGCGGGCCCGGGGCGAGCAGTAGGATCGGCGGAACCTCATCAGCACGAAGCGGAGCGCGGCTGTGCCACACCACCTCACCCCGGCAGAGGCTGCGCCGCGCCTGCTGCACGGCCGCGATGCTGAGCTCTCCGAGATCTCCGAGCTCGTGCTCTCCCATCCGCTCGTCAGCCTCACCGGGCCCGGCGGTGTCGGCAAGTCCAGCCTCGCCGATGTCGTCGCCGGCGGGGTGGAGGAGGCCTTCGTCGACGGGGTGGTGATGGTCCGGCTCGCGGAGGTCCGGCCCGGCGCGGTGCTGGACGCGATGTCCGCCGCTGTCGAGCTGCCTCGCACCGGCGGTGGGGATCGCATCACGGCCTTGGTCCGGTGGCTCAGGCCTCGACGGATGCTGCTGGTCATCGACAACTGCGAGCACGTGCTCGATGAAGTGGCGGCGATCCTCGTCCCGCTCCTCGACGATGCCGCAGGTGGGAGCGAGCGTCGCGCTCACGTCCTCGCCACGAGCCGTCGTCTGCTGGGGCTGGTCGGCGAGCAGGCGTTCCACGTCGCGCCGCTCGCCCTGCCCGCAGCGGGCGACCCTCCGGAGGGGATCGCCGGCTCCGCGAGCGCCGTGCTCTTCGTCGAGCGCGCCCGTGACCGGGACCGAGGGTTCGTCGTCCCGGAGGGACAGTGGTCGTCCCTCGGCGAGCTCTGCCGACGACTCGACGGGCTGCCGTTGGCCCTCGAGCTCGCCGCGGGCAAGGCCAGCGCTCTCGGCATCCCGCGCCTGCTGGCCCGCCTGGAGAAGGACCTCGATGTGGTGAGCCGGTCCTCCGAGGGCACGAGCCGCTTGCGCAGCGTCGAGGCGGTCTACGACTGGAGCGAGCAGCTGCTGTCCGAGCGTGAGCGCACCCTGTTGCGACGGCTATCGGTGTTCACGGGCAGTTTCAGCATCGAGGCGGTCGACGCCGTGCTGGGGACGTCCGGGACCCTCGGCGAGTGGGACGACGCCCTGACTGCCTTAGTCGAGTCGTCGCTGGTCGTGCGCGACCACCACCACGACCGGTACCGCCTCCTGGAGACCGTCCGCCAACTCGCCGGCGAGCGTTGGGAGGAGGGGGATGCGTCGGACGAGGTACGTCGTCGCCATGCATCGCACTACCTCACCGTCGCGATCCGTGCGGGGGACGGGTTCAAGGACGGCCCCGAGCGCGAATGGCTCGAAGGGCTCGGCCCCGATGAGCCCAATCTGCGCGCTGCCCTCGACCACGCGCTGCATCGTGACGGCACCGACCGGGAGCTCGCGGTCCAGGGCCTCGCGGCCGCCGCGAATCTGCCGCTGTACTGGTGGACGCGCAGCCAGCATCGCGAGGGCTTCGACCGATTGCGTTCCGCGCTGGAGACGGCAGGCGACGCCGCCCCGACGGAGCTGCGGGCCGCGGGCCTGTTCGGCATGGCCTTCCTCTGGGCGCACGACGGCGACGACTGGCCGACCGCGGCGATCTATCTGCGGGAGGGCATCGATCTCCTCGGCGGTGCCGTGGCGGAGCCGGGGGAGACGCCCATCCTCGGCTACCTCCTGTGTCTCCTCGGCGAGGCGCATGCCGTCGGCGGAGACACCCGCGAGGCGGTGGAGCTCACCCGACGAGGACGCGATCTGATCGCCCGGTATCGGGACCCGTGGGGGTTGGCCTTCGCCGAATGGAATGTCGGCTTCGCCGCGCAGTGTGCGGGGGATCTGGAGGGGGCGGAGCGGCACTACCGCGAGATGATCCACATCCAGTCCGCGTACGGCAGTCGGCTGGAGTTGATGATCGGCCACAACAGCCTCGGTGAGCTCGCTGAGCGTCGAGGCGACCACGAGGCGGCCCGTGAGCACTATGTCCGGGGACTCGATCTGCGACGCAATCTGGGAGCGATCCGGCTGGGGTACGCGCACGGGTCTCTGCCCTTGTCGCTGCTCGCGCTGGCCAGGGTCTCGCGCGCCCTCGGCGATGACGCCGCCGCTCGCGCCTATGCGAGCGAGAGCCAGGCCGCGGCGACGCAGATGCAGGACGGGCCGACGGCCGACGCATGCGCCCGGGAGCTGATGCTGCTCAGCGCAGGACCCGTGCGTGCCGAGCTGCGGCGTCAGGGAGCCGGCTGGGTCGTCGGAATCGGGGGAGAGTCGACGGTGCTCGCCGACTCCAAGGGATTACGGCATCTGCACCGTCTGGTGACGCGCCCTGAGACCCCGATCTCCGCGACCGTCCTGGCGGGCCTGGCGGATGGCGCGGGGCGGCTGGGTGGCGATGCCGGGACGGTGCTGGACCGTCGCGCGGTGGCCGAGTACCGGGCGAGGCTCGAGGCACTCGATGCCGAGATCGACGAGGCCGCGCAGGACGGTCACGAGACGCGATTGCGCGTGGCCCAGGACGAGCGGGACGCGTTGATCGCCGAGCTGGGGCGCGGCACAGGGCTGGGCGGGCGGCTGCGGGTGGACAAGTCCGACGCCGAGCGGGCGCGGATCAATGTGACGCGCACCGTGCGTGAGGCGATCGAGCGGATCGGTGCCGACTGTCCCAGGCTGGCCGAGCACCTTCGCGCTTCGGTCAAGACCGGCACCTGGTGTGCCTACCACCCGACGGTCGCGGTCAGCTGGAACGATGACGGGGGTCAGGAGGCGCCGTAGGCGTCCGCGGCCTGCCAGAACTCCTCGGATGGTGTGGCGACGGTCTGCTGGTCAAAGAAGGACCCGTCGGTGAAGCTCAGCCGGAGGTGACCGCGGGCGGTGCGTTTGCCGGTGTCGGCGATCGAGGTGATGTCCTCACGGGGGATGCGGGCGACGAGGTCCGGCGAGGTCTTCTTCGCGCCGAGCCCGAAGCGCCAGAGCGTCACCGAGCCTTCAGCGAGGGCCAGGACGAGCGGCTCGCTACCGCGCGGCAGCGAACCGGCGACGGTGCCCTCCTCGCCGCCGATGTGCCGATTCTCGACGAACCGATCGATGAGGTGATGGGCGCCCTTCTGTGCGAGATCGACGACATCGCGGGGTGCCTTCGACGGCCGGTCGGGCTCGGAAGCGGACGCGATCACCACGACATGAGCCAGGTACTGATCGTCACCGAGCTGCTCGCGCAGCACCGGGGAGTGGTCGGGGCCGGCGAGCGCCCCCTTGACCTTGTCGAACAATCCCATCGTTGTGCCCGCCTCTCTACGGATGACTCGCCTCGGATGAGGTTAGCAATGTCCGGCGGCAGTGGCGCCCTCTCCACGGACGGTCCTGATCTGGCCGAGGGAGATCGGATCAGAAACCCGTAGAACTACGGGGTGATAGTTCTTCCGGGCGGTGTGAGGATGAGCTCGCCGTGATCACCCTGATCACCCTCAACCACGCTGCAAGGAGACAACAATGAAGTCGAAATTCGTGGGAGTGCTCGCACCTCTCTTCGTCATCGGGGGCCTGTCGTTCGCGGGAGGGACCGTGACCTCCGCTGCCGGACCGGCGACGTCCACGGGCGGTGCCACGGTCCATGCGGCGGTATACAGCTGCGGCCCCAGCTGCTACACCGATGACCCCACCTGGAAGCCCGGTCAGAAGCGCTCCCAGTACTGACCCGCTCGACGCGACGCCGGCTTCAGGGCCCCTCGGTCGCAACGCGGTGACCCCGTCAGCATGGCGCTGGCGGGGTCTTGCCGTTCCAGGTTCGCCTCTACCGTTGTAGAGGGTTCGACAACTTTCCCCGGGAGGGAAACACTGGCTACACGATTGAATCACGGGGTTTGTCGCGAGTGCCGGAAGCCGATGGGGCACGTTCAAGGGCCTGTCGTTCGGAGAATCGAGGCGGCTCAATTTTACCCGGCGATCGAGAGGCCGATCGCTTAACAGGGACTACCTCCTAGGTGCCGGTATCGAGGAGCTGACCGACTGCTACGGAATTCACGGGCGATAGCTTTCGCGCACGTTCGTCGCCGAAACGTCACGCGGCGTCGTGCGGGACTAGGCGTTCACGAGGAGGCTGAGGCGCACAAGCTCTAACGGGACGGAATCTCGATACGGGTGATTGCCCGGCGCATGGAACTGGTCGAAAGACCGTCCGTACGGCGCTGGTCCGTGCTGATGCCGTGTCCACGGCTGAATGGTCGCCACTTCGGCCCTGGCATGGACCAGGAAGACTCGTTCGGTGGCGTTCTTGCCGCCCAAGACGGGCCCCGCACCCCGGCGTGGAAGCTTCAGCATGCGTGCCTTGCCCTCTCGCGCAGGGCATCGGGATTCGCAGGATGCGCGGCCTCGCTCGCCACGCCTCTCATCGTTTGTCTTTCAAGCGATTCAGCCGAGGGCACGTTGAACTTGCGATAGCCACATTCGCACCACTTCTCTATCACTGTGATTGAAATGTCGCATATGGGAAAGCCGATTCCGGACGGGTACCACATCCTGCTTAAACTTCATCCAGAAGATGCGTGGCTGCTCAAGATTCGCGAACTTCGCCGAGGTCACCACGTCAATTAGCTCTCCGAGAGTCAGCCATTCAATCGGATCGCGCAATCCTTTGACTGACTTAATTGCTACAGAGCCATCGTTTTGCGCCCGGCCTAAAACTCTTTCATTGAGATCTTGATTAAAAATACTTCCTCGCCACTTGGGTCCGAGATCCGATATTGCCTTCGAACGAAGAGAGCGACGAATAATACGCTCAATAGCCCATAGGTCTTCCGATATGGCAGCCAACTCCGCCTGGGGCCTAATCTGGCAGGAAAGTGTTGATGCGAGTTGCGCCTTCAGCTCCGAGAATAGAAGCGGCGTGGATAACCGATATGCCGTGCCTTCGTGATATTGGACAAGGCCGGCTCCGCGAAGTGCCTCGATCTCCCGAGCGTCGAGAATGTCGAACATAGTTGTGGCATCGAGTTGCGCGTCAAATAGTGCTCGATCGAGCGATGCGAGGACTCCCACGCCAAGCTCCGCTAGCGCAGAAGCGTACACATCCGACAGCAACTCGCCCGCGCGGACCGCTGGATACGCCGATCCGGGATCATTGCCCACGGTACTCATAAGCTCTAGGAAGAAGGGAGAGGCGTCCTGGATCAACGAACTGCCTGGCACGGGCGCAAAGGCAACGCGCGGCGCCCGCGACCAAAGACAGACCTCAATCCCGCGCTCGAGAAGCTCAGTAACAGTCGACCGCAACTCCCCTAGTGAGGGGCCAGCCTGGTGCTCGAGTGCGTATCTCTCGAGACCGGTCACATGCACACGTGTGTCGTCGTAGTTCGTCCTGAGATTCTCAAAACGAACTACGGTAGAGTTTTCGGCGTCCAGGATGAGGTCCGTCAAACCGTCATACACCGCGCCATGTTGAACAAACAACAGATTGAAACGTCGCAAACGTCCATGAAGCGCGGCTTTTACTATCGTTGCCTGCGCTCGTAGTTCGTCATTCATAGGAGCTGAAGTACGGGTGTAAGTTCGAAATGGTGATCGCGGCGCTCCACTAGGCCAAGATTTAGTAGATGTCCAAGCGCGGACGGCAGCTCATTCGCGTATGTTGCAAAGTCCTCGGGACTCGACTCCAGTACCTCAAGAAGAAAAGCTTCGTCCGGATAATATCTACGTACGTGATCTAACATCTCTTGCATGTGCCCAGCTATCACGAGTCGCCAGTCCTCCAATGTGCGCAGCACGTCGGTTCTGTCCATCTGTCGATGGAAGACCTCTATGGGGAGACTGTGTACGACGTTCGAGGCCAAGTGTCGATACAGGAAGGCGTGCCCTCCGGTCGCTTCATAGAGGGCCTCAAGCGCACTTTCCGTAATGGCGATTCCCATTCGACGCCCGACCGACCGCGCTAACTCATCAGCCTCGTGGCGCTCAAACGGCGAAACGAAGTTCGATTTCGCCCAAGAAAAGAGTGGGTTTGGCCGTCCGTATAGGCGGCCACTTTCTGTGATCGCACTTGTGAGACCGGATAGTACGAACGTGAAGTTCGAGTTCTCTTGTACTAAGCTTCGCAAAATTCCTAGAAATTGAGCGACTGGAGCCATTTCTCCCTCGCGGATATCGATCCGATCGGACGGCGTTAGGTACTCAATCTCATCGAGCATTAGAACCAGTTTTACACCGCTCTTGTTATTGCTCCGAAGAATTCTTTGAAGGGATCGCTTGAAGTCAGCCATTGTGGCATCGGCGGATAGGTCGCCCAGCTCCTTCGTTCGTAACCCGCGTGAGCGAAACTCGTCCAAAATGTCGGATCTAAGGTCTCGCAAAAGCTCCGGGATCGGGTCGTCAGGTGGGGATGGAAGGCTCTCGAGGTCGCGTAGCACCACGATAGTGGTCGGACTCTCCAGCATCTCCGACAATTGCGTCAGAACGCTGGTCTTTCCAGCCTTGCGAAGTCCGTATAGTCCGGTGACCCGCTGGTTTTGAATGTCGTCTTTCAGTGATTGCAGCAGCTTGCGCCTGCCGAAAAACCTTTCTCCGCGGACAGGGGTGGTTTCGTAGAAGAGGTCTCGCGAAAAGGTGTAATCGCGAAGGAGCGATACGAAGCTTACTGGATCATCTGGGTCCGCAAGGATGAGTGGGATGGTCAGAAACCCGCCGGTCGACCAATCGTCCACCTTCTCTCTCAGCCGCGGGTCAGGAGCCCAGAAGAATATTATGTCCGGTGTCACCTCTCGCGGAAGTTCAGCGCGGGCCTTCTGCGCCGCTTTGAATGTACGGATCTGCAGGTCTTTATGCCGACTGTAGAAAAACATCACTTCGCGCGTGAGGCCGAAGGCTGCCTCGATGGCGCCGCTGAATCGAACCAACGCCACATGACTGTCGTCGAATGACGGAACTTTGCACGGGCCGGCAAAAAATATCTGTGATCCGAGGCGCGCCAAGGCCTGCTGATGGTGCTCGGCGACCGGGAACTCACGTATGAGCTTTCCGACGTTTCGCAAGACGTCTTCATGTGACGGTGGTCTGACAGCTCCAGCGTTCCATCCGAGCACCCTGGAGGATGACGCACCTTTAAGGCGGTCTCCCACATCCCCGTATGCGAGGAGGACGCGGTCCGCGACATCGTCGCGGACCGTCGCGCTGGCACTTTGTGCGAACTCGCCAAGTTCCGCGAGCTTCTTAAGAACATCTGCCGATGGGACACCCAGTTGCTTCGCGAGCTCATGGACCCGAACACTCACTGCTTCTCCTCCCAGCCGCATGGTCACCTTCTCACGTCGGCTTGAGAATAGTCGGGCTTTCGGGATTTCGGGCTGTTTCGGCACAGCTTCATGTGACGAGCGCCCCCGCTACTTGGCCATCTCACAGCCTTGGTCGTGGCTAGCTGTCGGCACAGGCATCGCCGCGAACCGCCCTGACGGGGTTTGTCGCTGTCGAGCCCTGCAGCCGCGAACGCGCCATTCCGCCGCATACAATGGCTGACAGAAAGCCCCGGTGGACCTCTGATTTCGGTCACGTCGCCGGGGCTCAGTCATTTCTGCAGCAGGGGGCACGGCATCGCTGGCTTCTCCGAAAACGATGAACCCCAGCGTCTGCACGCTGGGGTTCATATCTGGGGTGGACGACGGGACTTGAACCCGCGACCACCGGCACCACAAGCCGGGGCTCTACCAACTGAGCTACGCCCACCATCGCTGCCTGCGCCAGAGGCGTGAACAGCGAGAGCAATCCTAGCGCAGAGTGCCTCAGGCGGTCTCGGAGGGGGTGGCCTTCTCGGTGATCTCCGCGGCGATGGCGCGGGCCGACTCCGAGTCGATCCCCGGGGAGGGCGTGAAGACGGCCTGGCGGTAGTAGCGCAGCTCGTCGATGCTCTCGCGGATATCGGCGAGAGCACGGTGGTTGCCGCCCTTCTCCGGGGCCGCGAAATAGGCCCGCGGGAACCAGTGGCGAGCCAGCTCCTTGATGCTCGACACGTCGACCACTCGGTAGTGCAGATGCTCCTCCAGCTCGTGCATGTCCCGGGCGATGAAGCCGCGGTCCGTGCCGATCGAGTTACCGGCCAGCGGCGCCTTGCGCGGCTCGGGGATGTACGCGCGCACGTACTCCAGGACCTGCTCCTCGGCCTCGCGCAGTGAGATGCCGGCATCGAGCTCGGTCAGCAGGCCCGACGTGGTGTGCATCTGCGTGACGACCTCGTTCATCTGCTCCAATGCCTCCTGAGGAGGCTTGATCACAAGATCCACGCCCTCCCCGAGCACCTCGAGGTCATAGTCGGTCACCAGGGCCGCCACCTCGATGAGAGCATCGTGCTCCAGCGATAGGCCGGTCATCTCACAGTCGATCCACACCAGTCGTTCGTTCACCCGGACACCTTACGTCGGATGATCATCCGATCGCCTCGGAGTGACTCGCTAGGCTTTCGGCGGACTTGTCGACTGAGGAGCCGAGAGTGACGAACGACCGCAAGAACCGCGCCGCACGTGCCGAACAGATGCGCAAGGAGCGTGAGAAGGCCGAACGCCGTCAGCGCAACATCATCTCCGTGGCGATCGTCGCCGTGGTCGTGGTGCTCGTCGGCATCGGCGGCTGGGCGATCATGAACGAGCGCGACAAGAACGAGCGCCAGACCGAGGTCGTCCAACCGGCCAACACCACCGACGACTACGGCATCGTGTACCAGCCCGCGGACGGCTCCGAGCCCCCCGAGGACGCGCCGGTCGTGCAGCTGTACGAGGACTTCCTCTGCCCCGCGTGCGGCCAGTTCGAGGCCGCCAACGGCCAGCAGATCCGCCAGCTCGCCGACAGCGGCGACATCCAGCTCGTCTACCAGCCCTACTCCTTCCTCGACCAGATGGGCGGCAGCACCAACGAGTACTCGCTGCGCGCCACCAATATCGCGATGTGCGCGCTCGACGAGGGCGGTCTCGAGGACTTCAACGCCGCCCACGACGCGCTGTTCGCCAACCAGCCCGGCGAAGGCGGCGCCGGTCCCTCGGATGCCGAGATCACCGGATGGCTCGAGGATGCCGGCGTGACCGTCGACGAGTCCTGCGTCCGCACGCAGAACTTCGGCGAGTGGGTCAAGGAGGCGCAGTCCTTCGGCCAGTCCGAGCACGGTGTGAGCGGTACGCCGACCATCCTCATCGACGGCGAGCCCCTCGAGGACCGCAGCATGGCGGGCATCCTCGCGGCCATCGGCAACGACTGAGCGCACTCGTCGCCTCGCATCCGACGGCGCCCCGGCTCGCCGAGCCGGGGCGCCGTCGCGCGCGGCGGTGGTGCTCAGCTGAGGCTCTGGCATGCTCGATGACATGGGGACACGCAGGTTCGTGGCGGCACTCGTCGTGCCGCTGGTGACCCTCCTGCCGCTCACCGCCTGCGATCCCGGCTCGTCCCCGGAGGCGGAGGACGAGCCGGCTCCCAGCAGCGCGCCGGAACCGTGCGGGGAGGACTACCTGGAGGGGCTGAGCGATCGCGACCGGCTCGCGCAGCTGCTGATGGTGGGCGTCCGCGGAACCGAGGACGCGGTCAGGGTGGTCAGCGACCACCATGTCGGTGGCGTCTTCATCGGCGGCTGGACCGATGTCTCCTTCCTCGACGACGAGCGCATCGGTGAGATGCAGGCCGCCAGCGACGTCCCGGTCATGGTCGCGATCGACGAGGAGGGCGGTCGCGTGTCCCGCGTCGCCGACCTGTTCGGTGCCATCCCTTCGGCTCGCGAGAGCGCGCGGACGATGGACCCCGACGAGGTGCGAGCCCTCGGTCGAGAGCGTGGCGAACAACTGGCCGGTCTCGGCATCACCGTCGACTTCGCTCCCGTCGTCGACGTCTCCGGACAGCCGGACGGGGGAGTGATCGGCGATCGCTCCTATAGCGACGATCCGGAGACTGTCACGACCTACGCCACGGCCTTCGCCGAAGGCCTCGACGATGCCGGTGTGCTCCCGGTGATCAAACACTTCCCCGGCCACGGGCGCGCGAGCGGCGACTCACACAGCGGGCTCGCCACCACGCCGCCGCTGGAGTCCCTGCGCGAGGACGAGTTCCTGCCCTACCAGCAGATGGTCGGCGCGCTGCCGCTCGGCGTCATGACGGGACATCTCGAGGTCCCCGGCCTGAGCCCGGCGGGGGAGCCCGCGAGTCTCAGTCCTCAGGTCATCGACGTGCTCCGCTCGGGCGACGGCGGACGATGGACCGGACACGACGGCGTGGTCTTCACCGACGATCTGAGCGGCATGAAGGCCATCACCGACCGCCACCCGGTGCCCGAGGCCGTCGAGCTCGCTCTCGCCGCGGGCAACGACATCGCCCTCTGGCTGTCCACGGACGAGGTGCCCGAGGTGCTCGACCATCTGGAGGCCGCCCTGGACGCCGGAGACCTCGATGCCGAGCAGGTCGACCGCTCGGTGCTCCGGGTCGCCCAGGCCAAAGGCGTCATCGACTGCGATCCGAGCGGCTCCTGACGCCGCGTACGCCAGCACCATGACGGTGCGGCGCCAGGCGGGCGACTCGACGGTCATCGGGCTTCGCCCGGTCCCCTGATCTCACCGCGGCGATCACGCGCCCTCGCCCAGTCGGCGAACAGGTGGGCGCCGGTGACCAGCAGCATCGCGCCCGCGATGGCCGCCACGGCGAAGACGGCGACCAGCCTGGCCGGTGCCTGGTCCTGCGCCACCGGTCCGGTGAGAGCGGAGGTCAGCAGCATCCACGCGCCCCAGCAGCCGACCGCCGACGACCCGATCCACGCGGCGGCCAGCGGGACCCAAGCAGCGAGCCGCCGGACACTCCGGAAGACGAGCACGAAGGCTCCCGCGAAGGCCAGCACCACGAGCCCGGCGTTCACGCCGTGGACGACGAGTGTCTGCGCATCGGTGGCGGCCTCCAGCCGGAACCAATGGGCCCCGCTCGCCCACCCAGCGTGGGTGAGGAAGGACAGCAGGCCGACCACCGCGGCGCCGATCACGGACAGCCTCGCGGCGGGGGAGGGCGCCGGCAGCTGCCGGACCGTTCCGCGCCACAGATAGCCCCATCGGCGCACGGCGTGCAGCACGAGCAGCGTCCCGAGTCCGAGCGCCTGGAGGCAGAAGCCGCCATAGACGACGGTGAAGACCCACGGCTCGAGGAAGTCCGGCGCGGCCGAGGCCTCCGACGACCCGACCAGGGACTGCAGCGGGAAGGCCACGACGATGGGAGCCAGCAGACCGGTCGCGACCCATAGGGGGCCGGCGATCAGCCAGGCGGGGATGCGGTGGCCCCACGGCCGGGCCAGCGCGAAGGCGAGGATGACGGCGGTGACGTCCATGAGGACGGTCAGTCCGTTCGCTGCGCGCATCGTGCCCTCGTGTCCCAGCAGCGCGCTGTCGGCCGGGATGCCGATGTGGCTGCCGAAGATCCAGGCAGTCTTGAGGACGAGGTACGGCAGGCAGGCGAGGACGGTCAGGACCAGTGCGCCCTCGCGTAGCGCGGTGATGCGAGCGGACGGTGGCCGCTCGGTGGATTCGGTCATCAGTGTGTTCATGCGGCCAGCCTCCTCGGAGCGAGCCCGTCCGGGCATCGTCCGCGAGTCGCGTGAGGGTCATCCTCGAGAGCGACTTCCGCGACCGGCGCGTCTCCTACGATGACCAGATGGACGAATCCCGTGGCGTCGCCTCGCTGGAGGCGTGGACCCGGCCACGGCCGTGGATCGCCGACGGCCTGCTCGCGGTCGTGCTGGCCGGTGTGCTGCTGCCCGCGAGCGTCGACGTCGTCGTCTCGTCCGAATGGCCGCCCGCCGTTCGCGCCGTGGCCATCGGGACTCTGGGTCTCGTGCATCTGTCCGTAGCGCTGCGCCGCCTCCTGCCGCGCGGCGCTTTCCTGGCCGCCTGCGGGGCGATGCTGGCACTCGTCGCCGTCCCGGACGCCGACGGGACCGCGATCCGGGCCGCGTACGGCACGGCCGTCCCGCTCGTGCTCGTCCCGAGCTCCCTCGTATTCTGCGTGCTGATGTACTCCGTCGCAGCCGCGCGGCCGGCCGTCGACGCTCTGCGCGCCCTCGCGATCGGAGCTGTAGGGGCGGTGCTGACGACGGCGCGGCTGTGGAGTGTCGAGGTGGCGTCGCTGGTCGAACTCGGGGCGGTCGTGTGGCGTTCGCTGGTGCTGCTGACGGTCGTCGCCGTCGTCGCGGTGCCCTGGCAGCTCGGACGTCTACGGTATCTGCGCGGCCAGTATCAGGCGGCGCTGGCCGACCGGGCACGTCAGGAGGAGCGGCAGCGCATCGCCCGCGAGCTGCACGACGTCGTCTCGCATTCGCTCGCGGTGATGGTCAGCCAGGCGGAGGGCGCCCGGATGATGATGGCCCGGGACCGGGAGGTCGTAGCGCCCGCGCTGGAGCGCATCGCGACCACCGGACAGGATGCGATGCGCGGCATGCGCGGGCTCCTGGACGCGCTCGATCCCGATACGGGTGAGCGCGCTCCGCAGCCGTCTCTCGCCGATCTCGGCGCATTGATCGAGAACGCGCGAGGCGCCGGGCTGGTCACGCACTATGCCGGTGAGCCGCCCCCGGAGGTCGAGCCGTCGGTCGGCTTGGTCGCCTACCGAGTCGTGCAAGAGGCGCTGACCAATGTGCTCAAGCACGTCGGCGCCGGGGCGGAGGTCGAGGTGGACCTCGTCGAGGCGGCCGGTGCGCTGGAGGTCCGGGTCCGCGACGACGGCGGACCGGGACTCGCTCCGGCGCCTGGGCGCGGACTCACCGGCATGCGTGAACGCGTCGAGGCCCTCGACGGCGATCTCGAGGCCGCGGCGGGGGAGAGGGGATTCGTCGTCATCGCACGCATCCCGACGAGGAGGGGAACATGAGTCCGATTCGTGTGATGGTCGTCGACGATCAAGATCTCGTTCGCGACGGGATCGCCATGATCATCGATTCCCAGGACGACCTGCGCGTCGTGGCACAGGCGACCGACGGCCACGATGCCGTCGAGACCGTGCGGCGCGTCCGGTGCGACGTGGTGCTGATGGACGTTCGCATGCCCGGGCTCGACGGCATCGGCGCCACCGAGCAGATCCGCGCGCTGCCCGACGGGCCCAGGGTGATCGTGCTGACGACCTTCGATCTCGACGAGCATGTCTTCTCGGCCCTGCGGGCCGGCGCCAGCGGCTTCCTGGTCAAGAGCTCACGCGCCGAGCAGGTGGCCGAAGCGGTGAGGGTCGTCCACCGTGGCGACTCGGTCATGGCGCCGAGCTCGACGCGGCGGCTGATCGATCACGTGCTGCCCTCGCTGCCGGGCTCGAGCGCCTCGCTCCCCGAACTCGCCCGGCTCACCGAGCGGGAGCGTGAGGTGCTCCTCGAGGTGGCCACCGGCGCCTCGAACGCCGAGATCGGTGCCCGGCTCTACCTCTCGGAGGCGACGGTCAAGACCCATGTCGGGCGCCTGCTCACCAAGCTCGGAGTGCGCGACCGGGTCCAGCTCGTCGTCCTGGCCTACGAACATGGCCTCGTTCGCCCGGACCGCTGATCCTCCGGCCCGGCCCGTCAGCGGGCGATGGGTGCGCAAAGGACCCTCATGGACGACAGGCGGACGCTACGGCCACTGAGCGCCCCCGGCAGGACTCGAACCTGCGACCTAGAGATTAGAAGGCTCTTGCTCTATCCAGCTGAGCTACGGAGGCCAGGCGATAACAGCGTAGCGCCGCCCCGCCTCCGGTCGACGACGCCCTGTCCCGATGACGCCGTGATGAGGGCGGCACCGCACTCGGCCGCGGTCGATGGCGCGGATCGGCCGTCGAGGCGCGAGCGCTCCCGCCTGGCGGTTCATGACCAGGCGCCGCCGATGACGAACCGTCCGCTGCCGGCGATCGGGGCGAGATTCGCCTGGACGCCGATCTCCAGGTCGCCGAACTGCGCGGACGGCGAGGAGAACACGATCCGCTCGGTCTGCTCGGGCGGTGCTTGCTTCACCTCTGCTGTGAAATCGGCGACGAGATCGGGCGAGGATCCGAGCTGATCGACGATGCTCCGCAACTGCCCGTCCAGCACCTCGGGCTCCACCGTCGCGCCGCGTATGCCGACGGTGAAGTTGTCGCCGTCGGCACCTCGGAACCGCGAGAAGGAGATGAGCGGCGCCTCGACCCGGAGCTGCTCGTCATCGGAGAATCTCAGGACGATCGTCCGCGGCTCGTCGGTGCGGTAGATCCCCGCCGAGCTCTCCGCGACGATGCCGAAGGCGGCGTCACTCGGCGGGCCACTCAGATCCCAGGTCTCCACATCTCCGTCGATCTGGCGAGCGATCGGCTCGGGTCGGTCCGGCTCGTCACCCCCGCGTTGCGTCACCGTCACACATCCGAGCAGGCACGTGAGCGAGACGAGGACCAACAGCGCCGCGGCCCGCTTGACCATGGTCATCACCCCCTGCCATCGTCCGTCTGGTGGCACTGATCGGCACGCTCGAGCCACCGGTGTCTCCCTCACACCCTAGGGTGGAGCGCGTGAGTGTCTACCCTCCCGTGACGGCGCCGCGTTCGCGCTATCGACCTCAGCGCGGACGTCTCGTCCTGGTGGTGCTCACCTGGATCACCGCCGTGCTCGGCGCGGTGGCGGCGGTGTTCTTCGCCGCGCAGGCCGGCGACGTCCCCGGAGCCACGCTCGCCGTCGTCTTCGCGCTCTTCCCGCTTCCCCTCGTTCTGTGGGCGTACTGGTGGCTCGACCGGGTCGAGCCCGAGCCCTTCCGCTACAAGGGCGCCGCCTTCGTCTGGGGTGCCGTCGTCGCGGTCGCCATCTCGCTGGCATTGGAGTCCGCCGCCTCGATCTGGCTGGACGTCTCCGACGAGGTGCTCACCGCGGTCGTCGCCCCGATCGTCGAGGAGAGCGCCAAGGGTGCGTTCCTCGTGCTGACCCTGCTGCGTGCGCGCCGGATCATCGACGGCGTGCTCGACGGTCTCATCGTGTCCGGCCTCGTCGCGATCGGCTTCGCCGCCGTCGAGAACCTCGGGTACTACGCCGTGAGCTATCTGGGGATCGGCGACGGCCCGCAGCAGCTCGCCGGGCCGGGTGGAGCCACGGCCACCTTCGTCGTGCGGGGGCTCTTCAGCCCCTTCGCGCATCCGCTGTTCACCTCGGCGATCGGTATCGCGATGGGCCTCGCCGTCGGTCGCCGCAGCCGGACCGTCCGCATCCTGCTGATGATCGGCGGCCTGCTGGCCAGCATCCTGCTGCACGCGCTGTGGAACGGATCGCTCGTCATCGGCGGCGGAGTCGGTTTCCTGCTCGTCTACCTCGTGCTCGCGGCCCTGCTGGTGGGCCTCGGCGTGCTCGCGATCGTGTTGCGGCAGGGCCAGCTGACCACGCTGTGGAAGTCGCTCTCCTACGCCGCGTCCTATCGCGGTTGGCTGCACCCGGCCGAAGTGCCCTTCCTGGTCAGCTTCAGCAGGCGCCGCGCGGCGCGCACCTACGCCAAGATCCACCGTGGCAAGCCCGGCGCGAAGACGGTCCAGGAGTATCAGCGGCTCGCCACGCGTCTCGGCTTCCTGCACGATCAGGTGATGCGGGGCAAGGCCCCGGCCGACGGCGTCGACCGGGTCTACGCGGTACTCGACGCGATGGACGCGATCCGCCCGCAGGTGCTGCTTCCCCCGGCTCTGCCCCCAGGCATGCGCTGATTGTTCTTCTGTGGGGCCCTCTCGTTACGATGGCCATCATGGATTACCGCGTTGCAGACCTGTCACTGGCCGACTACGGCCGCGCTGAGATCACCCTCGCCGAGAACGAGATGCCGGGCCTGATGGCCATGCGCGAGCGGTACGGCGCGAGCAAGCCGCTGGCCGGTGCGCGGATCGCCGGATCGCTGCACATGACGATCCAGACCGCGGTGCTCATCGAGACCCTCGTCGAGCTCGGCGCCGAGGTGCGCTGGGCCAGCTGCAATATCTTCTCCACGCAGGATCACGCCGCCGCCGCGGTCGTCGTCGGCAAGGACGGCACCCCCGAGGATCCCCAGGGCGTCCCGGTCTTCGCCTGGAAGGGCGAGACCCTCGCCGAGTACTGGGACCTCGCCGAGCAGATCCTCGTGTGGCCCGGCGACGAGCTGCCCAACATGATCCTCGACGACGGCGGCGACGCCACGCTCCTGCTGCACAAGGGCGTCGAGTTCGAGAAGGCCGGCAGCGTCCCCTCGCCGGACACCACCGACAACGCGGAGTTCAAGGAGGTCCTGCGGGTCCTCGGTCGCTCCCTCGAGGCCGACCCGGGCCGCTGGACCAAGATCGCCGCGAGCATCCAGGGGGTCACCGAGGAGACCACCACCGGCGTGCTGCGCCTGTATGAGCGTTTCAAGGACGGCACTCTGCTCTTCCCGGCCATCAACGTCAACGACTCGGTCACCAAGAGCAAGTTCGACAACAAGTACGGCTGCCGCCACTCGCTCATCGACGGCATCAACCGCGCCACCGATGTCCTCATCGGCGGCAAGGTCGCGGTCGTCTGCGGCTACGGTGATGTCGGCAAGGGCTGCGCCGAGTCGCTGCGCGGCCAGGGCGCCCGGGTCATCGTCACCGAGATCGACCCGATCTGCGCGCTGCAGGCCGCCATGGACGGCTACCAGGTCGCCACGCTCGAGTCGGTCGTCGACATCGCCGACATCTTCGTCACCACGACGGGCAACTTCGACGTCATCCGCGTCGAGCACTTCGAGAAGATGAAGCACCAGGCGATCGTCGGCAACATCGGCCACTTCGACAACGAGATCGACATGGCCGGCCTGGAGAAGGTCGACGGCATCGTCAAGAGCGAGGTCAAGCCCCAGGTGCACACCTGGACGTTCCCCGACGGCCGCGTGATCATCGTGCTGTCCGAGGGGCGCCTGCTCAACCTCGGCAACGCCACGGGTCACCCGTCCTTCGTGATGAGCAACTCCTTCACCAACCAGGTGCTGGCGCAGATCGAGCTGTTCACCAAGGCCGATCAGTACGAGCTGGGCGTCCACGTGCTGCCCAAGCACCTCGACGAGGAGGTCGCCCGCCTGCACCTCGCCGCCCTCGGCGTCGAGCTCACCGAGCTGAGCAAGGAGCAGGCCGATTACCTCGGCGTCGACGTGGCCGGTCCGTACAAGTCGGACCACTACCGCTACTGACGATGGCCACCTCGAGCGGGAGCTTCCGCCGGTCCAAGCGCGACCGGGTCCTCATCGTCGACGACGACCCCGCCCTGGCTGAGATGCTGGGCATCGTCCTCGACGGTGAGGGCCTCCGCTCGGAGGTCGTCTCGAGCGGCACCGAGGTCCTGACGGCTTTCGAGCGATTCCGTCCGGACCTCGTGCTGCTCGATCTCATGCTCCCGGGCATGGACGGCATGCGTGTGTGCCAGCAGATCCGGCAGACCTCCGAGGTGCCGATCATCATGCTGACGGCCAAGGCCGACACACCCGATGTCGTCGCCGGACTCGAGGCGGGGGCCGACGACTACATCACCAAGCCCTTCCGCAATGTCGAGCTGGTCGCGCGCATCCGTGCCCGGCTCCGGCGCATCGGTCCGGCCACTCAGCCCATCGAGTTCGGCGACATCCGCGTCGACCCCGTGTCCCACCAGGCCACGCGGGCCGGCAAGCTCCTGCCGCTCACCCCCTTGGAGTTCGACCTGCTGGCCTGCCTGCTGAGCGATCCGTCGCAGGTGTTCACGCGCGAGGTGCTGCTCGAACGGGTGTGGGGCTACCACCACCCCGGCGATACCAAGCTCGTCAATGTCCACATGACCCGGTTGCGTTCCAAGATCGAGGACGATGCGGACAACCCCCGCATCATCCGGACGGTCCGCGGCGTCGGCTACCAGGCGATCGACCCGACCGAGGGATAGGGCGTGGCTCCCCGCCCGCGGATCCTGGGGCTCTGGCGGCGATCGATCCGCTTCCGTGTCGTCGTCAGCACCTTGGTTCTCACCTCGGCGATCGTGATCCTCACCGGTTGGGCGCTGCTCGGCGCGATCGCCGAGGGCCTCGCCGAGAGCCGTAAGGACATCGCGGTCGCGGAG
Organism: Aeromicrobium sp. YIM 150415; assembly: GCF_016918125.1. Taxonomy (NCBI): domain Bacteria; kingdom Bacillati; phylum Actinomycetota; class Actinomycetes; order Propionibacteriales; family Nocardioidaceae; genus Aeromicrobium; species Aeromicrobium sp. YIM 150415. The sequence continues at coordinate 95,810 of NZ_JAERWM010000022.1, read as the reverse complement.
GCGCGGGCCGGCTTCGATCTCGCGCAGTCCGAGCTCGACGCCTCCGTCGACGCCGATGTCACGGCGCAATCGCAGACCCTCACCCAACTGGTCGACGGGCTGGCCGCGACCCGGGGCGAGAGCCGTACCTACGAGCTGGTGCTCGAAGGACCCCTCACGGCGGACGAACAGGATGCCCCGGTCAGGACATCGGGGGCCATCGCGCTGAGCGATCTCCCCGCCTCGCTCGTCGAGCGTGTCCGTTCCGCCCCCGGGATGGCCTGGCAGTACGAGGAGCTGCCGCTGTTGGGCCAGGGCCCGACGCCCACCGTCGTGGTGGGCAGCCAGCTCGCCGTCCCTGGATCCGGCGACAGCTATGCGCTGTTCTACGTCTTCTCGATGCGCGAGCAGCAGCAGACCCTCGGCCTGGTCGGGCGGGCATTGCTCGCGGGCGGCAGCGTCATGGTGCTCATGGTCGGCTTCGTGGCGTGGCTCGTCGCCCGCCAGGTGGTCGACCCGCTGCGGCTCGCGCGACGCACGGCCGAGCGATTCGCCGCCGGGCATCTCGAACAGCGCATGCACGTGCACGGCAAGGACGACATCGCCCGCCTGACCAAGTCCTTCAACCAGATGGCCGAGAGCCTGCAGAGCCAGATCCGTCGCCTGGAGAATCTCTCGCGGGTCCAGCAGCGGTTCGTCTCCGATGTCTCGCACGAGCTGCGGACACCGCTCACCACCGTGCAGATGGCCGGCGACATCCTCTACAGCGGACGCTGGCGCTTCGACGCCCAGAGCCGGCGATCCGCTGAGCTCCTGCACGCGGAGCTGGAACGATTCGAGTCCCTGCTCTCGGACCTGCTCGATCTCAGCCGCTTCGACGCCGGAGCCGCGCAACTGGAGCTGAGCCGGGTGGACCTCAGCGACTTCGCCTGGACGGCGTCGCAGGACGAGAGCTTCGCCCGGGCCGGGATAGCGGTGGCGCCACGAGGCCACGAGGTGCCCGCCATCGTCCCGGCCGACCCGCGACGCGTGGATCGCATCGTGCGCAACCTCACGGCGAACGCGGCCAAGTACAGCGGTGCCGACCGGGTCGACATCATCGTGGCGCAGAACGACGATGTCGTCTCCCTCTCGGTCCGCGACAACGGCGTCGGCCTGGACCCTGAGGGGGTGCGCCGGGTCTTCGACCGCTTCTGGCGTGCCGATCCGGCCCGCACCCAGGGCGGGACCGGTCTGGGGCTGGCGATCGCCCGCGAGGACGCCGCACTGCACGGAGGGGTCCTCGACGTGTGGTCACAGCCCGGTGAAGGGGCGGAGTTCATCCTCACGCTGCCCAAGGAGGGCTGTGTCGTCCGGGAGGCGGCGCTGACGTCGGTGTTCGACCGATGAGCCGGCGTCTTCTCGTGGCCGTGCTGCTGGGGATGGTCATCACCGCCGGCTGCGCGGGCATCCCCAGGACCGGACCGGTGCACGAGGTGGAGGGTGATCAGGGGCTCGGCGAGAGCACCGCCCGCTACATCCCGGCCGGCCCGGCGCCCGGAGGGACGCCCGAGCAGATCGTCAGCGGCTACCTGGAGGCGATGCTCGCCTACCCGGTCAGCTACGCGACCGCGAGCGAGTTCCTGACCAGCGAGGCGGCCGATGGGTGGCGGCCGTCCGAGCGGACCGTCGTCTACAGCGAGCCGCGCCTCTCGGAGTCCCGCGCGGGAACGGAGGGCACCGCCGTGGTGGCGTCGAGCTGGAAGAGCGTCGCCGACCTCGACCGGCGGGGGCACTTCGCGGCAGGGGAGGGCCGCGCCGATTTCGAGTGGCATCTCATCCTCGAGGACGGTCAATGGCGCATCACCGACCCGCCCTCGGGGACGCTGGTGACGCAACGCCACTTCGAGGACTACTTCCGGCCCTTCGACATCTACTTCCTGGACGGGTCCGGCACCCGCGTCGTGCCTGACCCGGTGTTCCGCGTGGTGGGCGATCAGCTGGCGACCGGCCTGCTGACCAGCTTGGCGCAGGGCCCTGACGACACGATCGCCGCCGAGGTCCAGTCGAGGGTCCCCGGGGTGGAACGTACACGCCGGTCCGTGCCGATCGACTCCGACAGGGTCGCCGAGGTGGAGTTCACGATCGGACTGCGCGACCTGTCGACGGAGGAGCGCGCACAGCTGGGTGCCCAACTGGCGTGGACGTTGAGCGGGGCTCCGCGAGTCGGCGCGGTGCGCATCGTCGGCTCTGACGGTGCCTTGGCGATCGGCGGAGAGGTGCGTCAGTCAACGAGCGGCTTCAGCGATTACGCCCCGGCAGCGGGCGATCCGCGGGTCGCGGTGGTCACGGACGGCCGGCTGCGACGTGTGGACGCCGACTCCCAGCGCGCGATCGCGGGCGTCAGTGATATCGGTGACGCGGTCGCGGTCGCCGCCACGAGCGAGCTCGGCGCGGTCGTCGATCCGGGGCGGACGACCATGCGGATCCTCGGCGCGGGCGACCCCCGGACGATCGCCAGCGAGGAAGGCTTCCTGTCGCCGGTGATCGACCGTGACGGTCGCGTCTGGGCCGCGGATGCCGCCGGCGTCCGGCTCGTGACCGACGACGAGGTCGAGGACGTCGCGGCCCCCGACTGGCCGCCGGACACGACCTCCTTCGCGGTATCTCCCGATGGGGCCCGCTATGCGGTGACGGTCGGTACCGGCGGCGATGCCCGGGTGCTGGTCGGTGCCGTCGTCGAGGAGGAGGGCACGAGGCTGGGGGCGCCGGAGCCCGTGGCAATGGCCGGGGTCTCGCAGATGCGGTCGATCCAGTGGGTCACCGGCACGCGCCTGGCGATGCTCGCCGACGGCGCCGCGGGCGAACAGGTGTACTCGGTGCGCATCGACGGCTCGGGGCTCACGCCCTCGCTGCCCGGGTTGCCGACGCTGCTGCCGCGGATCGAGCCGGTGGCGCTCGCGACCTCCACCGACAGCGATCCGCGGGTGTATGTCCTCGACGAGGGGGGCGATGTGCGGGTACTGACGCCTCGCGGCTGGACGAAGGTGCCCGTCGAGGAGGTCGTCGCCATCGGCTGACCGTCCCGACCCGTCTCCCGATCCCCTGGGCGGTGAGTAGGCGTCCGTTCGCGGTCACTGGCGGTGGGCGAGCGTCCGTTCGCTGGTAGGGAATGGACGCTGACGCACCGCCTCGGCCGGTCCGCGCGCGAGCTTTCGTGGGTTGTCCACAGGGACGGGTCGACAGCGCGCCGAGGTGCTCGGATGATGACCAGATGCGCGTGGGGTGGGGTGCGGCGCTCGCCGATCTGGTGATCGGCGCCGACTGCCCCGGCTGCGGGCGGGTGACGCTCGGCCTGTGCCCGTCCTGTCGCCGTCTGCTCCGCCCGCAACCCGCCGTGGTCCCTCTCGAGCCCGACACCCTGACCGTGGTCGCCTCCGCTGCCTACAGCGGCACCGCCGAGCGCGTCGTGCGGCGCTGGAAGGACATCGGTCACACGCAGACCGCGAGCTGGGCCGCGCACGCGCTCGCCGCGTCGGTCGCCTTCCACGGCGCGCCGGAGCCCTTGCTCGTGCCGGTCCCGGCCACGCGGCGCTCGCGACGGCGACGTGGAGGCTGGCTCGTCGCCGAGCTGGCGGCCGAGGCAACCGCCGTGCTCGCCGGTGTCGGGGTCCGAGCGGAGGTCGCGCCGCTGGCCCGGCTGGTCCGCCAGCCGGCCGACCAGCGCCGGCTCGGGGTCGTCGAGCGTGCCCGCAACACGCGGGGAGCGTTCGCGGCGCGCCCGGCCCCTCGCGGGCGGGAGGTGCTCGTGGTCGACGATGTCGTCACGACGGGGTCGACCCTTCGCGCGGTCGCCGCCGCGCTCGAGCGCGCGGGAGCCGACGTGGCGGGTGCGGCCGTCGTGGTGGCGACCCCGCCGCCGCATCCGCATCGTGTCCCACTGGTGGACGAGCCCGCGGGCGGCTAACGTCGAGACAGGGCGAAGATGCTCGTCCGGTCCGAACGAGGAGGCTCCCATGGAAATCGTCGTCAAGGGTCGTAACAGCGAGATCTCGGATCGTTTCCGAGACCACGTGGCCGAGAAGCTCCACAGGATCGAGAAGTTCGACCCTCGGCAACGCATCACCCGCACCGAGGTCGTGGTGACGCACGAGAAGAACCCCCGTGACCCGGCGACGGCGGCCAAGGTCGAGATCTCCGTTCACTCGCGCGGACCCATCGTCCGCGCGGAGGCCGTCTCCGGCGACCAGCACTCCGCACTCGACATGGCGATGGATCGCCTCGCACGCCAGGTGCGCAAGGCGGTGGACCGCCAGCGAGTCCACCGCGGCCAGCAGCGGCCGACCTCGCTGTCCGAGGCCACGGCCGACATCCCCGACTCGCTGCTCGACGAGCTCAGCGGGACCGACACCGCGGGCGACGGCGACCCCAGCCCCATCGAGGTCCAGGGCGATGGACCGCTCGTGGTGCGCGAGAAGACCCACGACACCGCGCCCATGACGCTCGACCAGGCGCTCTACGAGATGGAACTCGTCGGTCACGACTTCTACCTGTTCATGGAGAAGGACTCGATGCAGCCCTCGGTGGTCTACCGACGCCGCGGCTACGACTACGGCGTCATCCACCTCGACGTCAACGAAAGCTGATGTGGGCGGGGGCCGAACGCGCGTCGGCCCCCGCACCGCCCTGATGAAATGGCATGATGCGACTGTGAGCCAACCCACTGATGAGACGCCCTCGCGCTCGGATGCCATCCGGGTGCTGCTCGTCGACGACCAAGAACTGTTCCGTCGCGGAGTGACGATGGTTCTCAGCTCCGATGTGGATCTGGAGATCGAGGACGTCGACGACGGCGACGCCGCGCTCGAGCGGATCGCCGAGGAGCCCTTCGACGTCGTGCTGCTCGATGTCCGCATGCCGGGCCGCAGCGGCGTGGAGATCTGCGGGGCCATCAAGCAGATCGCGCCGTCGACCGGCATCATCATGCTCACCGCGAGCGACGAGGAGGCCGACCTCTACGAGTCGGTCAAGGCGGGTGCCTCGGGATACCTGCTGAAGGACGGGTCGACCTATGAGCAGGTCGGAGAGGCCGTCCGCGTGGTGGCCAACGGCCAGTCGCTCATCAGCCCGAGCATGGCCACCAAGCTGCTCGAGGAGTTCGTGCACATGTCGCGCGGTGCCGCCCCGGCCACCACGCTCACGCCGCGTGAGCTGGAGGTGCTGCGCCTCGTCGCCCACGGCAAGAGCAATCGCGATATCGCCCAAGAACTGTTCATCAGCGAGAACACCGTCAAGAACCACATCCGCAATATCCTGGAGAAGCTCCAGATGAAGTCGCGGATGGAGGCCGCGATGTTCGCGGTGCGCAGCAAACTCATCGACGACGTCCTCTGACGCGTGGCTCCCCGTCCGCTGCCGACGGCGCAGGCGCGGAGGATCGCGCTGGCCGCCCAGGGCTTCACCGCCCCGCGCCCGTCCGGGCCGGTGACGATGCGGCACCTGTCCGAGACGGTCCGCCGACTCGGTTTCTTCCAGATCGACTCCGTCAACGTCCTGCAGCGCGCGCACTTCATGCCCCTGTACTCCCGTAGGGGCCCCTACGACGTGGAACTGCTCGCTCGGGCCGCCGAACGGCGACCCCGCCGGGTCTTCGAGTACTGGGCCCACGTCGCGACCTATGTCGATATCGGGCTCTTTCCCGCGATGCGCCACCGCATGGTCGAGCGGCGCGGGATGTGGGGATCGATGTCGAGGGTGGCCGAGGAGCGCCCCGAACTGGTCGATCAGGTCCTGCGCGTCGTCGGCGAGAACGGTCCGATCACCGCGCGTGAGACCGAGGCACTGCTGCACGGCGCCGTCGAGCGGGACCGATCGCACTGGGGCTGGAACTGGTCGGAGACCAAGAAGGCGCTGGAGTATCTGTTCTTCATCGGCGAGATCAGCGCCGCTCGCCGCAACTCGGCCTTCGAACGGGTCTACGACCTGACCGAGCGGATCATCCCGGCCGATGTCTACGCCCGTCCCGCCCTCGATCACGCGGACGCGCATCGTGAACTGGTCGAGCACGCTGCCCGCGCGCTCGGGGTCGCGACGGAACCCTGTCTACGGGACTATTTCCGGACCGCTCCGGCGCCGACGCAGCGAGCGGTGGCGGAGCTGGTCGAGGACGGCACCCTCTCGCCGATCGCGGTGCAGGGGTGGGACCGCCCCGCCTATCTGCACGCCGAGGCCCGTCGGCCACGGCGCGTCGAGGCACGTGCCCTCCTCAGCCCCTTCGATCCGCTGGTCTTCGAACGCACCCGGGCCGAGCAGATCTTCGACTTCCGCTATCGCATCGAGATCTACGTGCCCGAGGCCAAACGGCGGTACGGCTACTACGTCCTGCCGTTCCTGCTGGGCGATCGTATCGCCGGACGCGTCGACCTGAAGGCCGACCGCGCGGCCGGCTTCCTCGACGTGATCGGTGCGTGGGCCGAGCCGGACGCGCCCGCCGATGTCGCCCTCCAGCTGGCCGAGGAACTGCGCACACTGTCCGCCTGGCTCGGTCTGGACGACATCCGCGCGCCCCGGCGCGGCGACCTCGCCGGAGCCCTCACATCGGAGCTTCGTGGCGAAAGCGTTGGGCTCACCACCGTCAACCTCTAGGATGGCCAGGTGCCGAAGATCATCGACAAGATCCTCCGCGCGGGCGAAGGCAAGATCGTCCGCCGCCTGGAGGCCATCGCCCAGCAGGTCAACGCGATCGAGGACGACTTCTCCGCGATGACCGACGACGAGCTCCGTGCGATGACCGCGGAGTTCCGCGAGCGGCTCGATGACGGTGAGACGCTCGACGACCTGCTGCCCGAGGCCTTCGCCACAGTGCGGGAGGCCTCCTCGCGGGTGCTGGGGCAACGTCACTTCGATGTCCAGGTCATGGGCGGTGCCGCGCTTCATCTCGGCAACATCGCCGAGATGAAGACCGGTGAGGGCAAGACCCTCGTCGCGACCCTTCCGTCCTATCTCAACGCGCTGTCCGGCGATGGCGTCCACGTCGTCACGGTCAACGACTATCTGGCGCGGTTCCAAGCGGAGTGGATGGGCCGCATCTACCAGTTCCTCGGGCTCACGGTCGGCGTGATCGTCGCCGGGCAGACGCCCAAGGAGCGCAAGGAGCAGTACGCCGCCGACATCACCTACGGCACCAACAACGAGTTCGGCTTCGACTACCTGCGCGACAACATGGCCGACTCGCTGGAGAACTGCGTCCAGCGGGGCCACAACTTCGCGATTGTGGACGAGGTCGACTCGATCCTCATCGACGAGGCGCGCACGCCGCTCATCATCTCCGGTCCCACCGAGGACGAGGTCAAGTGGTACGCCGAGTTCGCCCGTCTGGTCGACGGCATGCGCATCGACGAGCACTACGAGGTCGACGAGAAGAAGCGCACCGTCTCGGTGGGGGAGAAGGCCATCGACGTCGTCGAGGACAAGCTCGGCATCGACAACCTCTACGACGCCGTCAACACCCCGCTCATCAGCTTCCTGAACAACGCCATCAAGGCCAAGGAGCTGTTCCGCCGCGACAAGGACTACGTCGTCATCGAGGGTGAGGTGCTCATCGTCGACGAGCACACCGGCCGCCTGCTCGCCGGGCGCCGCTACAACGAGGGTCTGCACCAGGCCATCGAGGCCAAGGAGAACGTGCGGATCCGCGAGGAGTACCAGACCCTCGCCTCCATCACGTTGCAGAACTACTTCCGGCTCTACGACAAGCTGTCGGGCATGACCGGTACCGCCATGACGGAGGCGGCCGAGTTCGACAAGACCTATGAGCTCGGGGTCGTGCCGATCCGCACCAACAAGCCGGTACGGCGTGACGACCTCGCCGACCTGGTGTATCGCACCGAGGAGGCCAAGTTCAACGCGGTGGCCGAGGACATCGCCGAGCGCCACGCCGCCGGGCAGCCTGTGCTCATCGGCACCACCAGCGTGGCCAAGAGCGAGCGGGTCGGCGCATTGCTCACCAAGCTCAACATCCCGCACAAGGTACTGAACGCCAAGCACCACGAGAGCGAGGCCGCGGTCGTGGCTCAGGCGGGCCATCGCGGCGCGGTGACCGTGGCCACGAACATGGCCGGCCGTGGTACCGACATCATGCTGGGCGGCAACCCCGAGTTCCTCGCCGACCAGGCGCTGCGCAAGAAGGGCCTCGATCCGCTGGAGGACTCCGAGGCGTACGAGGCCGAGTGGCCGGCGATGGTCGAGCACTTCGAGGCCGAGGTCGCCAAGGAGAAGGATGCGGTGCGCGAGGCGGGTGGACTGGCCGTCATCGGCACCGAGCGTCACGAGTCCCGCCGCATCGACAACCAGCTGCGTGGCCGTTCCGGGCGTCAGGGCGACCCCGGCTCGACGCGCTTCTACCTCTCGCTCGAGGACGACCTGATGCGGCTGTTCAAGGCCGACTGGGTCAACTGGATCCTGCAGACCATGAAGATCCCCGACGACGTGCCGATCGAGAACAAGCGCGTCACCGGGGCGATCGCCTCGGCCCAGGCACAGGTCGAGTCGCAGAACTTCGAGACCCGCAAGAACATCCTCAAGTACGACGATGTCATGAGCCGCCAGCGCGAGGTCGTCTATGCCGAGCGCCGCCGGGTGCTCGATGGCGAGGACCTGCAGGCGTGGATCAGCCAGATGGTCAGCGATGTGACGGCCGCGTACGTCGACGGCGCCACCGAGGGGCCGGTCGATGACTGGGATCTCGATCAGCTCACGACGGCTCTCAAGACCCTGTACCCGGTGTCCATCGATCCGCACCGGCTGGCCGAGGAGAGCGGCGGAGCCGAGAAGCTGGACCGGGAAGCTCTCAAGGCGCGGGTGGCCGAGGATGCTCAGCGGGCCTACGCCGAGCGTGAGGCCGAGCTCGGTGAGAAGGTCATGCGCGAGCTCGAGCGGCGTGTCGTGCTCAGCGTGCTCGATCGCAAGTGGCGCGAGCATCTCTACGAGATGGACTACCTGCGCGAGGGTATCGGCTTGCGTGCCTATTCTCAGCGCGATCCGCTCATCGAGTACCAGCGCGAGGGCTTCGACCTGTTCAACGCCATGATGGACGGCATCGCCGAGGAGTCGGTGGGCTATCTGTTCAATGTCGATGTGCAGGTGGAGGCGCCGACCTCCGATTCCGAGCAGATGGCCCTGCAGGCCAAGGGCCTCGGCGTCCAGTCGGCGGCTCCCGCACAGTTGCAGTACTCGGCACCGGCCGAGGACGGCAGCGAGGTCGCGACCCGCGGTGGTACGCCGGCCGAGGCCGAGGCAGCCGCTGACGACGAGGACGCTGAGGAGAAGTCCCGCCAGGCCAAGCAGAAGGCCAAGGCCCGGCAGAAGTCCAAGCAGCAGCGGCAGTCGCGCAAGCGCAACCGCTGACCCCCGTCGGGCGGTGACTTACGCACCCCTCGTTTTGCTGGGCGGTGACTTACGCACCTCTCGTGGGCCCGGTCGGTGGGTTACGCACGTCTCGCGCGTCGGGAGGGGTGCCTATGTCACCGCTCGTGATGAGCGACTGTCTCCTCCGCTGGGCGGTGACTTACGCACGTCTCGTGGGCGCGGTCGGTGGGTTACGCACGTCTCGCGCGTCGGGAGGGGTGCGTAACCCACCGCTTCAGGGTGGCGAGAGGTGCGTAAGTCACCGCCCAGGGGTGGACGCAGCCTAGGCCCAGGTGAGGGCCGTGCAGCGCCAGATCGGCCCGTGCGGGGCGTCGCGATCGAGGTCCAGTCGGAGCGCCAGCGCGGTGGAGCGCCCGCCGTGCACCAGCCTGACCGCGATCTCCGCCGCTCGCCGATGGATCATCTCGACGTGGACGGACGCCACCCGCACGCGGTGCCGGCTGGGTGCCGCCCGCCGGCCGCGGAGGTGCAGTAGCAGCTGGTCGTAGACATCGGCGGCGAGCCACGGTCCCAGCTGGCGTGCGGGTCGATGTCCGTGCAGCACCTCGGCGACCGCCTGAGCGAATCGGGCGGCGCGCTGCCGCAGTTCTCCGCTGTCTCCCCGTTCCACGACGACCGGCAGGACCGGGGGCGCCGGAGGGATGGGGAGAGCGATCTGATCCTGTTCGAGCGGCTGGGGCCGCAGGTGCAGGGCGGTGGCCGTCAGCATCATCGGACCTCCGGGGCTCGCAGGACCTGTCCCGGCAGGATGACCCCTGGGTCATCGCCGATCGTCTGCCGGTTCTCCTCGTGCCAGCGATCGACCGATTCGCCGATGACCGCCATGTCCGCATCGGCGGGCAGATGGGCCGCGGCGATCGCCCAGAGGGTGTCGCCGGACGCCACCACGTGCTCCACTGCGGGCACGGAGGTCGGTGCATTCGTGACGGCCGGTGCCTCCGTGACCACGGCCCGGTTCGGCAGTGGCGCGCCGTCGAGCGGATGACCGCTCGCGACTGCCGTCGTGGCGACGCCTGTGCCGATGGCGAGGGTGAGCAGCCATGTGGGTGCCAGCCGCCGCGCGGTCGGCAGATGGACCACGGCGACGACGCCGACCAGTCCGATCCACGCGAGCAGCGCGCTGCCGAGAAGTGCTGCTGCCCAGGTCACGACGCCGGTCAGGTCGCCGTCGTGGATGGCCGTTGTGAGCCTGGACCACCACACGGGCCAGTGCGGGAGCCCCGCTGCGGTGGTGAGAAGTGCGCCGAGCGTGAGCCATGGACGCCTCATGTCGATCCCCCGATCACTGATGATGTCGTTTGGTGACATTTGATGACGCAAGGGTGCGTTCTGTCAAGGGCGCTACCCTGAGCCCATGCGATGGGACCGTCTGTTCGGCGATGTGGAGGAGTCGGCCGCCGATGTCATGGCCGACGAGCGGGACACGCTCGCCGAGGAGCTCGGTGCCGAGGCGTGGGCCGAGATGTCGTGGACCGATCTGCTGGCGGGAGATGTCGTGCTCACCGTCCAGGGCGGGGGAGAGGCCCGGGGCGCCGTGCTGTGGTCCGCGCCCGATCTCGTGGTGCTGTCAGCCGATGGCCGCGAGGTGGCGATCGCGCGCGACGCCGTCATGACCGCCGTCGTCTCGCAACGCGGCGCCGCGACGGTGCGAAGGGTCGGCTGGCCGGCGGTCTTCCGGGCCGCGCAGGAGGATGCCGAGGATGTTCAGGTGGTGCGACGCGACGGCGGCCTGGTGTCCGGGCCGGTCGTGGCCGTCGTCGCCGACGCCGTGGTGCTCGCCGAGGGCGGTCGCCGCAAGATCATTCCCTGGACGGCGCTCGCGTCGGTGCGTCGTCACTGACCTGCTCGGCGGTGCGCTGATACTGGCGGGCGATGTAGCGCTCGAGCTCCGCGTCCTCGATGCGCCAGACCCCGCGACCGCCGATCTGGATGCCGCGCAGTTCCCCGCTGGAGAGCAGCGACCGGACCTGGCGGACGCTGACATTGAGGACCTCGGCCACGTCGGGGATCGACAGGAAGCGCTGCTGCGAGGGCATGGCCGCATTGTCGCACGCGAACGCCCTTCCCACGTCCAGGGTGTGGATAGTCGATCTGGACTAATCCGTCCTTCTCGGTTAGGAAGGTGCCATGAGCAGTCGGGGGACGCCGCAGCCGGCGCGGCGCGTGATGATCCGGAGATGGCGGTCGCCTCGCCTGGTGGCCGGCGTGGCGCTCGTCGCGGTGGCGACGGCGATCGGCGGGTGGACGGCGATCGCCGCGGACGACGGTGAGCGCTACTGGGTGGTGCGCGAAGAAGTTCGCGCCGGAGACCCGGTGGACCCCGGGCAGCTGACCACCACCAGTGCGCGACTCGACGGCGCCGCGGCGGCGACGATCGTGCGCGCGGACGCCGCGGTGGACGAGTCGGCGGTCTGGGCGCACGACCTCCCCGAGGGCGCGCTCGTGTCCACCGGCTCCTGGGCTCCCTCGGCCGAGGCCGGGCACGAACTCCCGTTCCCCGTCGCCGACGGCGCCTTTCCGGCGGACCTCGGCCGTGGCGATCGGGTGGACGTCTGGGCCGGACCCGGACCGCAGCAAGGGCAGGCGGCGGGGGAGGCGCAGCGGGTCATAGCGTCCGTTCCCGTGCGCGCCGTCACGCCATCGGCGACGGGCGGCAGCACCACCGTGGTCGTCGACCTCGGGGATCAGACGCCCTCGGCTCAGGTCGTCGCGGCATTGAGCTCGCATCATGTGACGGTGGTGCGGCGATCGTGATCGCGACCGCCGTCGCCGCGGGAGGGGCGTCCTGGGAGGGCGAGGTGCTCGACGAGGTCGAACGATCCAGCGCGCTCACCCTCGTCCGCCGCTGCGTGGACGCCGCCGATCTCCTCGCGATAGCGAGCACGGGCCGGGTCCAGGTGGCCCTCGTTGACCCCGCCCTCGGGGGCCTGGATCTCGATGTCGTGAGCCGCGTCCGCTCCGGTGGCGTGCGGATCGTGGCCGTGGGCACCCCGGCTCCCGAGCTGGGCCTCGTCGGCGCCGTTCAGGTCGGGGACGTCGAGGCCGCCGCGCAGGAGGACGACCTGCCGCGGCCGGAGGCGCCGCGGTCGGGGCGGATCATCGCCGTCTGGGGGCCGACGGGTGCGCCGGGACGCACCAGCGTCGCACTCGCGATGGCGGCCAGCCTCGCCCGCGAGGCGCCGACCGTGCTGGTGGACGCGGACACGCACGGCGGCGCGGTCGGGCAGGCGCTGGGCCTGCTCGACGATGTCTCGGGCATCGTCGCCGCGTGCCGTGCCGCCAACGGCGGGAAGGAGATGCCCGGCTCGGCGATCTTGCGGGTGGGCGACGGCCTGGACGTCATGACGGGCGTTCCCCGGCCGGAGGACATGTGGCATCTGGTACGGCCGGCCGCGCTCACCGCCGTGCTCGACTCGCTCGCCGCGGCCCACCGGTGGGTGGTCGTCGACGCCGGGTTCGGACATGAGCCGCCGTTGGGGACCGGCCCGGCCCGCGATCAAGCCGCGATGACGGTCCTGGAGGCGGCCGACGAGGTGGTAGTGGTGGGCCGACCCGAGCCGCTCGGCCTCGCCCGCCTCGTCCGCATCCTCGGCGCGGGCGCGCCCTGGCGGGTCGAACCGCATGTGGTCGTCAATCTGTGCCGGACCTCGCTCGGCTGGAGCGAGACCGAGATCGCGGCGACGGTCCAGGAGATCTCCGGGCACCAGGTGGAGGCGTTCCTCCCCCATGACGCATCGGCGCACGATCTCGCCGCGATCAGCGGGCGCCTGACCCGGGAGGTCGCCCCGACCTCCTCCTGGGTCTCGCGACTCGATCATTTCACCGGACGTTTTCTCCGTGAGCCGGCGGCGACGCTCCGATCGTGACACCGTCGGTGGTATCTTCACTGCCACCCGACCAGGAAGTGATATGCAACGACTCAGCCCGCTCGATGCATTGTTCTTGCATCGCGACTCGCCGGACGCACCGCGGCAGATCGCCTCGCTCGTCCTGCTGGAGCCGGGCCAGCGTCCGCTCGACTACGACTCCCTGGTGCGGATCATCACCGACCGTCTCGACCTGGTGCCGCGGTACCGGCAGCTGCCCCGCCACGTCCCCGGCGGTGTCGGCCTTCCGGTCTGGGTGGACGACGAGCATTTCGACATCACCCTCCATGTCCGCCGGTCGGCCCTGCCGCGGCCGGGGACTATGGACGCCTTGCACGAGCTTGTCGGACGGCTCATCGCCCGCCGCCTCGACCACGACCGGCCGCTGTGGGAGCTGTATCTCATCGAGGGTCTCGAGGACGGCAAGTCGGCGCTGCTGTTCAAGGCGCATCAAGCGCTCGTCGACGGGTCCCACACGGTCGACCTCGCCCAGGTGCTCCTGGAGGAGACCGATGAGATCCGCGATCTTCCGCATGACGAGTGGGCTCCGCGTCCATCGCCGGCGGGTACCAAGCTGACGCTGTCCTCGCTGCTCGGTCAGGTCGAGCATCCGCGGGAGCTGATCGCCAACGCGACCTATCGCACCGAGCAGGTGTTGTCGGCGCTCCCTGTGCCGGCCGGCGACGCCGGGATGACCGGCCCACTCGCGGCGCCGCTCAGCCGGCATCGGCGCTTCGCGACGGCCTCGGCGTCCCTGGACGATCTGCGGCGTGTCCGCGACGAGCACGGCGGCACGGTCAACGACGTCATCCTCGCGGTCGTCGCGGGCGGCCTCCGTGGTTGGCTGCTCACCCGGGCCGAGCCGGTGTCGGCCGCCACGAGCTTCCGCGCGCTCGTCCCGATGTCGGTCAAGCTCAAGGGAGCCGAGGACGATTCGCTGCCCACCTCCCTCGGCTCGCGGGTGCGCGGCAATCTGCTGTCCCTGCCGGTGGGGGAGACGAACGCTGTGGTGCGCCTGCACCAGGTGTCCTACGCGCTGAAGGGGCACCGCGAGACCGGTGATGCGGTCTCGGCGCAGACGCTGGCCGATCTCCCCGGTTTCGCGACATCGACCTTCCACGCGGTGGGCGCGCGCGTCGCCGAGCACGAGGCATCGCGGCAGTACCAGCTGGTCGTCACCAATGTGCCCGGACCGCAGGAGTCGGTCTACATGGCCGGCCAGCGACTGGCGCAGGTGTTCCCGGCGATCCCGCTGACCGGGCGGCGGACGGTCGCGATCGGCATCACCACCTACCGTGGGCGCGCCTATGTCGGGATCGTCGCGGATCGTGAGGCGGTGCCCGATGTCGACGTGCTCGCCCAGTGCATCGAGGAGGCGGTCGACGAGCTCGTCGAGACCGTCTCGTCACGGCGGCGCGCCCCGCGTGGACGTCAACGACCGGAACGGAAGGCTGGCGGATGAGGATCTACATCGGTACCGATGCCGCGGGGCTCGAGGGCCTGCGCTCCGGGTCTCTGGAGGGGGCTCCGGTGCTGGCTGAGTCCGACGACGAAGAGCACGAGTACGAGGCGATGCTCGCGGCCGCCGAGGACGGCCCCGTCGTGGTGGTCGCCGAGATCGATCATGGCGAGCAGCCGGTCACCGCGCGGGAAGTGGTCTCCTTCCACACCGATATCGACGGCTCCGGCAATCTCGCCTGGTTCGCCCCCGAGGAGATCGACACGGTGCTGGAGCACCTGTCCCGCTGAGCCCTGGAGCCCGAGGCGGGTGACGTAAGCTCACCGGCTTGCGTTGCCCCGCCTCGCTTCGCTCACAGTCACTCGCTGGCGCTCGCTCCTTGGCGGGCGGGTCATTAGCTCGCCAGTGAGGGCGCCCCGCGCCCGAACGTGAGTGGCCCGAGGAACGAGGGTCACGAGGCGTGGTGAGTTTGCAGGCTTGCGTTGCCCCGCCTTGCTTTGCTTTCGGAGGCCTAGAACATATGTTCGATAGGGCGTACGCTGGCGGCATGTGGTTCCAGGGATCGCTGCTCGACGGAGCTCCTGAGGTGTCCGTCGGTGAGCTCGGGTCGTCGGTGGAGCGAGTCGAGCTCGCTCACGGGGCTTGGGTCGATCTGCGTTACGGCTGGCTCGCCGGGGCCGATGAACTCTTCGAGACCCTCCAGCGGGTCGTGCCGTGGAGGGCCGAACGGCGCGAGATGTACGAGCGTGTCGTGGACGTGCCGCGGCTGCTGTGCCACTACCGCGAGGGCGACGAACTGCCCGATCCGGCGCTGGTCACGTGCCGAGACGCGCTGAGCGACCACTATGCGACTGAGCTCGCGGAGTCCTTCGCGACCGCCGGCCTGTGTTACTACCGGGACGGCCGGGACTCGGTCGCCTGGCACGGAGATCGCATCGGGCGCGGCGCCCATGAGGACACGATGGTCGCCATCCTCTCGCTGGGCGAGCATCGCCGGCTCAGTCTCCGGCCGGCCGGGGGAGGGCCGCAGATCGGATACACGCTCGGCCACGGCGACCTCATCGTCATGGGCGGCTCGTGCCAGCGCACCTGGGAGCATGCCGTGCTCAAGACCGCGAGCGCCGGCCCGCGCATCAGCGTCCAGTACCGCCCCCGTGGCGTGCTCTGACGCGTATCGGGAGTGCCTGGCTCGGGTGGCGGTAGGCCATC
Source organism: Aeromicrobium sp. YIM 150415 (assembly GCF_016918125.1). Taxonomy (NCBI): domain Bacteria; kingdom Bacillati; phylum Actinomycetota; class Actinomycetes; order Propionibacteriales; family Nocardioidaceae; genus Aeromicrobium; species Aeromicrobium sp. YIM 150415. The sequence continues at coordinate 79,892 of NZ_JAERWM010000022.1, read as the reverse complement.
AACCTCACTGAGCGCTGATGACGTTGACGAGCTACCGCCGCTGCAGGGGAAAGGTTGATGAGATACCGCCACGGGCGCAACCGCTCGCGACGGCCCGGGGGCGTGTGCCTCAGTCCTGGATGCGGGCGAAGGGCTCGGCGGCCTCGAGCTCGTAGGCGAGTTCGAGCAGGGTGCGCTCGTCGGCGTGATCGGCCGAGAAGTGGATGCCGATGGGCAGCCCCTCCGAGCTCTGGGCGAGCGGCAGGCTGATCGCGGGTCCGCCGGAGGCGTTGTTCAGCGGCGTGAACGCCACATAGTGCACCAGCCGGTCGAAGATCTGCTCGAAGTCCCCGGCCGGGTCCAGATAGCCGATACGCGGCGTGGTGTGTGCGAGGGTGGGCGAGCAGATCACGTCGACCTGGTTGAAGGCCCGGTGATAGCGCTTCGCGCTGCGCGAGAGGGCGGCGATCGCTCCCGGTGTGCGCCAGGCATTGCGCAGGAAACCGCGGGCCAGGCCGCTGGTGAACGGATCGAGCTCGGCCGGCTCGAAGGCGGTGCCGAACATCTTCTTGCCGTTTCTGGAGATCGCGAAGGCGAGCATGCTCCAGTAGTGCGTGAAATGCCCGATGAACGAGCGGTCCACCGGCAACGGCACGGGGATCACGTCGTGACCGAGATCGGTCAGCAGTTCGACGGTCTCGTCGAGTGCCCGAGCGGTGTCGACATCGAGGCGGTTGCCGGTGATCGGGGTGTCGATGAGTCCGACGCGCAGGCGGCGCTCGGACGGCCCCTCGACGAGACCGAGGAAGGGCATGCGCGTCGTCGGGCGGTGCCGTTCCGCGGCGGCCAGGAAATGCGCGGTGTCGCGTACCGTGCGGGTCACCACGCCATTGGAGATCAGATCGACGGGCATGCCCTGTGCCTGGGCCGCCTTGACGAGACGGTCGCGCGTCGGCTTCAGGCCCACGAGACCGCAGGCGGCGGCCGGGATGCGGATCGAGCCCCCGCCGTCGTTCGCATGAGCGATCGGCACGGCACCGCTCGCGACGAGCACCGCCGATCCGCCGGAGGAAGCGCCGCACGAGTACTCCGGGTTCCAGGGATTGCGGGTCGGCGGTCCGTCGTCGAACTCGGTGGTCGCGGTCAGGCCGAAGGCGGGCAGTGTCGACGCGCCCAGCACATTGACCCCGGTGGAGAGGAACTGCTCGGTGAACGGCTCGTTCGCCAGCTCCGCGCGCCGGGGAGTGGCGGCCGATCCATGCCGCGTGGGGATGCCGGCGAAGGCGGTGTTGTTCTTGATGTACGTCGGGACGCCCGCGAAGGGGGCATCCGCGCGCCATGGGGCGTCGACGGCACGCTTGACACCGCGATCGCGGTCGTCGAAGGCGACCGGGTGAAGCTCGGTGAGCGCATCGACCCGCGCACTGGCGGCCTCGGCCGCCTCGCGCGGGCTCAGGTCCCCCGCCCGAAGGGCGGCGGCGAGACCGACGGCGTCGAGATCGCCGAGGACATCGTCGGTGAAGGCGTGGATACGGTCAGGCATGTGCCCGACGATAGATCAGAAACGGCGATCGCGAGGTGCGATCGCCGTTTCTCGTCTCACCGGGAGACCGGAGGGGTCAGCGGGTGACCTTGCCAGCCTTGATGCAGCCGGTGCAGGCGTTCAGACGCGTGGGCGTTCCGTCGACGACGGCGCGCACGCGCTGGATGTTCGGGTCGAAACGACGCTTCGTGCGCCGGTGCGAGTGCGAGACGTTGTGGCCGAACCCGGGGCCCTTACCGCACACATCACAGACCGCTGCCACAGCGACCACTCCTGAATCTCGTTGATGACTGTCGAAAAATCGGCGCCTGCTCGACACGACGTCGGCAGACAACCTCTCTAGGATAGCCGACGGTGCACACCGGACGCGAATCGCCCGCTAACCTCGGTGCATGCCGCTCTCGCTCGACCCGCCGCGCCTGCGCCACTGGGCCGACGTGTGCGCCCAGTCGGTCGCGTCGGTGCGCTCGGAGATCGATGCCCTCAACGTCTTCCCTGTGCCCGACAGCGACACCGGGACCAATGTCTATCTGACGCTCCAGGCGGGCTGCGATGCGCTCGACGCGTCGGCCGACGACGTCTCCGCCGAGGAGGCGGCGCGCGCCTATGCGCGGGCGGTGCTGGTGGGCGCCCGCGGCAACAGCGGTGTGATCGTCGCGGAACTGCTGCGCGCCTGTCTGGAGTCCCTGACCCAGCACGAGACGGTGACGCCGCGCGGGCTCGCGGCGGCCTTCGATGCGGCCACCACGGCGGCATACGCGGCGGTCGGCGATCCGCAGGAGGGCACGATCCTCACCGTCGCGCGGGCGGCGGCCGACGGCGCCGAGCGCTCGGCCGAGTCCGGTTGCAGCCCTCGCCAGGTCATCGAGGTCGCGGCCGATGCCGCGCGCGAGGCGCTTGCGGCCACCCCGGGGCAGATGGAGCTTCTCGCGCGCGCAGGAGTCGTCGACGCCGGTGGCCGCGCCCTCGTCGTGATCCTGGACGCCACCGCCCAGGTCGTCTCCGGCCGGACGCCCGTTCCCGCTCCGACCTCCGCGCCAGCGCCCGCCGTCCAGCCCGCCGCGCTCGACCATGCGGACGGCGAGGGCCCGAGCTATGAGGTCATGTATCTCCTGGACGCCTCCTCCGAGGCCGTCGACGTGCTGCGCGAGACACTCGCCCCGCTCGGAGACTCCCTGGTGATCGTCGGGGACGAGGGGCTGTGGAATGTCCACGTCCACGTCGATGATGTCGGGGCGGCGATCGAGGCCGGCATCATGGCCGGGCGTCCCCACCGCATCCAGGTGACCCATTTCGGCGAGCAGTCGCACCGGGTCGACGACTCGGCTCACCGGCGCGTCATCGTCAGCGCCGTCACCGGCGCGGGTCTCGCGGAGTTGACCCGCGCGGCCGGTGCCGTCGCCGTCGAGTTCAGCGCCGGGCGTCCGCTCACCACCGCACAGATGTCACAGGCCCTGCATATCCTCGACGCCGAGGAGGTCATCGTCTTGCCGAACCGCAGCGGTCACGTCCGGCCCTTCGAGGCCGCCGCCAAGGAGCTCCGCGACACCGGCGCGCGAGTCGCCGTCCTGCCCACCCACGCCCAGGTCCAGGCCCTCGCCGCGCTGGCGGTGCACGATCCCGGCCGTGACTTCGATGACGACGTCGTCGCCATGTCGGCGGCCGCGGCGCATGCCAAGCACGGGGCGGTGACCATCGCCAACGAGTCCGGCATCACGATGGCCGGCCCGTGTCAGGTCGGTGACGTCCTGGGGGTCGTGGGAGGCGACTTCGCGGTGATCGGTCAGGATCAGCTGGCGGTGGCCCGCGAGGTGCTCACCCGCTTGGACTCGTCCGGCGCCGACATGGTCACCCTCGTCGTCGGCGAGGGCTGCCCCGATGAGCTCGTCTCCGGGCTCGAGGAGCACCTCGCGGCCGAGCAGCCACACGTCGACGTCATCGTCCACGACGGCGGCCAGGAAAAGTACACCCTCTTCATCGCGGTGGAGTGATGGTCGATCTCGATACCCGGCTGGGGCCCGTCGTCGGCAAGGCCTCGGCGGACAAGCTGTCCAAGACCTTCGGCATGGAGACCGTGGGCGATCTGCTCACGCACTATCCCCGCCGTTATGTCGACCTCGAGCAGATCGACTCCTTCGCCGACCTCGAGGTCGGGCAGTACGTCACCTTCGTCGCCGAGGTCGTGGACGTCAAGAACATCCCCTTCGGGCCAGGCGGCCGCAAGACCCGCACGCAGGTCCGCATCACCGACGGACGCCAGCACCTGAACGCGACCTTCTTCAACCAGCGCTGGATCGCCAAGCGCACCGAGGCCGGCTCGCGCCAGCTCTTCGCCGGGGTCGTGGGGGAGTACCGAGGACAGCCGCAGCTGACTCACCCGGTCATGCGGGAGATCAGCGGTGACATCGCGAGCTTCCAGCGCGGCATCATCCCGCTGTACCCGGCCACCTCCTCGATCGCCTCGTGGGAGCTGGAACGCACCATCGACACGGTGCTCGCGGTGCTCGACCCGCCCCCCGATCCGCTGCCTTCGGATCTGGTCGCCGCCAAGGGCTGGCCCGACTACGCCACGGCCTTGCAGTGGATCCACCAGCCGCAGAGCGCATCGCAATGGCGGCAGGCGCAGCAGCGGCTGCGCTTCGACGAGGCCTTCGTGCTGCAGACGATCTTCGCGCGTCGGCGCCGTGCCTTCGATATCGAGACCGCGATCGCGCGGCCCTGGCAGGCCGGCGGGCTGGCGGAGCGCTTCATCGAGAGGCTGCCCTTCGAGCTGACGGCGGGGCAACGCGAGGTGCAGGCCGAGATCCGCGACGACCTCGCCCGCCCGCATCCGATGCACCGGCTGCTGCAGGGCGAGGTCGGGTCCGGCAAGACCGTGCTGTCGCTCATCGCGATGCTCCAGGTGGTCGATGCCGGGGCCCAGGCCGCGCTGCTGGCGCCCACGGAGGTGCTCGCCACGCAGCACTTCCACAGCATCACCGAGCAGCTCGGCGATCTCGCCAAGGGCGGCATGCTCGGCGGCGCTGAGGGGGCCACGCGGGTCCGCCTGCTGACCGGCTCGATGGGCGCCAAGGCGCGCAAGGAGACGATGCTGGACATCGTGTCCGGCGAGGCCGGCATCGTCATCGGCACCCATGCCCTGTTGCAGGAGGGGGTCGACTTCGCCGAGCTGGGGCTGCTCGTGGTCGACGAGCAGCACCGCTTCGGGGTCGAGCAGCGGGCCGCGCTGGTGGACCGTTCGGCGGTGACGCCCCACGTGCTCGTCATGACCGCCACACCGATCCCGCGCACCGTGGCCATGACCGTCTTCGGTGACCTCGAGACATCCACGTTGCGGGAGCTGCCGCGGGGACGTCAGCCGATCCAGACCACCGTCATCGCCCTCGCCGAGCACCCGACCTGGCTCGACCGGGCGTGGACCCGCATCCGGGAGGAAGTCGAGAAGGGACGACAGGCCTATGTCGTCACCACCCGGATCGGCGATGGCGAGAGCGATGCCGAGCCCGATCCGTCGGCCGACGAGCCGCGGACGGCATCGCTGGTCGAGGTCTTCGAGGCGTTGGGCGCGGGCCCGCTGTCCGGGTTGCGGCTCGCGATGCTGCACGGACGCATGGCTACCGACGAGAAGGACACGCAGATGACCGCCTTCGCGGCGGGCGAGGTCGATGTCCTGGTCGCCACCACCGTCATCGAGGTCGGCGTCAACGTCCCCAATGCCACCGTGATGGTGGTGCTCGACGCCGATCGCTTCGGGCTCTCCCAGCTGCACCAGCTGCGAGGGCGCATCGGTCGAGGCGAACACGCCGGGCTGTGCCTCCTCGTCACCGGAGCCCAGGGCGACACGCTCGCGCGCGAGCGGCTCGATGCGGTGGCCTCCACCACCGACGGCTTCCAGATCGCGCAGCACGATATCGACCTGCGGCGCGAGGGCGATGTGCTCGGTGCCCGCCAGTCCGGAGGACGTTCGAGCCTCAAACTGCTCTCGGTGGTCAAGCACGAGAAGGACATCGCGGAGGCGCGCGATCACGCCGACCGCGTGGTCGCGCAGGACCCGGAGCTCGCCGAGCTGCCGGCCCTGCGCCGCGCGGTGGAGGAGCTCGAGACGACCCAGCAGGCCGACTATCTGGAGCGCACGTGACACGGATCATCGCCGGAGCATGGGGCGGTCGCCGGCTCGCCACCCCCGAGGGGCAGAACACGCGTCCCACCACCGATCGCGTCCGCGAGGCGATGTTCTCCTCGATCGCCTCGGAGCTGGGCGGATGGGACGGCGTCCGGGTGCTGGACCTGTTCGCCGGTTCGGGGGCGCTGGCCCTCGAAGCGCTCTCCCGCGGGGCGGCATCGGCCGATCTGGTCGAGTCGCATGCCAAGACGGCCGGCATCGTCAGCCGCAATGCGCGCGAGCTCGGGGCGCGGACGGCGCGGGTGCACCGGATGACCGCTGAACGCTTCGTCGCCACGGCACCCGCCGAGCCCTACGACCTGGTCTTCCTCGATCCGCCCTATGCCCTGGCTGCCGAGGCGCTGCGCGAGATCGTCGCCTCCCTCGCGATCGGCACCTGGCGCACCGAGGACTCCCTCGTGGTCGTCGAGCGCTCATCGCGTGATGTCCCCTGGGAGTGGCCCGAGGGGTGGGTCGCCCTGCGAGACAAGACCTATGGCGAGACCCGGCTTTGGTACGGTCGCTGACATGAGCGAGCGCCAGCGAGCGACCAATGGCATCACCTCATGCCGCCGTCGTCCTATCATGTTCCTCCCCGAGGCGGTGGCGGCATGAGCGAGCGCCAGCGAGCGAGCATCCAGGATGTCATGCGGGCATCTGCGTATCGTGGGTCTTTTGTGCAGGTGCGGGCATGACGAAGGTGGTCTGTCCCGGCTCCTTCGACCCCGTGACCAATGGTCACCTCGACATCTTCCGCCGCGCCTCCGCGCTCTTCGACGAGGTGGTCATCGCGGTCCTCGTCAACGAGTCCAAGAAGGGCCTCTTCGACCTCGATCGGCGCGTCGAGCTGCTGCGGGAGGCCGTCGCCGACCTGGACAATGTCGTGGTCGACACCTTCGGCGGCTTGCTGGTGGACTACTGCACCGACCACGGCATCACCGCGATCATCAAGGGTCTGCGAGCGTCGACCGATTTCGACTACGAGCTGCCGATGGCGCACATGAACCACCACCTGACCGAGGTGGAGACGGTCTTCCTGGCGACCGCCGCCGAGAACTCCTTCGTGTCCTCGAGTCTGGTCAAGGAGGTCGCCAAGCACGGCGGCGATGTCGCCGAGCTGGTCCCGCCTCATGTGCTGGTGGCGCTCACCGAGGCTCAGAACTTCCACCGGTGAGGGAGGCTGCCGCGCGCACCCCACCGGCGGAACCTCTTACTCCCGCACGTGAACCGCGCGGCGGAGCGCGGCCGAGCCGAAGCGCTCGTGCACGGCGTCCACGGCGGCGTCCAGTCGGCCGGGATCTCGGTCCTCGAAGGGGAGCGTCAGCTGCTCTCCGTGATCGTCGAGACCGCTGAGCGCGATGCCGACCAGCGTGAGTCCTTCACGCGCGATGTCCGCCGCGCGCGTCAGCAGCAGACGCCGCGCCGCGGTGAGCAGCTCGCTCGTCTCGTGGGTGGGCACGGACAGCGTCGTGGCGCTGGTCGATCGGCGGAAGTCCCCGAAGCGGAGGCGCAGCGTGACGGTCCGAGCGGTGCGCCGCGCCCGTCGCAGCCGGCGTGCGACGCGGTCGACGAGCTCGAGGAGGGCGGCATCGACATCGGGCAGGGATCGGGTCGCGCGCCCGAGGGCCTGCTGCGCCCCGATCGACCGCCGGCTGACATGAGGATCGACCCGTCGCGTGTCGCGGCCATGCGCGAGGTCCAGCAGATGGCGGGCGGCCGCGGGGCCGACGACGGCCTCCACGGCGGACGGGTCCGCGTGGGCGAGGTCGGCGACCGTCGACCAGCCGGCACGGTGCAGCGCTCCGCTCGTCACCCGGCCCACGCCCCACAGCCGCTCGACGGGCAAGGCGTGCAGGAAGCGCCGCTCCTCCGCGGCCGGCACCACGAGGAGGCCGTGCGGCTTGGAGAGCGCGCTGGCGACCTTGGCCAGGTACTTGGTACGGGCGATCCCGACCGAGATCGGCAGACCCACCTCGTCCTGGACGCGGGAGCGGAGCGTACCGGCGATCGTGAGCGGGTGACCGGTCAGGCGGCGCAGCCCGCTGACATCGAGGAAGGCCTCGTCGATCGACAGCGCCTCGACCACGGGGGTGATGTCGTGGAAGATCGCGAAGACCGCCGCGCTCGCCTCGCTGTACGCCGCGAAGCGGGGAGGACGCACGATGAGGTCCGGGCACAGGCGTCGCGCCTGGCGTCCCGGCATGGTGGTGCGGATGCCGAGGGCCTTGGCCTCGTAGCTCGCCGCGAGCACCACGCCGCCTCCGACGACGACGGGCCGTCCCCGCAGTGCGGGCTCGTCCCGTTGCTCCACCGAGGCGTAGAAGGCATCGAGATCGGCGTGGAGGATGCCGATATCGTCGTCGGGGAGCGCCGGAGACATGGCTCCATGGTGGAGCGAACCACCGACAGTTCGGCCGTTGCCAGCCGACCCCAGGGCGGTGAGTTAGGCACCCCTCGCGCCCGTGAGCGGTGAGATACGCACGTCTCCTTCTCGTGGGCGGTGGGATACGCACCTCTCCTGACGTCCGAGAGGTGCGTATCCCACCGCCGTGCCCGGCGAGTGGTGCGTGACTCACCGCTCGGGGCGGAGGGTTCTGCGCGCCGCACGAGCCGATTGGTGGTCGTGAGGGCCCGCGCGGTACGATGGTCGTCGGCCTGTTCGCAGGCCGTGTTCCGTTGTGCTCTCGATGAAGGAATGTCCGTGTCTTCGGGTCCCTTGGTGTTCGACACCCAGGCGCTGGGGCGTCGCCCCGGCACCGAGAAGACGTACACCCGCACCATCGAGGCGCCGACGGGTCTCGGCCTGGACGTGTTCGGTGTCCCCGAGGGGTCGCCCATCGAGCTCGAGCTTCGTCTCGAAGCAGTGATGGACGGTGTCTTGGCCACCGGCACGGCATCCGCTCACGCGGTCGGCGAGTGCGTGCGGTGCCTGGACGATGTCGAGGAGGACCTCGATGTCGACTTCCAGGAGCTGTACCTCTACGACGATCCGGGAGAGGACGAGCTGGCCCTCGAGGGAGACCTGCTCGACCTCGAGCCCGTGCTGACCGACGCGGTGGTGCTCGCACTGCCGCACAACCCGTTGTGTGATCCGGAGTGTCCGGGATTGTGCCCCGAATGTGGGGCGCGCCTCGCGGACGATCCCGATCACACACACGGCGAGGCGATCGACCCCCGGTGGGCGACGCTGACCCGACTGACCGAGCAAACTGAGGAGTAATCGTGGCTGTCCCGAAGCGGAAGATGTCGCGCAGCAACACCCGTCACCGCCGTTCGGCCTGGAAGGCCAGCATCGTGCGGACGGTCGAGTGCGCCAACCCGGCGTGCAACGCCCGGGTGGTCCCGCACCGCGCCTGCGCCGAGTGCGGCCAGTACGGCGCGCGTGGCGAGCGTCGTCAGGTGCTCTGAACTGGTCCACGTGACCGATTCGCTGCGTGAGGTCCTCGGAGTCCCCGACCTGGCCCCCGAGCTCCTGCAGCATGCCCTGACACATCGCTCGTACGCGTACGAGAACGGCAACGTCCCCAACAACGAGCGCCTGGAGTTCCTGGGCGACTCGGTGTTGGGGTTCGTCGTCACCGAGATGATCTTCCGGCGCCATCCCGACCTGCCAGAGGGTCAGCTGGCCAAGCTGCGCGCCGCGGTGGTGAGCGCCAAGGCACTTGCCGAGGTGGCGCGCACGCTCGGTCTCGGTGAGCATCTGCTGCTCGGTAGGGGCGAGGAGACCACGGGCGGGCGCGACAAGCCGTCCATCCTCTCCGACACGATGGAAGCCGTCATCGGGGCGATCTTCCTGGCCTTCGGTATCGAGCGTGTCGCCGAGGTCGTCCGTACGATCTTCGAGCCCGTCATCGCCGATGCCGCGGCCCTCGGTGCCGGCCTGGACTGGAAGACCTCGTTGCAGGAGGTCGCCGCCGACCACGGGCTCGGTGTGCCGGTCTATGAGCTCGAGGGCACCGGCCCGGACCACGACAAGAAGTTCACCGCCAGTGTCGTGATGACCGATCGCGTCTATCACGGCGGCGAGGGGCGATCGAAGAAGGAAGCCGAGCAGATGGTCGCCGAGATCGCCTGGCGCGCTATCAGCGCCGAGATGAGCGATGCCGGAGCTTCCTGAGGTCGAGGTCGTGCGCCGTGGGCTCGACGATCACGTCGTCGGTCGCACGATCACCGGGGTGGAGGTGCTGGACACCCGCTCGGTCCGCCGGCACGGTCCCGGTCCTCATGACTTCATCGCCCGCCTGCGCGAGCAGCGGGTGACCGCCGCCCGGCGCCGCGGCAAGTACCTGTGGCTGCCCCTGGACGATGACGACGCCCTGCTGGCCCATCTGGGCATGAGCGGCCAGATGCTGATCTCCCCGCCGGACGCCCCGGCTCCCCGTCACCTGCGCGTGCGTGTCTCACTCGACGACGGCAATGAGCTGCGCTTCGTGGATCAGCGGATCTTCGGGGGACTGCTGGTGAGTCCCGGGGGAGCCGAGCTGCCCGACGAGATCGAGCACATCGCCCGCGATCCGCTCGATCCGCTCTTCGACGCCGCGGAGTTCGGTCGCCGGCTGAGGCGGCGCGAGACCGGCGTCAAGCGGGCGCTGCTCGATCAGACGCTCGTATCGGGGGTCGGCAATATCTACGCCGACGAGGCGCTGTGGCGCACTCCCTTGCACTATGCCCGCAACACCCGTCACCTGCGCACGCGCGAGATCGACGGCCTGCTGGGTCACCTGCGCGATGTCATGGGCGACGCGCTGGACCAGGGCGGCACATCTTTCGATGCCCTCTATGTGAACATCAACGGTCAATCAGGGTATTTCGACCGATCGCTCCATGCCTACGGCCGCGAGGGCGAGCCCTGCGACCGGTGCGGCACACCGATGCGCCGTGACTCGTTCATGAACCGGTCGAGCTACTGGTGCCCGCGTTGCCAGCCCCGCCCCCGTAACGGCCGCTGGTGACCTCGGCGAGGGACTGACGGCTGCGGTGGGTCTTATTCGGGCTCGGTGTGGGCGAGATAGGCGCGATGCCCGTCGATCAGCAGCTGACGGGCCCGCGTGTGGTCGGGGGCTCCGGCCAGGGAGATGGGCGAGGTGCGCGACAGCCACAGCGCCTCGATCTCGATATACCGGCCGTCGTGCAGCTGGGCGATAGCGGCCACGCGCGGTCGGCTGTTCGGCGGCGGGATCAGGATCTGCCGGACGTCGTGCCAGGCGAGGGAGTTCGTCTTGCCGACGGCACCGCACCAGATGAAGCGGTCGGGCAGGATCTCCAGGCGCGTCCGGTAGCCCATCCAGAGATTGACGCCGGCACCGATGAACAGCAGCACCGGGGCGAACAGGAAGATCAGCATCCACGGCGCCACCACGAACGCCAGGACGACGAACACCACGATTGCCACGATCCCCATCGCGGCCAGCGCCCAGCCGACGACGATGCTCACTCGTCCCGTTCCACGTATCACGCGAGCCGACGTTACCGTGCCCGCTGCATCGACGCGCGGGGCACCGAGTGGTGCAATCCTGACTGCGAGTGGTGCATATTCGCCCTCGAAAGACCCGGATGAGGGCGAGTTTGCACCACTCGCGGAGCCGCGCCGGCGAGAACGTGAGCTCACGGCATCGCCTCGGGGGAACCTCGCGATAGGCTCGGCGCGATGAGCGAGCGGTACGGTCCCGAGGCGCGGGCGCGGTTCGTGGCCGAGGCCCCGAAGCGCCCCGGCCGCACGCCCTTCGAGCGCGACCGGGCGCGTATCCTCCACTCGTCCGCCCTGCGCCGGCTGTCGGCCAAGACCCAGGTCCTGGGCGCGGGGGTCGACGACTTTGTGCGCAATCGGCTGACCCACTCGCTCGAGGTGGCGCAGGTGGCACGTGAGCTCGGCAAGGCGCTCGGCTGCGATCCGGACATCGTCGACTCCGCGGCGCTCTCGCACGACCTCGGTCATCCGCCCTTCGGCCACAACGGCGAGAAGGCGCTCGACACGGCGGCGCGGGGGATCGGCGGCTTCGAGGGCAATGCCCAGACGCTGCGGTTGCTGACGCGGCTGGAGGCCAAGACCTTCGCGGCGGACGGACGCAGCGTGGGCCTGAACCTGACCCGAGCGACCCTCGGCGCCTGCGTGAAGTATCCGTGGCGCCGTGGCGAGGCGCCCGGCGGCGGACCGAAGTTCGGGCTCTACGACGACGATATCGAGGTCTTCACCTGGATCCGGTCGGATGCCGAGCCCTTCCGACGCCCCATCGAGGCGCAGGTCATGGATCTGTCCGATGACATCGCCTATTCGGTGCACGATGTCGAGGACGGCGTGGTGGGGGGATGGTTCGATCTCGTCGAAGGCCTGGATCTTCCGCGCGTCTTCGCGGTCGCGCGCGACTGGTACGACCCAGAAGCCGATGACGACCGGCTGGGAGCCGCGCTCGAACGGCTGCAGGGGATGCCGGAGTGGCCGTCGGCCCGTTTCGACGGCGGGCGGGCCTCGCGAGCGGTCATCAAGAGCCTGACGAGCGCGCTCATCGGCCGCTTCGCGGTGGCGGCGCAGCGCGCGACGACGGCGCGATGGGGCGACGGCCCGCTGGTGCGCTTCGAGGCCGACCTGGAGCTGCCGCAGGAGACGGTCGACGAGATCCTCGTGCTGAAGGCGATCGCCGCCCACCACGTGATGTTGAGCGCCGATCGCACCGCGCTGCTGGCGGAGCAACGTGAGCTGCTGGAGGCACTCGTCGCCGAGCTCGCGTGCACCGGGGACAAGCACCTCGACGCCGATCTCATCGGCGACTTCCGGTCCGCGGATGACGATGCCGGCCGGTTGCGCGTGGTGATCGACCAGGTCGCGAGCTTGACCGACCTGTCGGCTGTGGGTTGGGCCGATCGGCTGCTTTCGTGACGGCTTAGTGTCCTGCGTCGGAGGTTCGTTGCCGAGAGGCGTCGTCTGAGTGGATGCTCCGCAAGGCGGCGGAGCGAAGGCAGGCTCGGACGCCTTTCGAGCGACGCCAACGTCGCGGAGCGACGCTCAGGCGGCGAAAGGCGGTGACGAACCTTCGGCGCAGGACACTAGTATCGGGGCATGGCGCTCATCAAGGACGAGGACATTCAGCTCGTCCGCGAGCGGGTGCGCATCGATGAGGTCATCGAGCAGTACGTCACCCTGCGCAATGCCGGCGGAGGAGCCCGCAAGGGCCTCTGCCCGTTCCACGACGAGAAGACCCCGTCGTTCAATGTGCGTCCCGCTCAGGGGTTCTACTACTGCTTCGGCTGCGGCGCGGGCGGTGACGCGATCAAGTTCCTGCGCGAGATCGAGGGGCTCTCCTTCGCCGAGGCCGTCGAACGGCTCGCGGGCCGGTACGGCGTCCAGCTGCGATATGACGAGGGCACGCCGGTCGGGCCGCGTCGCGACCCAGGCCAGCGCCAGCGCCTGCTGGAGGCGCACCGGCTGGCGGGAGAGTTCTACCACGAGGCGCTCATGCAGTCCTCCGAGGCGCAACCGGGCCGGCAGTTCGTGACCGATCGGGGCTTCGATCGCGCCGCGGCGGAGATGTTCGCGATGGGGTGGGCCCCGCGCGGGGGAGAGGCCCTCGTGGGACACCTCAAGGGCAAGGGGTTCAGCGACGAGGACCTCATCGTCGGCGGCCTCGCGGCCCGCGGTCAGCGAGGCCTCTACGACAAGTTCCGCGGTCGGCTGCTGTGGCCCATCAGGGAGATCAGCGGCGAGGTGATCGGCTTCGGGGCCCGGCGGATGCTCGACGACGACCGCATCGAGGCCAAGTACCTCAATACGTCCGAGACACCGATCTACAAGAAGAGCCAGGTGCTCTACGGCATCGACCTCGCCCGGCGGCAGATCTCCTCGCGCAGCCAGGCGGTCATCGTCGAGGGGTATACCGATGTCATGGCCTGCCACCAGGCTGGCGTCACCACCGCCGTGGCGACCTGTGGAACCGCCTTCGGCGAGGACCACGCCCGGGTGCTGCGACGCCTGCTGCTCGATCACGATGCCTTCCACGGCGAGATCGTCTTCACCTTCGACGGCGATGAGGCCGGGCAACGGGCCGCGATGAAGGCATTCTCGGGCGATGAGCAGTTCGCGGGCCAGACCTATGTGGCCGTCGAGCCGCGCGGTATGGATCCGTGCGATCTGCGCCTCGCCGATGGTGACGCGGCGGTCCGCGAGCTGGTCGCCTCGCGGGTGCCGCTCTATCGCTTCGTGCTCGACAACATCCTCACCCGTTACGACCTCGACCGCGGCGACCAGCGCATCGACGCCATCCGCGAGTCGGTCCAGCTGGCATCGGCGATCCGCGACAAGTCGAAGGTCGACGAGTTCCTGCGCGAGATCGCCAGCAGGGTGGGGGCCGATGTCGACCAGGTGCGTCAGGAGTTCCGGTCTGCGAAACCCGCCCCGGCCGCCGGCCGCAAGGCCCCGCCGTCGGCAGCGCCCGAGCCGCAGGCGGCCCCCGCCCAACCGGCGGGGCCGAGCTTCGGGGCGCCGCAGTTCGCCGACGAGCGCGAGGCGCTGAAGGCGATCGTGCAGTTCCCGCACATCGCCAAGGAGCTCACCGACGATATCGGCGAGAACGACTTCACCCATCCGGTGGCGCAACAGCTATGGCGCCAGATCGAGGCTCGCGGCCTGCCCGACGGCCCGGATGCCGGGTGGTTGCCGGGTCTGGCCGACAGCCTCGACGACAGCCTGGGCCGGGTCCTGGGCGTTGCTGCCGCCGAACCGCTGCATTCCTCGGAGCGTTCCACACAGGCGGTGGTCGCCGCCGTGCTGGCGCGTCTGCAGGAGCTGACGGTCGCGCGGCGGATCGTGGAGGTCAAGTCCAAGCTGCAGCGCACCAACCCGCTCGAGGAGTCCGAGCAGTACAACCGGATGTTCGGAGAACTGGTGGCGCTCGAGCAGCAGCGCCGGGACTTCCGCGAGCGCATCATCGGCGCGATGGAGCAGGCCTGACCGAGCGTCCCGGCCCACGAAGGATGTGTTTCCGCGGTTGCTGTGACGACCACAGAATCACATCGTCAGTCCCCGGCCCACGAAGGATGTGTTTCCGCGGTTGCCGGGGCAACCACAGAAGCACATCGTTCGTCAGCGCGGCGGGAGTGGGGGCCGTCGCCGTCAGCCGGGAGAGTGTCTCGACCGGGGCGGAACAGCGAAAGGCAGTCCGTCGCCTGCGACTGACTGCCTTCGTGGTGGCTCCCCCGGTTGGACTCGAACCAACAACCCTCCGGTTAACAGCCGAATGCTCTGCCAATTGAGCTACAGGGGACGGGCTCCCTGAGGAGCGACCGGTGACGACTCTAGCAGTCCGGCCCAGGGGACCCAACCACCGGGGCGGCCCACTCGCGACGGAGATGTTGGAGGGCCCGGGTCTCGCGTCGCCGGACCTCGGCGATGCTGAGCCCGAGACGTGCCGCGACCTCGGCCCGGGTGCTCGGGACGGTGCCGTCGTCGAGGCCGAAGCGATCCCTCAGGAGACGCGCGTCGAGCTCGCTCAGCGTGTCGAGCGCGTCATGGAGCGCGTCGGGATCGGTGGTCGCCGGCTCGGGGACATCGCCGAGCGGAAGCAGCAGAGGCCGTGGCGGCTGGCGCATCGCCCCGTCGATCCAGGACCAGGCGAAGCTGACCAGTCGAGTGCCGCGGGCTGGATCGAAGCGGTCCACCGCCCGGATGAGGGCGGCCGTGCCGTCCTGGACGGCGTCGTCGAAGTGCTCGGGCTCCACACGGCGGCGCAGGGCGTGGAGCACCACCCAGCGGAGTCCGGCCTCGATCAGCGCCTCGCGTGCGCGCGGATCGCCGCCCCGGCAGCGGAGGAGGAGCTCCCGCTCCTGCTCGGCGGACAGCGTAGGCGCTTCGAGAGCGCGGCGAGCATAGGGCGACATGTGCACACCGTGCCCGCCATCGAACGATCTGTCATCCGTCCCTGGCCGCCCCTGTGGACGGCGGGCGTCACTCTCCGAAGCTGAGGCCGAACACCTCGAAGACGGCGGCATGGCGCACGCCGAGGCGCCGGCCCGCGTCGCGGGACATGCCCTCGAGGAACTCGGCCGGATCGAACTGCTCCCAACCGAGCCCTTCGATATAGGCCCGATGGGCCGCCAGCGACGCGACCCCGGCATCGAAGGTGTCCGTGGTATCCACTCCGTGCTCGGACCGTGGGGAGCCCGCGGCCCAGACCTCGCGTACCCCGCCCCACGGCTCGAGACCCTCCTCGGTCAGCTGCTCCGTGTGGATCCAGCGATTCCCGGCGTCCTGGCAGGCGTGCAGCGCGGCTTGCCCGACGGCCATGTGGTCGACCTGGTTCGGCGCCGAGCCTCCCCAGGAGTCGCGGAAGTTGTTGGTGATGACGATGTCGGGGCGATGACGCCGGATCTCCCGGGCGATCGCGGCACGCAGCGGGATGCCGAACTCGACGACACCGTCGCGCCAATGCAGGAAGTCGACCGCCTCGACTCCGACGATCGCCGCGGAGTCCCGCTGCTCGGCCTCCCGGACGGGCCCACACTCCTCGGGAGGCAGCGAGTCGATGCCGGCCTCGCCGCTGGTCACCATGCAGTAGACGACGGACTTGCCCTGCCCCGTCCAGCGTGCGACCGCCGCCGCGGCACCGAACTCGACATCGTCGGGGTGGGCGACGACCACGAGCGCGGACGTCCAGTCTTCGGTCAAAGGGGTCAACGCGTCATCGCTCATGGGATCCACGCTACGGGGGAGGGAAGGCTCCCGCGAGGCCACCGATCACGTGGCGACCGACGGAGTAGGGAGTGCGGGGCTCGAACCCGCGACCCAAGGATTATGAGTCCTCTGCTCTAACCGGCTGAGCTAACTCCCCGTGACGAGAACTATCCGGCCGTCTCGCCGCGGCCTGGGGTTTAGTATGGCCCACGGGACGGCGCGCGCGGGATCGGGGCGCACCGTTTAGGCTTCGCTCGTGGGCTGGGGATGGCGCGCCAAGGGCGACCTGCGGACGAAGATCGAGGCGAGTCTGCCCGACGCCATCGAGGCCCTGCGCGATATCGCGCTGAACTCCCCGGACGAACGCGCCCAGGAGCGGGCCCGCGAGTCTCTCGCGAAGTTCGGCATCCCCGTCCAGTCCGAGAGAAAGGCCGACTAGCCGATGCTAGGATCGCGCCCCGCGGTGCTCTTCGATCTCGACGGCACCCTCTGCGACACGCGCTCGATCGAGCATCTCGTCGCCGGTGACGAGCCCGACTACCGGGCTTTCCACACCGCCTCGGCCGGCTGCCCCGCCGATGCCGTCGTGGCGGAGGC
This sequence comes from Aeromicrobium sp. YIM 150415, assembly GCF_016918125.1. NCBI lineage: Bacteria > Bacillati > Actinomycetota > Actinomycetes > Propionibacteriales > Nocardioidaceae > Aeromicrobium > Aeromicrobium sp. YIM 150415. The sequence goes on along the minus strand of NZ_JAERWM010000022.1, from coordinate 62,951 downwards.
CGCCCGCCGGGCGCATCGAGAAGGGCGTGCCGTCGTCATCGTGTCCTCACGGGAGTTCATCTGGCGCGATCTCACGATGGACTGGCTCGTATCCCAGCAGATCCCCTATGACGGCCTCTACCTGCGGTACTCGAGCGACTTCCGGCCGGCGGCGGTCGTGAAGGCCGAGCTGCTGGGCCACGTCCGCGAGGACGGGTTCGAACCGGTCGAGGCCTGGGAGAACCACGATGCGATCCTCGAGCTCTGGCGCGAGAGCGGCATCCCCGAGGTGCACGATGCCCGCGTCGAGTCCTCTCAGAGCCCGTAGCGGCGCCGCTTGTCGGCCGGCACGAGCGCCACGAGCTCGGGGTCTCCGACCATCACCTGCGGGATGAACGGACAGGACGGGATCACCGAACCGCCCGCGGTGGCGATCTGCTCCAGCGTCTCGAGCACGAGCGTATGGCCCAGCCCGCGTCCACCGAAGCGGTCGAAGATGCGCGTATGAGGCAGCTCCCACACATCGCCTCGCCGGTCGTAGTCGACGTAGCCGGCCAGCTCGTCGTCCTCCCAGAGCTCGAAGCGCGAGGCCTCCGGGACGTGTCGTACAACGCTCATCGAGGGGTCCTGTCTTGTCGCATCGCGGGGCATGGGTCACAATGAAGGTGGTACGAACCCGTAGGACGCTGGGGAAGGCGACCCTAGGGAGGTACCGCATGAAGTCGATATCGTCAGACGCCCCGATCACCCGGGGTGTCCTTTTCGTGCATTCTGCGCCATCGGCGATGTGCCCGCACGTCGAGTGGGCCGCGGCGAATGTGCTGGGCGATCGAGTCGACCTCGCGTGGTCCGCTCAACCCGCCGATCCCGGCACCTATCGCGCCGAGCTGTCCTGGCAGGCCGCTGTCGGCACCGGGGCGGCCCTCGCCTCGGCGCTGCGCGGTTGGGACCTGCTGCGCTACGAGGTCACCGAGGAGCCCACGGCGGGCAGCGAGGGGGCGCGCTACTCCTTCACGCCCGAGCTGGGCATCTTCCACGCCGTCGTCGGCGTCCACGGCGATCTCATGATCCCCGAGGACCGTATCCGGGCCATGCGCGCGAAGGCCGCGGCCGGCGAGGTCTCCATGGACGAGGCGCTCGACGGACTGCTCGGAGCGGCGTGGGACGCCGCGCTGGAGCCCTTCCGCCACGCGGGTGACGGTGCGCCGGTGCGCTGGCTCCACCAGGTGATCTGATCAGCCAGCAGCCCAACGGCGGTTGATCACGCACCGCCCATGAGGAGTCGGAGCGGGCAGGGCTGAGGATCAGCCGATCCGGACGGTGACCTCGGGGGTCGTCTCCTCGCCACCGGCCACGATCATCCGGAAGTGCCGTTCGCCGGTGCGGGACGTGTAGACGACGGTCTCGAAGCGACCGTCGGCTTCGACGGTCGTGGTCACCGGGAAGTCCTCCCAGGGGCCGTCGCCGTCCTGCACCTGGACCTGCAACGTGGTGCCCTCGTCGACCCCGGGCATGAGGCCGTTCAGACCGAAACGCTGGCCCGGGGGAACCTGGTCGCGCTCGGCGAAGAGCTGCGGTTCGGGAGCGGCGGGCTCCTCGTCGTCGGAGTCGTCCGGCTCCTCAGCCGGCGTCTCCTCCTCCGTGGGGGTCGGACTGGGCTCGGCCGTCAACGGCGGGAGGTCGGCACCGGTGATGCCGGTCGCCGTGAACACGGTGGCCCCGAGCAGGCCGAAGGCGATGCCGATGGCCGCGCCGACGACCGCCATCCAGGTGATGGCGCGCACGGCGGGCTGCTTGACCTCGTGGAGGTCGATCTGGTCATCGTCCACGGGCATGATTCTACGGTGCGGAGCCCGACCGGCACGCCCTCGCCCGCGCGTTCCGTGCGTCGCGTCGCGCGGCTCGGCATTACGATGGCCAGATGGCTGCGCGCACGGTCCAGGAGGATCCGGACGTCCACTGCGAGGTGATCCACGGGTATCGCCGCGTCTATCGGCGTCGCGGGACCGGTCCGGTACTGCTCCTCCTGCACGGTCTCGGCTGCGATTCCAGCACCTGGACGCCGGTCATCGACCGCCTGGCCGAGTACTTCACCGTCATCGCCCCGGACCTGCTCGGGCACGGCGATTCCGACAAGCCCGATGCCGACTACTCGCTCGGCGGCTATGCCAACGGGATGCGCGACCTGTTGACCGTCCTCGGCATCGACAAGGTGACTGTCGTCGGGCACAGCTTCGGGGGAGGGGTGGCCATGCAGTTCGCCTATCAGTTCCCCGAGCGCACCGAGCGGGTCGTCCTGGTGGCCCCCGGTGGACTGGGACGCGATGTCACGCCGCTCATCCGGATGCTGACCCTCCCGGGCTCCGGCGCGGCGCTCTCGGTGGCGACGGCGCGTCCGTGGCGGCGTCCGGTGGCCGACGCCATGCGGACCTTGTCGCGCCTACCGGGGCCGCTGTTCCGCGACCTGGGTGAGGTGGCCGACATCTACGTCAAGCTCGCCGATCCGGGGCAGCGCAAGGCCGTCCTGCGGCTGAGCAGCACCGTGATGGACTGGCGCGGGCAGTACGTGACGATGACCGATCGTGCCTATCTCGCCCGGCTCATGCCGGTGCTGGTCGTCTGGGGCGCGCAGGATCACGTGATCCCGGCCGAGCACGCCGAGAACGCTCCCGCCCTCGTCAACTCCGAGGTGCGGGTCTTCGAGGACTCGGGGCACTTCCCGCATCGCGACGAACCCGACCGGTTCAGCGACCTCGTCATCGAGTTCTGCGCCTCCAAGCCCCCAGCGCAGTATCACCGGGGGCGTTGGCGTGCGCTGCTGCGTCGAGGCGATCAGTTCGCCTTGGACACGGTGCCCCGCGAATCGTCCGGGTCCGCCGTCAGCTGAATCTTGTGGTGGCGTTGTCGCCAGAACCCGTTGCCGGTGACCCAGCCGCCGATCGCGACCGACAGCCAGCCGATGAGGATGCCGCCGACATCGTCGGCGAGGTAGTGCCAGCCGAAGTAGATCGTGGCGAGCACCGTGAGCGCGAAGTAGACCCAGCCGATCGCCTGCACGAAGCGGCTCTGGTCGGTGCGCTGGAAGAACAGCGCCGCGGTGAAGGTGACCGACACGTGCAGCGAGGCGAAGCCCGCGATGCCGTAGATGAACGGCCCCGTCGGATCCTCCTTGAAGGCCGAGGCGTTGCGGAACAATCCCTGTTGGAGCGCGGTGACCCCCGATTCCTCTAGATCGGTGAAGAACTGCGGCTGGAAGAAGGCAGGCCCGAGCGACGGCCAGATGTAGTAGCTGACCGTGCCGAGGATCCAGTTGAGCGCGAGCGCCGTCGCGTACCAGGCGCCGAGGGAGACATCGCGGTTCAGCACCAGGAACGCGCCCAAGGTGATCGGGATCAGCATCAGGTACGTCAGGTAGATGAACGAGAGGACCTGCGCGTTGAAGCCGGTGCCGAGCAGCTGGTGCAGCAACTCGCCCGGCTGGTGGCCGAAGGTCACCCAGTAGTCCCATTCGGCGAACATGCGGTCGTAGAGCACGCCCTCGCGCAGCACCGGCAGATAGCTCTTGAGATTGCGGTAGCTGACGTAGCAGACGTAGAAGACGAGGAGCCCGGAGGCGATGTGGATGACCCGGCTCCACGTCCACTCGTACCGGACCACATCGGCGATACCGGGGAAGATCTTCTTGATGCCGCGGCGCTTGATGGCCATCGGGATGACGCCGACAGCGAAGAAGCCCAGCGCCATGAGGGGAAGGCGCACATAGGCCGGTCCGAGGAAGCCCTCGGGGTCCCGCAGCGGGACGCCCAGGCGGCTGGACATGATGAGTGTGAAGATGCCGACGACGAGGGCCAGCGCGGCACCGAAGGTATAGGGCCAGCGACGCAAGAAGTCCCAGGTTCGTCCGAGCATGGGGAACAGTCTAGGGGGACTGTTCCAGAGCAGCTCCGGCGCGATACACACGACGACGGGCCGCGGCGATGTGCCGCGGCCCGTCGTCGGGATGATGCCGGTCAGGCGTCGGCGCCCTCCTGGGGGACACCGGCCATGGCGCTCGGGTCGTCGAGCTGGAAGCGCTCGTACGCCTCCCGCGCGATCTTGGCGTCGAGATCGCCCGTGGCGGCGAGCTCGGCGAGCACGGCCACCACGATCGACTCGGCGTCGATCTGGAAGAAGCGGCGGGCCGCGGCACGCGTGTCGGCGAAGCCGAAGCCGTCGGCACCGAGCGACTGCCAGGGTCCGGGGACCCAGCGGGCGATCTGGTCCTGGACCGAGCGCATGTAGTCGCTGACACCGACCGAGACGATCTCGGGCTCCTCGGACAGGGCCCGGGTGATGTACGGGACTTCGCGCTCCTCGCCGAGATGGTTGAAGTTGCGCACCTCGGTCTCGTGGCCGTCACGGGCGAGCTGGTTCCAGGACGTGACCGACCAGACATCGGCCGCCACGTCGTACTCCTCGGCGAGGATCTCCTGGGCCTGCAGCGCCCACGGCACCGAGACACCCGAGGCGAGGATGCGGGCGCGGGTCTGCCCAGCCTCGGCCTTGCGGTAACGGTAGGCGCCCTGGAGCAGTCCCTCGACATCGAGGTCCTCCGGCTCGGCCGGCTGCTGCAGCGGCTCGTTGTAGACCGTCAGATAGTAGATGACGTTCTCCGCCTCGGGACCGTACATCCGGCGCAGGCCGTCCTCGACGATGTGGCTGATCTCGAAGGCGTAGGCCGGGTCGTAGTGCACGATCGCCGGGTTGGTGCTCGCCAGCAGCGGAGAGTGACCGTCCGCGTGTTGCAGGCCCTCGCCGGTCAGCGTGGTGCGACCCGCGGTGGCGCCCACGAGGAAGCCCCGCGACATCTGATCGGCCATCGCCCAGATCGAATCACCGGTGCGCTGGAAGCCGAACATCGAGTAGAACATGTAGACCGGGATCATCGGCTCGCCGTGGGTCGCGTAGGCGCTGCCGGCGGCGATCGCCGAACCCATCGCTCCGGCCTCGCTGATGCCCTCGTGCAGCAGCTGACCGGTCTCGGACTCCTTGTAGGCGAGCAGCAGCTTGCGGTCGACCGACTGATAGGTCTGCCCCTGCGGACTGTAGATCTTGTTCGAGGGGAACATCGAGTCCATACCGAAGGTGCGGTACTCGTCCGGCGCGATCGGCACGATGCGCGGCCCGACGTTCTTGTCCTTCATCAAGTCGCGGAGCAACCGCACGAAGGCCATCGTGGTGGCGATCTGCTGCTTACCCGAGCCCTTCTTGAGCTCGCCGTAGAACCCCTTGTCCGGCAGCTTCAGCTCGCTGCCGCGGACCACGCGCTTGGGCAGCGAGCCCCCGAGCTGCTTGCGGCGCTCGAGCATGTACTGGATGTCGTCGCTGTCCTTGCCCGGGTGGTAGAAGGGCGCGATATCGCTGGAGTCGATCTGCTCGTCCGTGACCGGGATGTGCAGCCGATCGCGGAAGTTCTTCAGATCGTCCTTGGTCAGCTTCTTCATCTGGTGGGTCGCATTGCGCGCCTGGAAGGACTCCAGCAGCCAGCCCTTGACGGTGTGCGCCAGGATCACGGTCGGCTGACCGGTGTGCTTGCGGGCCGCGTCGAAGGCCGCGTAGACCTTGCGGTAGTCGTGTCCGCCGCGGGGCAGCTTCTCGATGTCCTCGTCGGTGAGGTGCTCGACCATCTTCAGCAGCTGCGGGTCGGCGCCGAAGAAGTGCTCGCGGTTGTAGGCACCCGACTCGACCGACAGCGTCTGGAACTCGCCATCGGGGGTGCGGTTCATCTGGTTGACGAGCACACCGTCGGTGTCCTGGGCCAGGAGATCGTCCCACTGGCGTCCCCAGACGACCTTGATGACATTCCAGCCGGCGCCGAGGAACATCGACTCCAGCTCCTGGATGACCTTGCCGTTGCCGCGAACCGGGCCGTCGAGCTGCTGCAGATTGCAGTTGACGACGAAGGTGAGATTGTCGAGCTGCTCGCGCGCGGCGACGCCGATGGCGCCGAGGGACTCGACCTCGCCCATCTCGCCGTCGCCGAGGAAGGTCCAGACGTGCTGCTCGCTGGTGTCCTTGATGCCCCGGTTCTGCAGGTAGCGGTTGAACCGCGCCTGGTAGATCGAGTTGATCGCGGCGAGGCCCATCGAGACGGTGGGGAACTCCCAGTAGTTCGGCATGAGCCGCGGGTGCGGATACGACGAGAGGCCGTTGCCGAAGCCGTGAGAGTGCTCCTGCCGGAACCGGTCGAGCTGATCCTCGTCCAGGCGCCCCTCGAGGAAGGAGCGGGCGTAGATGCCGGGTGCGGCGTGGCCCTGGTAGAAGATCTGGTCGCCGCCGCCGGGATGGTCCTTGCCGCGGAAGAAGTGGTTGAAGCCGACCTCGTACAGGCTGGCCGCGGACTGATAGGTGGCGATGTGACCGCCGACGCCGAGGCCCGGACGGTTGGCGCGCGACACCATCACGGCGGCGTTCCATCGGATATAGGAACGGATACGTCGTTCGATGTCCTCGTCGCCGGGGAAGTCGGGCTCGCGCTCGGGCGGGATCGTGTTGATGTAGTCGGTGCTGCGGAGGGCGGGCACGCCCACGTTCTTCTCGCGAGCGCGCTCCAGCAGACGCAACATCACGTAGCGAGCGCGCTCACGTCCACGGTCGTCGACCATCGCATCGAGCGAGTCGACCCATTCACGGGTCTCCTCCGAATCGATGTCGGGCAGCTGGGTCGGCATACCCTCGTGGATGATGGGCGGACGTTCAGAGCCGGATTGCGGCATGGAAAGCTCCCTTGGGTGTCGGGTGGACTTCTCCATCATTCCACTTCGTCTCCGCTAGTGTGAGACCGGCAGCACTCTCGGAGTACCTACTTTTCGGTAGGTTTTCCGCCATCAACCACGAGGAGGAACGGGTGGACGCCGGCAAGATGGGATTCGCCCCCGACACGGTGATTCAAGAGCTCGGGTGGGATGAGGACGTCGACGACGACCTCCGCGGCGCGATCGCGAAGCACACGGGCAACGAACTGGTCGACGGTGATGTCGGCGAGGTCGTCGACGGGGTGATCCTGTGGTGGCGCGACGGCGACGGAGATCTCGCCGAGGGCCTCATGGACGCCCTGCAGGACGTCGCCGAGGGCGGCTTCGTCTGGTTGCTGACCCCCAAGGTGGGGCGGGAGGGTCATGTGAGCGGCGCCGACGTCGGCGAGGCCGCTCCGATCGCGGGGCTGTCGGTCACGACGACCTCCCCGGCGGGAGAGGACTGGGCCGTCACCAAGCTCTCCACACACCGGCGCTGAAGCGAGGGGCCGCTACGCTCGTCGTCATGACGATCGAGATCGGCCAGCAGGCCCCGGACTTCACTCTCAAGAACCAGCACGGCGAGGACGTGTCCCTCGCCGACCTGCGCGGCACGCCGGTCGCGCTCGTCTTCTATCCCTTCGCCTTCAGCGGCATCTGCACGGGGGAGCTGTGCGAGCTGCGGGACAATCTCGCGGTCTTCTCCGATGCGGGCGTCGAACTGCTCGCCGTGTCGTGCGATCACATGTTCTCCCTGCGTGCCTACGCCGAACAGGACGGCTACCAGTTCTCGTTGCTGAGCGACTTCTGGCCGCACGGCGAGGTCGCGAGGTCCTATGGGATCTTCAACGAGGATCTCGGGTGCGCCGTGCGCGGCACCTACCTGATCGATGCCGAGGGTGTCGTGCGCTGGAAGGTCGAGAACCAGATCGGCGAGGCCCGCGAGCTGTCGGGCTACCGTGAGGCGGTCGCGTCGCTCGTCGGCTGAGAATCGCCTCAATCTTTGTGAATTCCGCCACCAGAGCGAGCGAACATCTGCTTTGATGGACTGACCGTGCCGCCAGGGACCCGAGACCTTGGCGGCACGGCCTTTTTCCCGGGGCCCGGGCGGTGGCGGTAGCTGATCAACCTCACCTCGCGAGCGGCGGTAGACGGTCAACCCCATGACCGCCTGGTGAGGTTGACCGTCTACCGCCGGTCGCCCCGGCTCGCGGACGACTGCAGGGTGAGGTGCGCTATCGTTGCGACCCGACCGTCAGGTCGCTCGGGCGAATAGCTCAGTTGGTTAGAGCATCCGGTTTACACCCGGAAGGCCGGGGGTTCGAGTCCCTCTTCGCCCACCGAGCGTCAGCGAGGCCCCGCGATCGGCCGGCGCAACTGTGCTCGAGCCCGAGGAGCACCCCACGGACGCGACAGGCAGTTCCGCCTGGTCGGCGTTCAGCCGAGCGCGGTTCTCAGTCCGCTCGGCCGCTCGCTTCGGCCCAGCCCGAGAGGTCGACGATCTGCTCGGCGACATCGAGCGGGGTCATCACATCGGTATCGAGACGGTGAACATCGTCACCCGCGGACCGTTCGAGACGGGCCGCCATCGTAGAACTGCGCTGTACGTGCCGTTCGAGGCTGTCACCGTGCTCGCGTCGCCCGAGTCGTTCGGCAACCGTCGAATCGCTTGCTCGAAGCAGCACCGATGTGACCTCACGTGCGTCGCCCATGGCTTCTGTCAGCGCCGGTACCTGGAGGATCGAGACGGTGTTCGTGTAGATGAGCCGCCGGTACCCCAGATCACGATAGTTCTCCCACATCGCAGCGAGATTCCGCTCGGCGAGGTGATGCTCCCCCGGGGCCGGATGCGCCAGGTCGAGACAGTCTCCCTCGATGACGGCATGCTGCACGTCTCGCTGGGAGAGGAGATCGTGCAGAGCGAATGCTACGGTCGATTTGCCTGCGCCGGAACGCCCGCCGATGAAGATCACATGTGAGCCAGACATACTCGATCGTCTCAGAGGTCTCGTGTCGGCCGGCTGCGTCCATCAACATCACGGCCGGGGCGGTCGCCGACTGACCGACCTGGGTCAGCGAGCGTCCGGTGCGCCCGCGACCGTGAAGTGGCGCTCCCCGCTCGGATGCTCGATCTCGTCCACGAGGGCAGTCGCGAGGTCGGGAACCGTGATGCGGGAGTCGCCGTCCGCGTCGAGGAGTAACGTGGTGCGGCCGCGGCGGTAGCGACCGGTGCGTGCGCCGGGCTCGAGGATCGCGGGTGGACTGAGATAGGTCCACTGCGCCTCCGGGTGACGCTCGCAGACGCGGAACTGGTCGAGACTCGCCGTGGCGATCGTCCTCCACGCCTCCGGCACGTACGCCGGATCGTCGACGACGAGCCGGTCCGGAGACGTCGGCGAGCGCAACGGGGCGGAGCCGCCCACGACGAACACGCGGACGCCGTGGCGTGCGGCGGCATCGAGGATGCGCCGGGTCACGGGCGCGAGCTCGGACTCTTCGCCCGGTGGGAGACGGACGGTGAGCACGGCGACGTCGACGTCGATGAGCAGCGGCCCGATATCGAGGGGGCCGGTGACATCGACGGCGAAGGCCGTCAGCCGCTCCTGACCGAGCGTCTCCATCGGGCGCCGTGAGAGCGCGGTGACCTCGTGGCCGCGGGACAGAGCCTCGGTGACGATGGCGCTGCCAGCCATGCCGGTGGCGCCGAAGATGGTGATTCTCATAGGTCCTTCCTGGTGACAGATGGGGAGAGCTGGCCGGCGACCATCGCGGTGAGGGCAAGGACGAATCCGGCGAGTTGCACGAGAGTGAGCGCCTCGCCGGCGATGACCGCGCCGAGGAGGGCGGCCATGAGCGGCGAGAGCAGCCCGAGCAGGGCGGTGGCGGTGACAGGCAGGCGCCGGATGCCGCTGAACCAGAGGGTGTAGGTGAGCAGCCCCCCGACGAGACCGAGCCATAGATAGCCATAGACGGCCGGCCTGTCGATGTCGGTCGGAACGCCGTCGACGACCATGGCGGGGATGAGCAGGACCAGTCCGGCCGCGGTGAGTTGCCAGCCGGCGAGGCCGATGGCCGATACGCCCTCAGGACGACCCCAGCGTTTCGTGAGGACGACGCCGGTCCCCATCGAGGCGGCGCCGGCGAGGCCGGCGAGGACGCCGATCGGGTCGAGACCGGCTCCCGGCCCGAGGACGACGAGGGCGACACCGGTCATGCCGACCATGCCCCAGGTGACCCGCCAGGACGAGAGCCGTTCCTGGAGGATCGTGACGGCGAGGAAGGCCACCACGATCGGCTGCGCCGCGCCCAGGGTGGCTGCGACCCCTCCCGGCAGATGCTGCGCGGAGAGGAACAGCAGTGGGAAGAAGGCCGCCATGTTCAGCACGCCCAGCACCAGGCTCTTCCACCACCACGAGCCGCGCGGCAAACGACGAGCGACCAGGAGGGCGATCAGTCCGGCCGGCAGCGATCGCATGAGGGCCGCGAACAGCGGATGTCCCTCCGGCAGCAGATGGGTGGTCACGATATACGTCGTGCCCCACACGGCCGGGGAGATCGCGGTCATGACCGTCCAGCCGACGCGCGTGGCCATCGTGTCGGGAGAAGGGGAGGCGGTGGTCGTGCTCACCTGTCCATCGTCGGCCGCGACTATCGATGAGTCCAACACATGTTTTTCATTTGAACGATGAAGAGTCATCATAGAAGGATGGAGCTTCAGCAGCTGCGGTACGTCGTAGCGGTCGCGGAGGAGCACAGCTTCACCCGGGCGGCCGAACGCCATTTCGTGGTGCAGTCGGCGCTCAGCCATCAGATCAAGGCATTGGAGCGAGAGCTCGGGGTGAGGCTGTTCGCGCGCACCAGTCGCAAGGTCGAGCTGACCGCCGCGGGCGAGGCCTTCGTCCCCGGCGCCCGCGCGAGCCTGGAGGCCGCGGAACGTGCCGCCGCCGACGCGGCCGCCGCGACCGGGCAGATCCGTGGCGACCTGACCATCGGCATGATCCCGACCGTGACGGCCGTCGACGTGCCTGCCGCGCTCCGCGAGTTCCGCCGAGCGCATCCGGCCGTCCGGATACGGCTCCGCGGTGGCGGGAGCGACGAGTTCATCGCCGCGGTCGCGGCGGGCGCGATGGACATCGCGATCCTCGGGCTGGCCGATTCGGCGGTGCCGCGCGGGGTCGCCACCCGGGTCCTCGCCCGTGAGCGCCTCGTCGCCGTCGTCGGCACCGGTCATCGGTTCGCGGATCGGCGTCGTCTGGGCCTGACGGATCTCGTCGACGAGACCTTCGTCGACTTCCCCGAGGGAAGCCCGGGCAGGCTGCCGTCGGACCAGGCCTTCGCCGCCGCCGGTCTGCGGCGGGAGGTCGCCTTCGAGGCCATGAGCACGGACCTGATCCTCGATCTCGTCCGGCAGGGCCTCGCCATCACGCTGTTGTCGGAGGCGGTGGTCCCGGCGGGCCGGGGGCTGAGGACCGTGGCCGTCACCGGTGGGCCGACCCGTATCGAGTACCTCGCCTGGAGCGACTTCAATCCGGGGCCGGCCGCGCTGGCGTTCCTCGGGTTCCTGGGCGCCGGCAAGGGGTAGTCCGTCATCGTCGCCGGTGCGACGATGAGGGCATGGAGGTACTGAGCAGTCGGATCTTGCTGCGACCGGTCGACCCCGAGCGCAGTCGCGAGTTCTACCGCGACACCCTCGGGTTGGCGGTGCACCGGGAGTTCGGCCCGCCGGACTCACCGGGCACGGTGTTCTTCTGCGGCAACGGCCTCGTGGAGGTCTCCGGACGTTCGGACGCCTCGGGAGCGTCGACGGCGGAGCTGTGGTTGCAGGTCCGCGATGTCGCCGCGGAGTACGACCGACTCGTCGCGGCGGGGGTGACCGCTCTGCGAGAACCGCGTACCGAGCCGTGGGGACTTATCGAGGCGTGGATCGCCGACCCCGACGGCATCCGGATCGTCCTGGTCGAGGTGCCCGAGGATCACCCGCTGCGCCGCGACCAGCGGTGATCGCCCGTCACGCCGGCCGGCGCGCCTCGATGAGGTGGCGGGTCGAATGGGCGATGAAAGGCCCATCGGTCTGGATGAGGTCGTGCAGCTCGTGCAATCGCTCGCGGTATCTCTCGACGGTGAAGTCGGGCACCCACCAGATCACCTTGCGCAGCAGATAGACCACGGCGGCGACATCGTGGATCTCGATGCGCAGCCTCGCCGTCCTGAGGTCCACGATCTCGAGTCCGGCGTCCGTCGCGGCCGCGGTCTCGTCATCGGGGTGCCGGCCGCGGCGTGCCTCCGGCTGGGGGCCGAGGAAGAACTCGATGAGTTCGAACACGCTGGCCGGGCCCACATGCTGGGCGACGTACATGCCGCCCGGGCGGAGCACGCGCGCGATCTCTCCCCACCAGATCGTGGCCGGATGCCGGCTCGTCACGAGGTCGAAGGCCGCGTCACCGAAGGGGAGTGGCGGCTCATCGGGGTCCGCGACCACGACGACGCCGCGCGGGTGGAGTAGTTGCGTCGCACGAGCGATATTCGGAGGCCAGGACTCGGTGGCCACAGCCGTCGGAGGGAAGCGGGTGGCCTCGGCGAGGACCTCGCCGCCTCCGGTCTGGATGTCCAGCGACGCCGATGCGGTGCCGAGTCGCTCGGAGAGCCGGCGGGCGTAGCGCCACTCCGGTCGCTCCTCCGTGGCATGCCCGTCCAGCCAGTCGAAGTCCCAACCGGACACATCGGCGCTCGCGCCCGCGGCGATCAGCTCGTCGAATCGGTCGGTCATGGTCCTATCCTCGCGGATGGACGTCGTCCGCGAGCAGGCCGTAGACGAGGGTGTCGGTCCACTCGCCCTTGCTCCACCAGTCCTGCCGCAGATGTGCCTCGTGCCGCATTCCGGCGCGTTCGGCCAGTCGGGCCGATGCCCCGTTGCGCGCATCCATCTGGGCCGTCACGCGGTGGACTCCGTAGTGATCGATCGCGAGGTCCAGTACCCGGCGGACCGCCTCGAGCGCGTAGCCCCGGCCGCCGTGATCGGGATCGAGCACCCAGCCGATCTCGGCGATCCCGTGTGCGGCGTCGGTCAGCCAGAGGGCGATATCGCCGATCGGTGAGGACTCGTGCTCGACGGCGAGGGCGAGAGCACCGGCATCGGACTCCAGGCCCGTCCTCGGGAGACGTTCGCTCAGGCGGCGCTCGGCCAGCTGCGGCGTCCACGGCGGGTCGAGCAGGTAGCGCGCGACGTCCGGTCGTTCGTAGATGCGGCGGAGCCAGTCCTCGTCGCCGGCACGGTGGAGACGCAGGACGAGTCGTTCGGTGGTCAGGGGGAGGGCGGGCATCGGCCGTGGCAGCCACCGCTCGTAGTGCACCGCTTCGATGCGCTGTCTGGAGGGGGCGGTGCTCGCCTGGCGCTCGGTCTCGACGAAGCCGGCGCCCTCCAGTACCCGTTGCGAGGCGGTGTTGTCGGTGACGGTCCTCGCGGTCAGTCCACTCAGTCCGCTGCGCCGTGCGAGGTCGATCGCGAGATCGAGTGCGGCGGCAGAGCGTCCGGCTCCCCGCGCGTCCGGTCGCAGCCAGAAGCCGGCCTCGGCGCTGTCCTCGGTCACGTCGAAGATCACCAGGCTGCCGAGGAAGCCGTCGTCTGCGGGGTCGGCGATGGCGAGCACCGCGAGGTCGCCGCGCTCCAGGCCGTCGTGAGCGGCGCCCTCGATCATCGCCCGTGCGGTGGCGGGGGTGTAGTGCGGCTCGGGGAGGTGGGCGTAGCGGCGCACGGTCGGGTCCTCGGCACCCTCGGCGTAAGCCGTGGCATCCTCCGCCCGTAGCGGGCGGAGGCGGACTCGATCGTTCGCGAGGGGGAGGAGCGAGGCATGCAGCATGGGACTAAACTAACATTGTTCGTATAAGGAGGTGTCGATGAGCTACTGGGACCACGTGAGGCCCGTGCGTCGCGCCCGAGCGGTCGCCATCGGCGAGCTGGCCCGCGAGGCCGGCAGGTTGCTGGACGAGGGGGGCGTCGACGCGCTCACCGTCCGTGCGCTGGCCGGCCGGATGGGCGTGGCCCCGGCCAGCCTGTACTCACGCGTCGAGTCGGCCGACGACCTGCTCGACCTCGCCCTCGATCATGCCCTCGCCGATGACGTCGATCTCCAGCGCGCGATGACCGAGGGCGGGCATCGGGGTCTCTATCTCGCGTACTACCGCCATCTGCGGCGTCACCCGTGGGCGCCGCGGGTCATCGGCCTGCGTGCTCCGCGTGGGCCGGCCTATCTGCGTCTCTCCGAGAGATTCTGCGAGCTGCTCGAGGGCGAAGGGGTCGACGATCCACTCACGATGACCTACGCGATGTCGAACTTCGTCATCGGCAGCGCCGCGACCGATCCCATCGTGGAGAGCGAGCGGGACAGCCCGATCGACGTCGACCTCGCTCCCGTCTACGCGCGCTTGCACATGCGCCACGAGGTGGATCCCGAGGCGATCGTCGCGGCCGGACTCCGCGCGCTACGCGATCTCTCGGCGTGACGAAGGATGTGCGTTCAGGGTCGCGGTGGCGACCGCCGAAACACATCCTTCGTGCCGAGGCGCCGGAGGATGTGGTTTCGCGGCTGCTATAGCAGCCCCAGAATCACATTCTTCGTCATCGGCGGGTGTGAGGGCTGAATGCGGAACGCCGCCGGGACGAGGACGTCCCGGCGGCGTTCTACGTGGGTGGCTCAGGCCAGATCGAAGCGATCCAGCTCGGTGACCTTGCGCCAGGCGGCGACGAAGTCGTGCACGAACTTCTCGTGCGCGTCATCGCTCGCGTAGACCTCGGCGAGGGCCCGCAGCTCGGAGTTCGAGCCGAAGACCAGATCGGCGCGGGTGCCGGTGCCGATGAGCTCGCCGGCGGCGTCGCGACCCTCGAAGGCGTGCGAGCCGGAGTCCAGCGGCTTCCACGTCGAGCCGAGATCGAGCAGGTTGACGAAGAAGTCATTCGTCAGCACGCCCGGTCGCTCGGTGAACACGCCGAGCGACGAGCCGTCGTAGGTCGCGCCGAGCGCGCGCAGGCCACCGACCAGCACCGTGGTCTCCGGCGCCGTGAGGGTCAGCAGGTTCGCCCGGTCCAGCAGCAGGTACTCCGCCGGCAGGTTCGCCTTGCCGCCGTCGTAGTTGCGGAAACCGTCGGCGGACGGCTCGAGGTAGGAGAACAGGTCCACATCGGTCTGCTCCTGCGTCGCGTCGACACGCCCGGGGCGGAAGGGCACCGTGGCGTCGACGCCGGCATCCTTCGCCGCCTTCTCGACCGCCGCATTGCCGGCGAGGACGATGAGGTCGGCCAGCGAGACCCGCTTGCCACCGGACTGCTCGGCATTGAACGTCTCCTGGATGTCCTCCAGGGTGCTCAGCACGGTCGCGAGCTGGGCCGGGTTGTTGACATCCCAGTCCTTCTGCGGGGCCAGGCGAATACGCGCGCCGTTGACACCGCCGCGCTTGTCGCTGCCGCGGAAGGTCGACGCCGCCGCCCAGGTGGTCGACACCAGCTGCTGGACGGTCAGATCCGAGGCCAGCACCCGATCCTTCAACGTGCGGGCATCGACCTCGTCGATCAGCTCGTGGTCGACCGCCGGCAGCGGGTCCTGCCAGATGAGGTCCTCGGCCGGCACCTCGGGTCCCAGGTAGCGGGATTTCGGGCCCATGTCGCGGTGGGTCAGCTTGAACCACGCGCGGGCGAAGGCCTCGGCGAAGGCCTGCGGATCCTCGTGGAAGCGTCGCGAGATGGCCTCATAGGCCGGGTCGAAGCGCAATGAGAGGTCGGTGGTGAGCATGCGCGGCTCGCGCTTGCCGTCGGAGTGGGCCATCGGCACCAGGCCGTCGCCCGCGCCGTTCTTGGGACGCCACTGGTGCGCACCCGCGGGGCTCTGGAACAGCTCCCACTCGTAGGCGAACAGGATGTGGAAGAACTCGTTGTCCCAGCGCGTCGGGTGATAGGTCCAGGTCACCTCCAGGCCACTGGTGATCTGATCGTCGCCCTTGCCGGTGCCATGGGTGTTCTTCCATCCCAGACCCTGCTGCTCGATCGGAGCGGCCTCGGGATCGGGGCCGATGTTGTCATCGGGCGCGGCGCCGTGGGTCTTGCCGAAGGTGTGACCGCCGGCGATGAGGGCGACGGTCTCCTCGTCGTTCATGCCCATGCGGGCGAAGGTCTCGCGGATGTCGTGGGCCGCGGCGACCGGGTCCGGCACGCCCTCGGGCCCCTCGGGGTTGACGTAGATGAGGCCCATGTGGGTCGCCGCGAGCGGCTTGTCGAGCTCGCGGTCTCCGCTGAAGCGCTGGTCGCTGCCGAGCCAGGTGGTCTCCGCGCCCCAATAGACATCGTCATCGGGCTCCCAGACGTCGGGGCGACCGCCCGCGTAGCCGAAGGTCTCGAAGCCCATCGACTCCAGGGCGACATTGCCGGCCAGGATCATCAGGTCGCCCCACGACAGCTGCTGGCCGTACTTCTTCTTGACCGGCCACAGCACCCGGCGGGCCTTGTCCAGGCCGACATTGTCCGGCCAGCTGTTCAGCGGAGCGAAGCGCTGCTGGCCGTGGCCGCCGCCCCCGCGACCGTCGCCGAGTCGGTAGGTGCCGGCGCTGTGCCACGCCATGCGGATGATGAGCGGGCCATAGTGGCCGAAGTCGGCCGGCCACCAGTCCTGCGAGGTGGTCAGCGTCTCGTGGATGTCGCGCTTGACCTCGGCGAGGTCGAGCCGGCCGAAGGCCTCGGCGTAGTCGAAGTCGCGGCCGTAGGGATCACGCTCGACCGAGTTCTTGGCGAGGATCTTGATATTCAGCCGGTTGGGCCACCAGTCGTGGTTCGCCTCGCCCTGGGTCGGGTGGGGGAGGGCGTCGTGCATGACGGGGCACGCCCCGGCCGCCTCGGTCTCCTCACCGGTGACCGTGGTGGACTCGGTCTCCTCATCGGTGAGCGGTGGATCGACGTGATCGTTCATCTGGCCTTCCTTATCTGTGACGACGGGATGGATGACAGGGCAAAATCAAGGCTCGCGTGAGCAGTCGGGGCACAGGCCCCAGAAGGTGACCTCGGCGGCGTGTAGTGCGAAGCCGTGGTCATCGGAGGGGGTCAGGCAGGGGGCCTCGCCGACGGCGCAGGCGACATCGTGCACCGAGCCGCAGGCGGTGCAGACGAGGTGATGGTGGTTGTCGCCGGACTGCAGTTCGAACAGGCCCGGATGGCCGGCCGGTTCGATGCGGCGTACGAGGCCCGCCCGGACGAAGTCGCCGAGGGCGTTGTAGACCGATTGCAGGCTGGTGTTCGGGATCGACTCCAGGACGGAGCGGTAGATCTCCTCGGCCCGGGCATGGGGGCGCTCGCCGAGCGCGTCGATGACCGCTCGCCGCGACTGCGTCACGCGCAGGCCGGCGCCGCGGATGGCCTCGGTCGTGGTGGGGGTGCGGTGTGCGGTGGACACGGAGTCACCCTAGCAAGACTTGAATCATTCAAATCAAGCTGGCTCGGGTGTCAGGGGCCGGGTGCTAGTTTCGTCGCGGCAACGTCGACGACAAGGGAGAGCGTGTGTCGAATCGAACCAGGCTGGTGGCGGTGCTGCTGGCCGCCCTGCTCGTGCTGGGTGTCCTGCTCGCGGCGGTGTTGCCGCGCGGTGGGGAGGATGGCGACGAGTCCGGAGACGAGACCTCGGCCCAGTCGGCCGACCTGTCCGGTATCCCCGACGTGGTTGCGGTCGTCAACGACGAGGACATCACCCGCGACGAGTTCGTGGCGATCTACGAGCCGCAGTTCGAGCAGACGGCCGGCCAGGCGGAGATGTCCGGTGAGCCCGTCGATCAGGACCAGCTCAAGCAGGAGACCCTCGACCTGCTCATCGACAACCGTCTGTTGGTGCAGGAAGCCGAGAGTCGTGGCCTGTCCGCCACGGACGAGGAGATCGACGAGCTCCTGACGACCTACGCCACCAACAGCGGCGTCGAGTCTCCCGAGGAGTACCTGGCTCAGCTGGAGGAGCAGCAGGACCTCTCCGCCGACGAGGTGCGCGAGCAGATCGCCGACGGTGTCACCGTCCAGTCGCTCGTCGACGACGAGATCGGCGACGCACCGGCGTCGGAGGAGGAGCTCCGCGAGCTCTACGACCAGGCGGTCGCCGCGCAGGGCGAGGGTGCCGAGCTCCCGCCCTTCGAGGAGGTCCGCGAGCAGCTCGAGGAGCAGGTCCGCAGCCAGAAGCAGCAGGAGACCTATCAGTCCCTCGTGGATGCGGCCCGCGAGGACGCTGATATCGAGACCCATCTCTGATCCACGCGCGTGAGCGCCCCGGATCCCCGCCTAGGGGTCCGGGGCGCTCTGCGTTTCGGCTGGATCAGGGCGGTGTGATTCTGCGGACGAAGCGTTGACAGCGTCAGCGGCGGAAGTGTATACAGTAGTCTATCGACCAGCCGCCCTAGGAAGAGGACCTCCCCATGTCCGGACTGTCTCCCCGCCATCGTTTCCTCCCGAAGAGACTGGGGGGCGCGGCGTCGATCGCCGCGGCGCTGGTACTCATGGCCGCTTGCGGCTCAGGTCCCGCCGATGACGAGGCGGCCGACGGCCCGAGTGAGGCCGAACCCGCCAGCGTCTCGATGGCTGTCGTGCCGGCAGCGACCTTCGCTCCGGTCTTCGTCGGGATCGAGCAGGGCATCTTCGAGAAGCACGGCATCGATCTGGACATCGACGTCGGCGGCCTGGCGCCGACCGTCTTCCCGCGCATCCTCTCCGGGGACGTGGACCTCGGCGCCAACACCTGGGGAACGCTCGTCACCTCGCGCGAACAGGGTCTGCCCCTCGTCGGCATCGCGCCGATCGACCGCGGAGGCGAGACCGCCGAGGACGACTATCAGGCGATCGCCGTCGGCCAAGGCGGTGCCGCCGACCTCACGGAGCTGGAGGGCAAGACGGTCGGTGTCCCCAGCCTGAAGTCCTTCACCGACTCCCAGGTGCGGTCGGTCCTGGAGGAGGCGGGGGTCGATGTGAGCACCGTCAGCTTCGTCGCGCTCCCGTTCCCCGACATGCCGGCGGCGCTCTCCGCCGGTCGCGTCGACGCCGTCGGGGTCGTCGAACCCTTCCTCTCGCAGATCAAACAGCAGGGAGGAACGGCGCTCGTCCCGCTCTCGCGCGGACAGCTCATGGGAGCGATCGCCGCATCGGAGGCCTTCGTACAGGAGAGCCCCGAGGTCGTGAAGGCCTTCCAGGCCGCCTGGCTCGAGACCCTCGAGTACTGCCAGGAGAACGAGCAGGCGGTACGCGACGCTCTCGCCGAAGGTCTGGGATTCCCCGAGGAGGCGGCCGCGTCGATCACCCTCCCCATCTGGATCACGGAGGCGAGTCGCGAGCAGGTCCAGGAGATCGCCGACATGATGCTGGCCGTCGGTGGCATCGATGACGAGGTGGACGCCGCGAGCATGATGACGGCGTTCCCTCTCGAGGACTAGCCGATGTCCGCCCAACTGGCGACCTTCGCCGGACGGCCGGCGGGTGCCAGGGTGCTCGGAGCCGCCGGCGTGGTGATCGCGCTGGTTATCTGGCAGGCGCTGCCGACCCTGGGGATCGTGTCCAGCGACGAGATCCCCGGGGCCGTGCCGGTGCTCCGTCACTTCGGTGAACTGCTCTTCACCGCGGACTTCTGGGGTGCGACCGGCGCCACGCTGGCCGGCGCCGGGCTCGGCTTCCTCCTGGCCACCGTCATCGGCGGGGTGATCGGCACGCTGATGGGATCGAGCCTGCTGGCCTCGCACGCGCTGACCCCCATCGTGGAGTTCCTCCGTCCGGTGCCGGGGGTCGCCTTGATCCCCGTCGCCATCTTGATGTTCGGCCCGGGTCTGACCAGCGATGTGGTGCTGGTGACCTTCGGCTGCGTCTGGGTGATGATCGTGCAGACCTTCTACGGGGTGCGCTCCGTCGACCCCGTGGCGCTGCAGACCGCCCGGTCCTTCGGGCTGTCCACCGGTGCCCGCATCCGCTTCGTGCAGGTGCCGAATGCCTTGCCGTTCATCGCCACCGGTATGCGGATCTCCTCGTCGATCGCGCTGATCATCGCCGTGACGGCCGAGCTGATCTCGGGCAATACCGGCCTCGGCAGCTCGATCGCGTTGATGCAGTCGCTCGGCCGGGTCGAGGACATGTACGCGTACATCATCGCCTCGGGGATCCTGGGGCTGCTCGCCCACACGGTCTTCGCCAGGTTCGAGCGCCGGCTGCTGCACTGGCACCAGTCACAGCGGACGGGGGTCTGAGATGAGGTGGCTGCAGTACAGTCGCGCCGGCAAGATCACCGTCGGCCTGATCGCCTCGGCGCTCTTCGTGTTCGCGATCTGGCTCTACACCGAGTCGAAGTCCGAGACGAGCTATATCTGGCCGAGCTTCGGCGACGTGGGCTCGGCCTTCGCCGACACCTGGCTGTTCGAGAACGTCGGCAGCGACGTCGTGCCGAGCCTGCGGCGGATGTTCACCGGCTTCGCGCTCGCGGTGATCGCCGGGGTCGCGGTCGGATTCATGCTCGGCTCCTCGTCGGTGCTCGACGCGCTGGCGAATCCCGTGGTCAACTTCCTGCGGTCCATTCCCGCCGCCGCCCTGCTTCCCCCGATGATCGTGCTGTTCGGCATCGGCGATCTCACCAAGGTCGCGGTCATCGCCTTCGTGTGCTGCTGGCCGATCATCCTCAACACCCGCGACGGCGTGCGCGAACTGGACTCGACCCTGCTGGCGAGCGCGAGCGTCTACGGGATCAGTGGTGTCCGGCGATTCGTGTTCATCGTGCTGCCGGCGGTGTCGCCGCGGATCTTCGCCGGCATGCGTATCAGCCTGTCGATCGCGATCCTCCTGCTGGTGACCAGCGAGATGGTCGCGAGCACGAACGGCATCGGCTACTTCGTGTTCCTCGCGCAGCAACGATTCGCCGTCGACGCGATGTGGGCCGGTGTCATCCTGCTCGGCCTGCTCGGCGTCGTCCTGAACTTCCTGCTCAGCGCGATCGAACGCAGGGCATTGCGCTGGAACCGATCCGAAGATCCGTCATGAGAGAGGACAGCACGTGCTAGAGGTAGTGGGACTCGGCAAGAGCTTCGGCTCCGGCTCGTCCGCGACGAAAGCCATCGAAAGACTCGACTTCACGGTGTCCGCCGGAGAGTTCGTCGGGATCGTCGGCCCCTCGGGAGCCGGCAAGACGACACTGCTCAAGTGCATGTCGGGCCTGCTCGCGCCGACGACCGGCGAAGTCAGGCTCAATGGCGCCACCGTGACCGGACCGCCCCCGGAGATGGCGGTGGTCTTCCAGGACTACAGCCGTTCGCTCTTCCCCTGGTTCACGGTCCAGCGCAATGTCGAGCTTCCGCTGAAGCACGGTGGCAAGCGCATGGTCGCTGATCCGGTCTCGGCCGCCGCCGAGGCGCTCGAGGCGGTGGGACTGAAGGGCTTCGAGAAGCACTTCCCGTGGCAGTTGTCCGGCGGTATGCAGCAGCGGGTGGCGATCGCCCGTGCGTTGGCCTACCAGTCGGAAGTGCTGTTGATGGACGAGCCCTTCGCGTCGGTCGACGCGCAGACCCGTGCGGAGCTGGAGGACCTCGTGCTGCAGGTCCGTGAACAGTTCGGTGTCACGATCATCCTGGTGACCCACGACATCGACGAGTCCGTGTACATGTCCGATCGGGTGATCGTGCTCAGCCGGCCGCCGTCGACCGTCGAGCAGGTCCTCACGATCGACCTGCCCTGGCCGCGGCATCAGACCACCACCAAGGTCCTTCCCGAGTACGCCAAGCTCCGCACGCAGGTCTACGAGTCGATCATGCAGCCGGGCGACCGGACCGGAACGATCTGAGGGCGCGACATGGAGCTCAGCGACTACCGCGACCAGGTGCGTGCGGGCGAGTGGTCCGGGCCCACGCGCGGTGTGGCCCCGGACCGGGTGCAGTGCAATCTGGTGGTCCTGCCCGCGGCGTGGGCCGAGGGCTTCGAGGGCTGGTGCGCGGAGAATCCCTCGGTCGCCCCGATCCTCGCGCGCGGTGAGCCCGGCGATCCGCGGCTTCCCGTCCTCGGCCCCGATATCGATCTGCGGACCGATCTCCCGCGCTACCGGATCTTCGAGCACGGGGTCTCGACGGGGACCCGCACCGACCTGAGGGAGACCTGGCGCGATGACCTGGTGGCCTTCGCCTTCGGCTGCTCGTTCGCGCTCGAAGAGGTCCTGAAGCGCCACGACGTGCCGCTGCGCGGCGAGGCCCGCGGTTTCGGCGGCGCCATCTACCAGACCACCAGGGCGACGAATCCCGTCGACAGTTTCGGCGGCCCGCTGGTGGTCTCGATGCGTCCGGTGCCGCGGTCGTCGGTGGACCTCGCGATCGAGGTGAGCCGCCGCCATCCGGGGCTCCACGGGGCGCCCGTGCACGTCGGTGATCCCGGTGCGCTGGGCATCGACCTCGACCGGCCGGTGGAGTCCTTCGGCGAGGTCTCGGTGGCCGACGACGAGGTACCGGTGTTCTGGGCCTGCGGCGTCACCACGCAGCGGGTGATGGAACAGGCCCGGCCTGAGTTCGCCGTGACCCATGAGTCCGCTCACATGCTGGTGGCCGATCTCCTCCTCACCGATACCGAGGTGCACCTCGGTAGGAGCGATGTCAGGTGATGCGCGCCGGACACGAGCCGACCTCGGGCCTCTACTACGAGACACTCAACGCCGGCGGGGGCGGAGATCGTCCGCCGTTGCTGATGATCCACGGCGGCGGAGCGACAGGGGCCTGCTTTCGCGGTGACCTCGACGGTGCGCCGGGATGGGCCGATCGGCTGGCGGACCTAGGTTACGAGGTGTGGGTCACCGACTGGCCCGGCTGCGGACGCTCCGGCGGGCGCCACCTGATCGACATCGACTATGCCGACGTGGTGGCGGGCTACCGGAGGCTGTTGCGGGACGTCATCGGTCGTCCGGTCGTCGTGCTCCCGCACTCGATGGGCGGCGCGACCACCTGGCAGCTTGTGGAGCACGAGCGGGACCTGGTCGTAGGCGTGGTCGCGCTCGCCGCCTCGTATCCGGGCAATGTCCCGCCGCGCTCGACCGTGCTGAGCGACGATGGCCGTGTCCTCGTGGCCCGCTTCGAGGAGACCGGCGTGGAGTTCGTCATCGACCGGATGCGCGGCTACATCTACGAGGACGGCTATGTCTACCACCAGGCGATCGCCACCAGCACCCGCTTCGACCGGGATAAGGTCGAGAGGCTGCGGGCCGGTTTCGTCGGGCTGCCCCCGTTGATGCTCCAACAGCGCATCGGCGTGATCCCGGGGCTCCCCGCCGTGACGGACACGTCCGCCTTCGCCGGCCTGCCGATCCGCCTGGTGTCCGGCACCGAGGATCCTGCGCACACGATCGAGACGGAGCGCGCCACCGCCCAGCAGTTCCGCGACTGGGGGGCCGATGCGCGGGTGGTGTCGTTCGGGGACCACGGCATCACGGGGAATGGTCACTTCTTCTTCTTCGAGGAGAATGAGGGGGAGTTGTTGCCGATCGTCGCCGAGCAGATCGCCGACGTGCGATGAGCCCGGTCGCCGTCGTCACCGGCGGGGCGGGAGACATCGGCCGTGGCGTGGTGACGGCGCTCGCCTCGGAGGGATATGCCGTGGCCGTACTCGATCTCGCGGTGAATCCCCGCGCCGATTACTCGGTATGCTGCGATCTGACCGACGAGGCCGCCGTCGCCGCCGCCGTGCGAACAGTCGAGGCCGAGCTCGGGGACCCGGAGCTCCTCGTCTGCGCTGCCGGCATCGTCGGTCGCGGCGCGGTGCGGGAGCTGTCTCTCCCGGCGTGGAGCCGGGTGGTGGACGCGTCGCTGACGGCGGCCTTCCTGGTCACCCGTGAGGTGCTTCCGGCGATGGTGCGCCGTGGCGGCGGCGCGATCGTGATGCTGTCCAGCGGGCTGGCGCGGAAGGGTTCCGCGCGGGGTGCGCCCTATGCCTCGGCCAAGGCCGGTATCGAGGCGCTCACCAAGTCCATCGCGCTGGAGCATGCCGCTGACGGCATCCGATGCAATGCGGTGGCGCCCGGCCCGGTGCGGACGACGATGACCGATGCGAACCCGAACTTCGACGAGGAGACGGCCCTGGCGGCCATCCCGCTGGGCCGGCTGGGAGAGGTCGACGAGGTGGTCGCGCCGATCCTGTTCCTGCTAGGCCCGGGAGCGAGCTACATCACCGGACAGGTGGTGCAGGTGAACGGCGGGATGCTGATGCCGTGAGCTCGGTCGCGGTCAGCACGTCGGCGTACTTCGCGTTCATCTCGAAGAGGTTGACCCCGTGGCTGAGCCGGGACCGGTCGAATACCGCGTCCTCGGCCACGAAGGTCCGATAGCCGTGCGAGTGGGCGTCGATGACCGTGGCCCGTACGCATCCCGAGGTCGTTCCGCCGGCCACGACGATCGAGTCCACCCCGCGACGGATGAGATGGGAGAGCAGGGGAGTGTCGAAGAAGGCGCTCGCCTTCGGCTTGGCGAGGACCACCGCCCCGGCCGGGGGAGCGATCTCCTCGGGGATGTCCTGGGCGCCGGGAAGGTCCATCGGCGATCCGAGGCCCTCCAGGTCGCCCTTCACCGTGCCGCCGTAGGCCTCGGTGCCCCCGGGCAGCCCCGTCGTGTAGACGATGGGCCAGCCGGAGGTGTCGGCGAGGTCGCGTAGGCGCTGGATCGCGGGCATCGCCTTCCAGGCGTGCGGACCGCAGGAGGTCGGATAGTCGGCGATCGCCGCGTCGAGGGACTGCCCTTCGGCGCCGGTGAAGGAGCGCACGACGTCGACGATCACCAGGGCGGGTCGGTCTCCCAGCGGGCGCGGTGCTGCCTTCCAATGACGTGCGCGGTAGGCGCCACCGTCGGCCTCCTCGACGAGCTGCTCCCACCAGCGCGGTGCCGCGGTCGGTCTCATGGGCTTCCTTTCATGGTCAGCCGTCGACACTGAAGCCTCCGTCCACGACGATCGTCTGCCCGGTGACATAGGCCGACGTGGGTGAGGCGAGATAGACGATCGCGCCGGCCACGTCCTCGGGGCGCCCCCAGCGGCCGAGCGGGATGCGTTCGAGGAGCGGCCCGGCGCGTTCGCCGTCGACGAGCGGGCGGGTGAAGGTCGTGTCGATATAGCCGGGGGTGACGGCGTTGACGCGGATGCGATGGGGTGCCCATTCGAGCGCCAGGGCGCGGGTGAGCCCCAGGAGGGCGGTCTTGCTGGCACCGTACGAGGCCGCCTGTCGTACCCCGAGATGGGCGCTGAGCGATGTGATGTTGACGATCGAACCGCCGCCGAGCTCTCGCATGAGCGGCAGCACGGTCGTGGCTCCTGTGGCGGCGGCGCCGAGATTCGTGTCCAGGATCCGCCGCCAGGACTCCTCGGTCAGCTCCTCGGCCGGCGATCGGTCGATGGCGCCGGCATTGTTCACCAGGATCGATGGCGCGCCCAGTTGCCCGGCGAGCTCGGTGATCGCGACCCGTAGCGACTCGGGTTCTGCCACGTCGGCGGCTCGGGCTGCCGTCGGAAGCCCGGTGGCCTCGCCGATCGCCGAGGCGGTGCCGGTCGCCGCTGCCTCGTCGCGCGCGATGATGCCGACCCGGGCGCCGGCTGCGGCCAGGGCGGCCGCGGCCGCGGCGCCGATGCCCCGCGAGGCCCCGGTGACGATGGCGGTGGTCCCGGCCAGCGAGCTCATCGAGGGGATCCTTCGGCGAAGAGGCGGGCCAGCTCCAAAACGTTGCCGGTCGGCACCGCGCCGATCTGCACGAGCGCCTCGAGCGGGTTGATGTGGACGATCTCCGCTTCGAGCAGCCCGTCCTCGGCGAGGGGAAACTCCGCCAGGGCGTGGGTCACGATCTCGTTCCCGGTGGGCGCGAACGTCCCCCAGGCCCCGAGGTGATGGCGCCGGACGACGATCCTGGCGAACACGCGGTCGCCGGCATCGTGGAGGGTGACGCTCTGGTTCACGAGATCGGGGAAGGACGAGAACAGTGCCGTGTAGTGCGCACGCACCGCCTCCTGTCCGCGCAGCAACAGGTCCTGTGTGGGGATCGAGTACCAGCAGTCCTCGGTGAAGGTCGCCATCGTCGCGTCGACGTCCTGGGCGTCTTCGGCCGCGAGATGGGCTCGTACCAGGGCGAGCGCGGCGTTCGTCATAAGTGAATACAGTATACGTTGATGGGGTCTCTGTCACGCGGTCGCATCGCTCGGCGACGGCGCCGGTTGACGTGCGAGCAGGGCGAGCCCCGCCGCGATGACGGCGACGATGCCGCAGACCCCGAAGGCGAGGGAGAATCCGGCGGCGGCACCCCAGGCCGGCGCGGTGATGAGCGCGGCCGCGACCTGGCTGCCGATCGAGCCGCCCACGGTCCGGGCGGCGGTGTTGACGCCCGTGGCCTCGCCGATGCGGTCCGGCGGCGCGTTGAGCGTGACCGTGCTCGCGATCGCGGCCAGCATCAGGTTCAGGCCGATGCCGTGGGAGAGGGCGACCGCGACGATGAGGAGCAGCAGATGATGCCCGGCGGCGATGGCGAGCGCGAAGCCGAGGGCCATCAGGATCGCGCCGGTGACGATCGGCAGGGCGGGACTCCTGCGGCCCATGACCGCGGCCAGATAGCCCGCCACCACGCTGAGCGCGAGGGCCGGCAGCAGGACGAGGCTCGACGTGCTGACATCGCGGCCCAGGCCGGCGGGGTGCTGGACGAACAGCGGTATCAGGAAGCCGTTGCTGTACATCATGAAGCCGAGCAGGATCGCCGTCAGGTGAGCAGGCAGGATCGAGCGTTCGACCAGCATCCTCACGTCGAAGACCGGATCGGATTGGCGACGCGCCTGCCACCACCAGACGACGAGCAGGCCGGCTCCGGCGAGTGACAGGGGAAGCGACGCGCGAAGCCAGCCGACGGCCTGACCCTGGGAGATCGCCAGCAGGAGGCACGTGAAGCCGATGGTCACGGTCAGAGCGCCTCGCCAGTCGAGTCGCCTCCGGCTCAGCGGTTCGTGGAGGCGCCGGGTCGGCCACAGGAAGCCGATGGCACCCACGCTCATCGCGAGACTCACGGTGAAGGTCCATCGCCACGAGCCGGCATCGCTCAGGAACCCGGCGATCACCAGCCCGAGACTGCCGCCGAGCCCGAAGCTCCCGCTGATGAGGCCCACCGCCATCGCCACTCGGGCCCGGGGGAGGACGTCTCGAGCCATGCCGAAGGCGAGCGGGAAGGTGGAGCCGCCGAGTCCCTGGAGGATCCTGGCGAGGAGCAGCAGGGTGAAGTTCTGGGCCGTCATCGCCAGCAGCGAACCGATCGCCGAGAGTGCCAGCACCGCGATCAGCACCCGGGAGCGCCCCACGACATCGCCGACCTGGCCGAGGAGCGGGGTGGACACCGCGGTGCAGAGCAGGAAGGCGCTGACCAGCC
Organism: Aeromicrobium sp. YIM 150415; assembly: GCF_016918125.1. Classification (NCBI taxonomy): domain Bacteria; kingdom Bacillati; phylum Actinomycetota; class Actinomycetes; order Propionibacteriales; family Nocardioidaceae; genus Aeromicrobium; species Aeromicrobium sp. YIM 150415. Next base: position 35,805 of record NZ_JAERWM010000022.1, on the reverse strand, counting down.
AGGCCGCGGCATCGGCGTCCACGCCGATATCGGCCGCCATGTCCGGGAGCATCGGCACCACCATCATCTGGGTGGTCGAGTAGCAGAGGACGGCCAGTCCCAGACCGGTCACGAGACCCCACGGGGTGGTCGTTGCGGGGGTGCGCGATGACGGGGGGTTCACACCGGAGAGTTTAACTGTATTCTGTCTACATGAGCCGTTACGACGTGCAAGGCCGCCATGAGCTGGAGGATCGGATCCGCGAGACCGTGCGCCCGGAGCGCGGGGAGATCCCCATGTTCGTCTATTCCGATCCCGGCGTCTACGAACTGGAGATCGAGCGCATCTTCGGGCGTACCTGGCAGTTCGTGGGACATCTCTCGGAGATCCCGAACCCCGGATCCTTCGTCACGCGGACGATGGGCGAGGAATCGGTCATCGTCGGGCGCGGCGACGACACCATCGTCCGGGTCTTCCTCAATGCCTGCCGGCACCGCGGCATGCGGCTCGCCTGCGAGGACTTCGGCGAGGTCAACATGTGGCGGTGCCCCTACCACGGCTTCACCTACGGCTCGAAGGGCGATTTCCTCGGGACCCTCATGGGCGCGCCCTTCGAACGGGTCGCCTATCCGGAGGGTCTCGACCGTGACGCCCTGCACCTGGTGGAGGCGCGTACTGAGATCTACAAGGGCCTGATCTTTGCCACCTGGGCCAAGGACACCCCGCCGCTGGAGGACTTCCTGGGTGACGCGCGCTGGTACCTCGACCTGATCGTCGGGCGCGCCGAGATGGAGGTGGTCGGCTTCCCCGAGCGCTGGGTGCTCCCGTCCAACTGGCGGCTGCCGTCGGAGAACTTCGCCTCGGACGCGTACCACACCGCGACGGCCCACTCCTTCCTCACCCGACTGGATCTGGTGAAGGGAGTCGACTTCGGGCGCGACGGCTATCACGTCGATCCCGGTGGAGGACACGGACTGGGCGTGGGTGTGCACTTCGACGAGGAGTCGTACTTCCCCTCAGAGCTCGCCGACGAGTACCGGGACAATCTCGACGCCGGACAGTTCGAGACCCTCTCGAGGCTGAAGAACATGCACGGCAATATCTTCCCCAACTTCACCTTCCTCATCCCGAACTTCATCGAGGTCGAGGGTCGCCGCGTCTCGGGGGCGATGCTGCGGATCTGGCAGCCCGCGGGCCCCAACAAGACGCAGGTCTGGTCCTGGCACCTGGTCGAGCGCAATGCCCCGGAGTGGTGGAAGAAGCTCGGGCGCCGGATGTATACCCAGACCTTCAGCTCCTCGGGCATGTTCGACCAGGACGACACCGAGAACTTCGAGATGCAGACCCGCAGCTCGGACGCGGCCCTGTACCGGCGCGAGGAGTTCGTCCTGCACTATGCGATGGGATTGGACGCGCCACCGCTGGAGCCGGGGGAGTTCCCCGGTCCGGGCGATGTCTACGACGGCAAGTTCAGTGAATCGGCCGCCCGCACCTACTACCGGGTGTGGCGCGATCAGCTGCTGGAGGACGCACGATGAGCCGGAGCATGGTCGACCTGGAGACCAGGGTCGCGTTGGAGGACTTCTACATCCACGAGGCGGAGCTGCTCGACGACCGCCGATGGGAGGACTGGCTCGACCTGTTCGCTGACGACATCGAGTACACCGCGCCGATCCGGGTGATGCGCAAGATGCCCGCCTCGGACACGGTCGACGAGCTCGGTCACTTCGACGACACCAAGGCGTCGCTGACCCTGCGGGCCAAGCGGCTGCGCACCGATGTGGCGTGGTGCGAGGATCCGCCGTCGCTGACGCGCCGCTTCATCACCAATGTGCGGGTGGCCGAGGTACACGACTCGGGGGAGATGCTGGCCAAGACCAATATGCTCCTCTATCGCAGCCGTAGCGATATGGGCGCGTACGACCTGATCGTGGGGGAGCGGCAGGATCTGCTCCGGCCCGGCGGTGCGGACTGGCTGATCGCCCGTCGCCGGATCCTGATCGATCAGGCATCGATGTCGACCAAGAACCTGGGCGTCTTCCTCTGAGCCAATCAGCGGGGCGGCTTGCTGCCGCCTCGTTCGGCCAGCTAGTGTATACAGTCAACAGTCACCACGAGGAGGACCGATGAGTCTGGCCATCGTCAACATCGGCCTGAGCCACACCGGGGACGCCGGCGGGACGCCGCTGTCCGGAGACGCGGTCGTGTGCGACGACGGGCTGATCTCCTGGATCGGCGACAGCGCCGATGTCCGGCCCGGCGACCACGAGACCGTGATCGACGCCGCGGGAGTGGGCATGGTGCCCGGCCTGATCGACTCCCACGTGCACTCGACCTTCGGTGACTACACCCCCCGTCAGCAGACGGTCGGCTTCCTGGAGAGCTACGTCCACGGCGGCGTCACCCGGGCGATCAGCGCGAGCGAGGTCCACGTCCCGGGACGTCCCACCGACCCCGAGGGCGTCAAAGCGCTCGCGATCGCCGCACAACGCGCCTTCCGGGACTTCCGTCCCGGAGGCATGACGGTCCACGCCGGGTCGGTGATCCTCGAACCCGGCCTGACCTATGAGGATTTCGCCTACCTGCGCGAACAGGGCGTCTGGCTCGCCAAGGGCGGCTTCGGCGCCGTGTCCGCACCGCGGGACTACGTGCCCCTGGTCCGGGACGCGCGGCGGGCCGGCATCGTCGTGACCTTCCATACCGGGGGCGGCAGCATCCCGGGCACCTTGGAGCGGATCGATGCCGATCTGCTCCTGGAGATGAACCCGAATGTCTCCTTCCACGCCAACGGCGGGCCCACCGCCATGCCGGCCGGGGACAACGAGCGGCTCGTGCGCGAGGGGGAGATGGCGCTGCAGCTGGTCATGGCCGGCAATCTGCGCTCCTCGCTCGACATCTGCCGGCTGGCCCATGAGCACGGACAGACCGGCCGGATCCTCATCGCCAGCGACACTCCGACCGGCACGGGGGTCGTTCCCCTCGCGCTGTGGCATCTGTCGGCCGAGCTCGTCTCGCTCGGCGGCCTCGACGTCGATCAGGCGATCGCGGCGATGACCGGCCAGGTGGCGGACGTGTTCGGACTCGATGCCGGACGTCTGGAGATCGGCCGGCCCGCCGACCTGCTGCTGCTCGACGCGCCGCTGGGGTCGGTCGGTCGCACGTGGGCCGATGCGCTGCGCGCCGGCGACATCCCCGGGGTCTGCGCGGCGGTGACGTCCGGCGTCGTCCGCTTCGACAAGAGCCGCAACACCCCAGCCGCGGCACGATCCATCACCATCCACGGGCAGGTCGCGGCGTCGTCCGCCGGCGGCCACTGAAGAAGGAGTGTTATGAGCAACCTCGAGGTACGAGCGTGGTACACGACGCTGGAGGAGATCCACCACGATGGCGGTGACCGCGTCGACGAACCGCTGCTCAAGGTGGCGGTCACGGCAGTCATCAAGAACCCGTACGCCGGCCGGTACAGCGAGGACCTGAGCGCGCTGCTGGAGCCCAGCGGAGAGCTCGCCGTCGAGCTCGTCGACCGGTGCAAGGCCGCCCTCGGGGGCGTCCAGGCGGAGAGCTGCGGCAAGGGCGCCATCATCGGTCTCGACGGTGAGCAGGAGCACGGGGTCGCCTGCCTCACGACGCCCTTCGGTGATGCGATGCGCAATGGAATCGGAGGTACCGGCTGGGTCACCTCGGCCACCAAGATGGGCACCGCCGGGACCGTCATCGACGTCCCGCTGGCGTACAAGAAGGCCCTGTTCGTGCGGGAGTTCTACGACGCGATCACCGTGTCGATCCCGACCGGACCACGCGCCGACGAGATCGCGGTGATCGCCGCGCTCGGCACCCGCGGCCGGGTGCACCACCGCGTCGGCGGACTCGCGAAGTCCGAGGCCGTGGGAGATGGTCTGCGATGACCAAGGGACTGCTGTTCTCCCAGATGGCGCCGCCCGCGGGCTGGGAGGCCGACTTCGACGACTGGTACAAGAACGAGCACATCCCGCAGCGGATGGCGATCGACGGCTTCTCCCATGCTCTGCGGTATCGCCAGGACGGTGACCCCTGGCACCTGGCCTGCTACTTCCTCGACGACATGGCCGCCCTCGACACCCCCGAGTACGGGCTGCTGAAGTCCGACCCACCGGAGCGCACGGCCCGGATGCTCGACAATGTCAGCGGCTTCACCCGCTACATCACCGACCAGATCGCGGACACGGCCCCGGAGCAGCCATCGGACTGGACCGGCACCGATCACACGCTGTACGTGGTCGCCTTCGCCGTGCCCGAGGAGGACGAGGCCGAGTTCGACGGCTGGTACGACGAGGAGCACACCCCGCTGCTGATGAAGGTGCCGGGCTGGCTCCGCGTCCGCCGTTACCGGGTGCGCCCGGGATTCGCCGGTCCGCCGTGGACGCATCTGGCGCTCCACGAGATCGAGAGCCCTGCCGTCCTGGACGCCCCCGAACGCGCGGCGGCGCGCGATACCCCGCGCCGCGACGCCCTGGCCGCGAAACCGTGGTTCACCAGCGGCCGCTGGGTCTACGACCCGATCTCCCTTGTCCGCGCGACCTCGAAAGGCAACTGAACATGGCACTCCCCTATAGCCGCGGTGAGATCAAGGACCGCGCACGCAATGAGTGGATCGGCGCGTGCAGCGTGACCCTTCCCTCGTTCAACGAGGACTTCTCCGGTCTCAACGAGGCCGGCATCCGCTTCGACATCGCCCGGGCCGCCGAGCTCGGTTTCTGGGGCACGCTGGTCGCCTCGGAGAGCAGCACCACCTTCGAGGAGTACAAGCGTTTCCTCGAGGTGGCCACGGAGGCCGCGCCGGAGGGATTCAAGATCGTCTCCCACCTCAGCTTCGACACTGTCGACCAGGCGGTCGAGATCGGCAAGCTGTCGGAGGACCTGGGTGTGGAGGCGGGCCTGCTGTCTTATCCGCAGAGCTTCCGTCCCAAGAGCGCGGCCGAGGTCGTCGAGCACACGCGCTACGTCACCGACAACACCGACCTGGCGATGATCCTGTTCGCGGCCACCACCTGGGGCTTCAAGCCGCTCGACCCGACCGGCTTCCCGATCGAGGCGCTGGTGGAGATGAGCAAGATCGACACCGCCGCCGCGCTGAAGTACGAGGGCGGCGGCGCCGCTCTCTTCTCCGCCCTGACCCAGGTGGCCGACCTGTGCGGCGACAACCTGCTCGTCGAGTACCCCCAGGAGATGCTGATCCCGGCACAGCAGCGGTTGCTCGGCACCCGTTGGTGGGGCACCAGCGCCTACGAGTCCTTCGGTGACCGGGTCCCCAAGGTGATCGACGCGCTGCTGGCGGACCGCTACGAAGACGCGATGGAGATCTTCTGGAGCTATCAGCCCGCTCGCGAGGCCAAGGGCGCCTTCCACGCGACCTTCGCCGGCGCCGGCCTGATCCACCGCCAGGGGTGGAAGTACCTGAGCTGGCTCAACGGCTTCAACGGCGGTCAGCTGCGGATGCCGACCATGCGGCTGCAGCCCGGCCAGATGAAGGCCCTGCGTGCCGGCCTGGCTGCCTCGGGGTTCGACCTGCCGGCCGACGACGAGGGCTTCTACCAAGGACGGGTCGGATGACCATCCACCTGGACAGCGACGACATCGGCCGGCTGTGCGATGAGCAGATCGCCTTCGACGCGGCCGAGATGGCGCTGAAGGCGCAACGCGCGGGGGAGGAGCAGCTTCCGCCCCGGATCGACGTCAACGTCCCGACCGGCTTCCTGCGGGTGATGCCGGCGGCCCTGGGCGAGTACATGGGCGCCAAGGTCATGACCGTGTCCAGGGGAGTGGGGAACCGCTACCTGCTGCTCGTCTACGTGCAGGAGACCGGTGAGCTGCTGGCGACCCTCGACGCCTCGGAGGTGACGCGTCTGCGGACGGCCGCCACCACCGCGCTCGCGGGCCAGCTGCTCCATCCCGGCGAGGTGACGCGGCTCGGGCTCGTCGGCACGGGCTTCGAGGCGGAGAGCCACCTGCGCGCCTTCACTCGGCTGTGGCCGTTGAACGAGGTCAGGGTGTTCAGCACGTCGGCGGAGCGTCGCACGGAGTTCGCGCGGCGGATGACCGCCGAGCTCGGCATCGACGTGATCGCGGTGGACGACGTGTCCGAGGCCTGTTCGACGGCAACGGTGACCGTGCTGTGCACCAAGGCGACGACCCCGGTGGTCGACGGCTCGGTGTTCGCGCCGGGCGGAGTCGTCCTGTCGATCGGCTCGACGAGGCCGGACCTGCGGGAGCTGGACGTGACCACCTTCGGCCGTGCCCGCGCGGTGGTCGTCGACGACCCGGTTCAGGTCATGGCCGAGTCCGGGGACGTGGTCGCCGCGGTCCACGCGGGGATGATCGGCGCCGAGTCGTTGATCTCGATGGCGCAGTGGTCGCACGACAGCCTCAACGGCGGTGCCGGCCGCGATCTGCTGGTCTTCAAGTCGGTCGGCACCGCCGCACAGGACCTCGCGCTGGGGGCCGTGCTCATCGACAGCGCCCGTGAACAGGGCCTCGGCCGCGAGATCGGCGAGATCACCGAGCTGAAAGGCATGATGAAGACGACTTTGAGGGGCAGCGCATGACCGCGCCGACGACGGTGGACGAGGTGAGCGCGGGTCTGCCGAGCGGCCTGCTGATCGACGGACGATGGGAGCGGGTGGACGAGACCTTCCCCGTCGTCGACCCGGCGACCGAGAAGCCGATCGCGCGGGTCGCGGACGCCTCCGTCGCGCACGGACTGCGCGCGCTCGACTCGATCGTCGACGCGGCACCGGGCTGGGCGGCCACGACCTTCCGCGAGCGGGCCGAGTTACTGCGACGTGCCTTCGACGCGCTCACCGCACGGCGCGAGGAGTTCGCCCGGCTGATCGCCACGGAGATGGGCAAGCCGCTGGAGGAGGCGCGTGGCGAGGTCGACTACGGCGCGGAGTTCCTGCGCTGGTACGCCGAGGAGGTCTCGCGCCCCGAGGGCGACTACCGGCGATCGCCGGATGGCGGTTCGCGGATTCTGGTCTCCCGCCGTCCCATCGGTCCCTGTCTGCTGATCACGCCGTGGAACTTCCCGCTGGCCATGGCGACCCGCAAGGTCGCGGCGGCCCTCGCCGCGGGATGTACGGCCATCCTCAAGCCTGCGCCTCAGACGCCGCTCACCTCGTTGCGGTTCGCGCAGCTCCTCCTCGACGCGGGATTGCCCGCGGGCGTGCTCAACGTGGTCACCACGATGGACGCGCCGGCCGTGTGCGGTGCCCTGCTCGCCGACGGCCGGATCCGCAAGGTCTCGTTCACCGGATCCACCGCGGTGGGCCGCCTCCTCATCGCCCAGTGCGGCCCGCAGGTGGTCCGCCCCTCGATGGAGCTCGGCGGCAATGCGCCCTTCATCGTCGACGAGGATGCGGACCTGGACCGTGCGGTCGAGGGGGCGATGATCGCCAAGATGCGCAATATGGGCCAGGCCTGCACCGCGGCGAACCGCTTCCTCGTGCACCGGCGGGTGGCCGACGAGTTCGGCCGCCGGCTGGCCGAACGGATGCGCGACCTCACCGTCGGACATGGTCTGGACCCGCTGTCGCAGGTCGGGCCGATGATCGACGGGGCGGCATGTGACAAGCTCGCGGGGCTGGTGCGGGACGCGGTCGATCACGGGGCGCGCCTGCTGACGGGCGGCAGTCCGTTGCCGGGCCCGGGGACCTTCTTCGAGCCGACGGTGTTGACCGATGTGTCACCGGGGTCGAGGATGTTCGCCGACGAGATCTTCGGGCCGGTCGCGGGCGTGACCTGTTTCGACGATCTCGATGAGGCGGTCGCGGTCGCCAATGACACCGAGTACGGTCTGGTCGCCTATCTGTACTCGGGTAACACCGAGAAGGCGTTGCGCACCGCCGAACGCCTCGACGTGGGGATGGTGGCGCTCAACCGGGCACTCGTGTCCAATGCGGCTGCCCCGTTCGGCGGGATCAAGCAGTCGGGTCTCGGCCGAGAGGGCGGAAGGGAAGGAATCAATGACTACCTCGATCTCCAGTACGTCGCCATCGACGCCTGAGCGGTCACCGGCCCGCGGCTGGGTCGAACGCATGGTCGTCGCGGTGCCCGATCCTGAGGCGACCGCGGAGTTCCTCGCGTCCGGACTGCACATGGCGATCGTCGAGAAGGACGGCAGCCTGATGGCCAGCTGCGCGGGCGAGTACCACGCGGGCCGCGGCCAGGGAGCTATCCAGCTGGTGACCGGGCCGGAGCTCGGCGTGGAGCGGCTGGTCTTCGCGCTGCCCGACGGAGTCGATCTGGCGGAGCTGGAGCGACACCTGGGCGCGCGGCGGATCAGCGACTCCGCTCTCGAGGTGATCGATCCCGCCAGCGAGGTGCGGGTGACCTTCGAGGTCGCGGCGACACTTCACGTCGACGTCCCCGAGCCCTCGGTGCTGCGACCGAGGCGCATGGGGCATGTCAACCTCATGTCGCCGAAGCCGAGCGACACCGCGGCGTTCTTCACCGAGCGGATCGGACTGCGGCTCTCGGAGTACATCGGCGAGAACCTGTTCTGGATGCGTACGGATACCGAGCACCACAATGTGGCGCTGCGGCCCGGCGGGCCGCGATCGGTGCATCACCTCGGCATGGAGGTCGCCGGCTGGCACTCCTATCAGCCGATCCTCGATCACCTGGACGACCGGGGGTACAAGATCGAGTACGGCCCGGGCCGGCATCGGCCGGGCCGGAGCCTCTTCGTCTACGTGCGGGACCCCTCGTCGGGGCTTCGCCTGGAACTGTTCGCCGACATGGTGCACATCGTCGACCCCGAGGCCGAGCCGATCGGCTGGGAGCCGGGGGACCGGATGACCAAGACGCTGAACACCTGGGGTCCGCTGCCGCCGCAGTCCTTCCTGGACTGAGGTCGCGCCGGTAGGTGATCTCGCTCCGTGACGGCTACGCCCCTGGTGTCACGGCTCCATCGGCACCTGCTCGCTGCGCTCGCGGTGCCTACTCGATCACCGGATGGTCGGTGGTCGAGTAGCCAAAGGCCGTTCACGGCCGACGCGTATCGAGGCCACGTGGGACGGGGTGATCTCGCTCCGTGACGGCTACGCCCCTGGTGTCGCGGCTCCATCGTCGCCTGCTCGCTGCGCTCGCGGTGCCTACTCGATCACCGGATGGTCGGTGGTCGAGTAGCCAAAGGCCGTTCACGGCCGACGCGTATCGAGGCCACGTGGGGTGGGGTGATCTGGCTCTGTGACGGCTACGCCCCTGGTGTCACGGCTCCATCGTCGCTCGTTCCTCGCGAGCTACTCGATCACCGAGATGCCCTGCTTGCTGGCGGACCCTCTGAGACCTGGCTCTCACCCACCACGGGGCGCTGTGATATGGACGAGACGCTGTTTCTATGTATTCTGTTTACATGCCAGAAACACATCCCCTCGCGGCGATCGCCGTCCAGAGAACGCTGACGGATCGGCGGATCACGGCTGACTACATCGCCGACGCACTGCGCCGGGCGATCAACGAGGGCCAGCTCGCGGACGGCGCGGAACTCAATCAGGTGGAGCTCGCCACCCACTTCGGCGTTTCCCGCGTCCCGGTGCGCGAGGCGCTGCGACAGCTTCAGGCTGAGGGGCTGATCGAGTCCCACGCCCACCGGCTCTCCTTCGTGCGGGCGACCGATCCCGCGCGCCTGGCCGAGGTCTTCTCCTTGCGGGCGCTGATCGAGGGGTGGCTGATGGAGCGGGCCGTGCCGCACGTCCAGACGGAGACCATCGCCGCGGCGCGCGAGGTCAACGAGCGGTTGCGCCGGGAGACCGATCACGCCGCCTGGCTGGAGCTCAACCAGGAGTTCCATCAGCTGCTCTTCAATGCCGCGAGCTCGGAGGAGGCGCTGGCTCTGCTGGAGCCCCTGCGGCTGCGTTCCCAGCGGTACAGCCGGCTCTGGTCCAAGGGCGGCGCCGTGCATCGGCCGGTCGACGCCTGCTCGGAACACGACCGGATCCTGGAGCTGGTCGAGGCCGGTGACGCCGCGGGTGCGCGCACGGCGTCCGAGCAGCACGTCATGCACAGCTGCGATGCGGTGGTGGCGGCCGGACGCATGATCCAAGAGGGCCAAGGCAACTAGGCGTGATCTCGGCGGTGCCGTTCGTGCCGCTGAGATGAGGGTGGCGCACGACCACGCGATAAGTGTATACTGTCGCCAATTGCCCTCGACGCGAAGGAGCGTCCACCGTGCCCGATCGCCCGGCCGCGCGCCACGGCTCTGATCTCGTCGTCGATCTCCTGATGGAATCGGGGATCGACCACGTCGCCTTCAATCCTGGCGCGAGCTTTCGGGGGATCCACGACTCCCTCGTGCATACGAGCGAGGCACCGGAGATCACGCTGTGCCTGCACGAGATGATCGCCGTGAGCATGGCACAGGGCTATGCCAAGGCGGCCGGCCGGCCGATGGCGGTCCTGCTGCACAATGTCGTCGGCCTCCAGAACGCCAGCATGGCGATCTACAACGCCTGGTGCGACCGGGTGCCGATGCTGCTGCTCGGAGGCACCGGGCCGAAGTCGACACCCCATCGCCGCCCATGGATCGACTGGATCCACACGGCCTCCGTGCAGGCCAATCTCGTGCGCGACTTCGTCAAGTGGGACGACGAACCCCATGACATCCACAGCGTCGAGGAGTCCTTCGCCCGAGCGATCGCCGCGACCCGCAGCGCGCCGACCGGCCCGGTCTATCTCTGCTATGACGTCGATCTCCAAGAGGATCCGCTGCCCGAGGACCTGTCGGTCGGTGGGGTCGGCCGATATCCGATACCGAGCAGCCCCGCCCCCTCGCCGGAGGATCTGCGGTGGATCGCCGAGCAGCTGCGTGCGGCCCGGCGGCCCGTCATTCTGGCGGGCTACGCCGGAGAGTCGCCCGAGGCCTTCGCCGATCTCGTGACCCTCGCCGAGACGCTCGGCGCCCCGGTGGTGGACACCGGTGTGCGGCACGCCTTCCCGACGACGCATCCGCTGGCCGCCACGCACGTCGAGGACGTGCTGGACGAGGCCGATGTCGTCCTCGCCCTCGACGTCGAGGACATCGACAGCCGGTTGCGAGCGCGCTACGGGGACGCGGGACTCTCGGTCGTCAACGTGTCGCTGGCGAACCTGAAACTGCGCGCGTGGGCCCACGACTATCAGGCGATGGTGCCGGCCGACCGCCAGATCACCGCATCGGCCGACCATGTGGTGTCCGGCCTGCTCCGCACCTTCGAGGACGAGCCGCTGGCCGCCGTGGCGGTGGACGAGCGGATCGCGCGGACGACCGCCCTCACGACGAGGACGCGCGAGGAGGCCCAGCGGGCCGCCCGGTCGGCGACCGCCGACGGATGCGTCCCGCTCGAACGACTGCTGATCGAGCTCGCCGACGCGCTGGCGGGCACCGACTTCGTGCTCGGCGGCGGCACCAACGGCCGGCTGGAGCACCGCTATCTGCCCCTCGACCGCCCACGCCAGTACGCCGGCTGGGGCGCCGGCGGTGGACTCGGCTACGGGGTCGGCGGCGCCTTGGGGGTCGCGCTCGCGCAGCCCGAGGGCACCATCACGGTCGACGTGCAGGCCGACGGCGATCTGCTCTTCCTGCCCCAGGCGCTGTGGACCGCCGCCAACAAGTCGCTGCCGGTCCTCATCGTCGTCAACAACAACCGGCAGTACGGCAACACGGTCGAGCACGCGATGAAGATCGGCGAGGCCCGCGGCCATCAGGAGGACCGGCGCTACGCGGGTGCCGGTCTCGCGGACCCCGCCGTGGACCTCGCGGCGATGGCGCGCTCGTTCGGCGTCTGGGGGGTCGGCCCGATCACCGACCCGGAGTCGCTGGCCGAGCAGCTCGCCGCGGCCGTCGAGGTCGTGCGTTCGGGCAAGCCCGCGTTGATCGACGTAGTAACCCCAGGATTCTAGAGAGAGGCCACCCATGACCGAGGTTGATGTCGCCGACGCGATCACCCGCCACATCGACGGACGCGAGTTCGCGATGCTGATCGGCGGAAAGTTCATCGGCAGTGAGGACCGGCCGGTACGCGAGGTCCACGACCCGTCCACCGGCGCGCAGATCACCACGATTCCGCAGGCATCGGCCGCCGATGTCGATGCCGCGGTCGCCGCCGCGGAGGAGGCGCAGCCGGCCTGGGAGGCCCTCGGGGTCGCGGGCCGCTCGCGCTGTTTCGAGCGATTCGGCGAGCTCGTGCGCGAGAACCGCGAGCAGCTGGCGATGCTCGACGCGATCGACTGCGGCAACCCGGTGACCGCGATGCGCACCGATATCGACATCTGCCAGGCCTATCTGGAGGGCTGGCCCGCCTTCGCGCGGTCCATGACCGGCGATGTCTACCCGGCAAGCCCGGGCAACCTGCACTACTCCGCGCATCGGCCCTACGGCGTCGTGGGACGGATCACCGCGTTCAACCATCCGGCGATGTTCGCGATCACGCGTCCGCTGCCGTCGCTGATCACCGGCAACACCCTGGTGATGAAGCCCTCCGACGAGACCTCGTTGTCGACGCTGGCGCTGGCCGAGCTCTTCGCCGAGGCCTTCCCGGCGGGCGTCGTCAACATCGTGACCGGTGGCGCCGAGGCCGGCGACACGATCGTCACCCACCGGGCGATCAAGCGGCTGGCATTCACCGGATCGGTGCCCACTGGTCTCCTCATCCAGCGCCGTGCGGCCGAGTCGGGCATGGTCAAGCACCTCTCCCTCGAGCTCGGCGGCAAGAACGCGATGGTCGTGTTCCCCGATGTCGACATCGACCTCGCCGTCGAGGGGGCGATCTACGGGATGAACCTGGACGTGTGCCAGGGACAGTCCTGTGGTTCCAACTCGCGGATCATGGTGCACGGCAAGATCTACGACGAGTTCGTCCAGCGGATGGCGGCACGGCTCGCCGAGTACCGGGTCGGGATCGCCTACGACGAACAGACCGATGTCGGCCCTGTGGTCAGCGCGGTGCACCGCGACCGTGTCGCCGGCTACATCGAGTCCGGTATCGCCGAGGGGGCCACGCTCGTGCACGGCGGCGATCGCCCCGCTGGCCTGCCCGCGGGCGGCAATTTCGTCAATCCCGCGCTGTTCGCGGACGTCACGCCGCAGATGAGGATCGGCCGCGAGGAGATCTTCGGGCCGGTGATGTCGGTCTTCCGCTGGGACTCCTATGACGACATGCTCGCCGAGGCCAATGGCCTGGAGCTCGGCCTGACGGCGAGCGTCTGGACCAATGACCTCGCGCTGGCGCACCGGACCGCCGACGCCCTGGACGCCGGCTATGTCTGGGTCAACGACTCGACGCGCCACTACTTCGGCACCCCCTTCGGCGGGACCAAGAACAGTGCGCTCGGTCGCGAGGAGTCCCAGGACGAGTTGTTGAGCTATCTGGAGCACAAGGTCGTGCACACCCGCCTGGGCGATCCGCGCGCGTCGATGACCCGTCTCCTCGGGTGAGCGCGTGAGGTGGCTCGAGGGCGATGTCGCCCTGGTGACCGGCGGTGCCTCCGGTATCGGCCGCGCGGTGGTCGATCGTTACGTGGAGGAGGGGGCGAGAGTCGTCGTCGCGGACATCAGCCCCGAGGGGCTCGCCGAGGTGAAGGACCGCCACGGTGACAGCGTCGCCACGGTGATCACCGATGTCCGCGATTTCGAGCAGAACCGGGCGGCGGTCCGCACCGCCGTCGAGGTCTACGGCCGGCTGGACGTCCTCGTCGCCAATGCGGGCGTGGGCGACGGCTTCGCCGAGGTGGCCGATCTGGATCCGTCGACGATCGACGCCGCTTTCGCCCAGGTCATGGACATCAACGTCAAGGCACTGATCGTGGGAGCCAAGGCGGCGCTGCCCGAGCTGGTCCGGACCCGGGGCTCGATCGTGGTGACCTTGTCGAACTCCTCGTTCTGGCCCGACGGGGGAGGTGTCCTCTATATCGCCAGCAAGCATGCCGCGCTCGGTGCCATGCGTCAGCTGGCCCACGAGTTCGCCCCCCATGTCCGGGTCAACGCCGTGGCTCCGGGGGCGACCCGCACCGATATCTCCCGGCCCGAGGTGCTCGGCGAGGCCGCCAAGGGCCCGCGGACGCCGGCCCACATCGATCCATCGGACAAGGCGTCGGCGGTGGCGAGCACGACCCCGCTGGCGATCTTCGCCGAGCCGGCCGATCACGCCGCCGCCTATGTGCTCGCGGGCTCGCGATCTCAGGCTTCGGCGATGACCGGCACCGTGATCGAGAGCGATGGCGGGCTGGGGGTGCGGGGCCTGCGCCGCACCCGCGGGGGCGATGATCTGCCCGAGCGTCTGCGAGCGAGCGGTGAGGGTTGCCAGGAATCTGTCAACTGAATACAGTATTTCACATGCTGGGAGTAGTCATATGAAGCGCATCGTCGTGGTCGGGGCCTCGCTCGCCGGGATGAGTATCGTCCGCACCCTCCGCGGTGACGGATTCACCGGCGAGCTGATCGTGGTGGGCGAGGAGAGGCATCGCCCCTATGACCGGCCGCCGCTGTCCAAGGAGATCCTCTCCGGGGCCAAACAGGACACGGATCTGGACCTGCCCGTCGCGGACGATCTCGCGATCACCTGGCGGCTGGGCGAGAAGGCCACCTCGCTGGACATCGGTGCGCAACAGGTCGTCGTCGGCGACGAACCGCTGTCCTATGACGGACTGGCGATCGCCACCGGCGTCCGGCCTCGCCCCCTGCCCGGATTCACCGTGGACCAGGAGACCTGCCACCAGCTGCGGACCATCGACGACGCGATCGCCCTGCGGGCCGCCCTGCGCCCCGGTGTCCGCCTGCTCATCGTCGGCGCCGGCTTCATCGGCGTCGAGGTGGCCAGCTCGGCGACCGGGCTCGGCTGCGAGGTGACGATGGTGAGCCTCGATCCGCCCCTGGCGATCGCGGGCGAGGATGTCTCGGGCGTCTGCGACAACCTCCTCGACGAACTGGGCGTACGCCGCCTGATCGGCCGCACGATCGTCGAGAACCGGCCCGGTGCGGCGCGACTCGACGACGGCTCGACCGTCGACTATGACGTCGCCCTCGTCGCGATCGGCAGCCTGCCCAATGTGGAATGGCTGTCCGGCAGCGGACTCGACCTGAGCGACGGCGTGCTGTGCGACGAGACCTGTGCCGTGCTCGTGGACGGGCAGCCGATCGACACCGTGGTGGCCGCGGGAGACGTGGCCCGCTGGCCCCACGGGATGTTCAGCGACCGGCTGCTGCGGATCGAGCACTGGTCGAATGCGGTCGAGCAGGGGGTCGCCGCGGCCCGCCGACTCCTGCACGGCCCTCAGGCCGCAGCGGCCTATGTCGCGGTCCCCAGCTTCTGGTCCGATCACTGCGGCCGGCGGTTGCAGGCCGTGGGACTGCCGTGGGCGGGCGACCGCCGCGAGCTGATCGAAGGCCTGCACGCCGAGATGCGCTTCGCCTCGGCCAGCTATCTCGGCGACCGGCTCGTCGGCGGCCTGACCTATGGCGTGCCGAAGGCGATGGTGCAGCTGCGCCGGCAGCTGCTGGCCCAGCCCGCGCCGCAGGCGGAGGGAGCCGGGCGATGAAGCCGGCCCGGTTCGACTATCACGCGCCCGAGGAGCTGACCGAGGTCATCGGGCTGCTGGCCGAGCCCGATGCACGGGTCATCGCCGGCGGGCAGTCCCTGGTCCCGCTCATGAACTTCCGGATCGCGAGCCCGGCATCCCTGGTCGACCTGCGGCGCGTCGAGCAACTCCACCGGGTGGAGGTCGACGACTCCGGTGAGCTGGTCATCGGCGCCGGTGCCACCCAGTCACGGGTACTGGCCGACCCGCGGGTCGCACGGCACTGGCCGCTGTTGACCCAGGCGCTGCGCCAGGTGGGACATCCGCAGATCCGTCACCGCGGCACCGTCTGCGGCAGCCTCGCCCATCACGATCCGTCCGCGGAACTGCCCGCGGTCGCCCTCGCCCTCGGTGCCCGGCTGGTGGTCGAGGGCGCCGACGGCCGGCGCGAGGTGGCGGCCGAGGACTTCTTCGTCTCCTACTACGAGACCTCGTTGCGCCCGGGCGAGCTGGTCACCGAGGTGCGCTTCCCGGCCGGGAGCCCGGGGGAGCGGCACCGCTTCACCGAGGTCGCCCGCAAGCACGGTGACTTCGCCCTGGTCGGCGCCGCCGCGGTGGCCCGGCGCGCCCCGTCCGGCGCCCTCGAGGGTCTGCGGCTGGTCCTGCTCGGCGTGGCGGACAAGGCCCGTGCCTTTCCCGAGATCTGCCGCCGGCTGATCGACGAGCAGCCGGCGGATCCGGCGCAGATCGTGAACGAGGTGCAGAACATGATCGACCCGATGGACGACAACCGCGCCAGCGCGGCCTACCGCCGCCAGGTCGCGGGCGAGTTGGCGGTCGAAGCCGTCCAGTCGGTGTGGAGGAACAATGACCAGTCGGCATGAGACGGCCCATGGCGGGATCGTGGTGGAACTCGACGTCAACGGAGAACGGGTCTCGGCCGAGGTCGAGCCCCGGTTGCTGTTGAGCGATTTCCTGCGGCACCGATTGCGGCTCACCGGCACCCATGTCGGGTGCGAGCACGGGGTCTGCGGGGCATGCACCGTGCTGGTCGACGGTCTCGCGCAACGCTCCTGCCTGATCTTCGCGGCCCAGGCCGACGGAGCGCGGGTCCGCACGATCGAGGGACTGGCGCCCTCGGACACCGAGCTGCATCCGGTTCAGCGGGCCTTCGCCGAGGCCCACGGTCTGCAATGCGGCTTCTGCACACCCGGTTTCGTGATGTCGACCGTCGCGACGCTCGAGCAGGATCCGGCCGTGAGCGACGAGGACCTCCTCGACGCCCTCTCGGGTCACCTGTGCCGGTGCACCGGGTACCGGGGAATCGTGGAGGCCGCGCACGCGGCCCGCGACCAGGCGGGTGCCGCCGGGGAGGTGACGTCCGATGGCGACCTCGACTGAGCAGGGTTACATCGGGCAGGCGCTGCCGCGGGTCGAGGACGACCGGCTGCTGCGCGGGCGGGGATCCTATGTCGACGATCTGAGCGCCGACGGCGCCTATGAGGTGGCCTTCCTGCGCAGCGAGCAGGCGCATGCCCGGATCGATCGCATCGACACCGGCTTCGCTCGCGCGATGCCCGGGGTGGTCGCCGTCTACGACGGGCGGGATCTCGCCGAGCATCTCGATCCGATGGTCTTCGGTATCGCGCGGATCATTCCCGAGTCGATCACGCGGACCGGCTCCGTCGCGTCACGCGTGCATCCGATGCCCGCCCTGCCGGCCGATCGGCTCACCTATGTCGGACAGCCGTACGTCATGGTGATCGCCCACAGCCGCTACGAGGCCGAGGACGCGCTGGAAGTCATCGACGTCGAGCTGACCCCGCTGCCGGCCCTGATCGATCCGGAGGAGGCGGCGGCGAGGACCGATGTGCTGGTGGAGCCCGACTGGGACGACAACATCGCGATGTCGGTCGACGTCGGCGTCGGCGATGTCGCGGACGCCTTCGAGCGGGCGACCGTCGTGGTCGAGGAGACCTTCCGCTCGCATCGCTATATCGGCTCGCCCATCGAGACCCGCGGGGTCCTCGCGACGATCGACCCGGACGACGCGCTCACGGTACGTGCGTCGACCCAGGTCCCGCACCAGCTGCGTGACTTCCTGGCCGGCGCCCTCGACCATCCGGCGGACAAGATCCGCTGCCTGGCACCCGACGTGGGCGGCGGTTTCGGCGTGAAGGGGTCGATCTACCCCGAGGACCTGCTGGTGCCCTTCGCCGCCCGGCGGCTCCGGCACGGTGTCAAGTGGATCGAGGACCGCAGCGAGCACCTGGCCGCCACGACCCACGGTCGCGAACAGGTGCATCACATCCAGCTCGCGGCAGACGCGGACGGCCGGCTGCTGGGCGTGCGCGATCGCATCGTGCACAACTGCGGGGCGTTCCACACGCTCGGACTGGTGGTGCCGTACAACTCGATCGCCCACCTGCTCGGCCCCTATGTGGTGCCGAATGCGGAGATCTCTCTGCGCGCGGTGGTGACCAACACCGGCGTGGTCGCTCCCTATCGCGGGGCAGGGCGCCCCGAAGCGGTGTTCGCGATGGAACGGGCGATGGACCGCCTGGCCCGCGGCCTCGACCTCGATCCGGCGGAGCTGCGGCGCCGCAATCTCATCGGCCCCGAGCAGATGCCCTATACGACCGGGTTGATCTATCGCGACGGACATCCGCAGGTCTACGACTCCGGCGACTATCCGGAGCTGCTGGCCCAGGCGAGGGCTCTCGTCGACGAGGACGAGGCGCGCTCGCGACAGACCGATCGCCGCCGGGTCGGGATCGGCTACGCGGCCTATATCGAAGGCACCGGCGTCGGTCCCTTCGAGGCGGCGGCCGTGAGCGCGGGCCCGGACGGCGTCATCCGCGTGGCGACCGGTGCGGCCTCGCAGGGGCAGTCACACCGGACCACCTTCGCCCAGATCGCCGCCGACGCGATCGGCGTGGACATCTCCTCCGTCGAGGTCGTCGGCGGCGACACGGCGGCGATCGCGACGGGCTTCGGCACCATCGCGAGCCGGAGCCTGGTCGTCGCCGGCAATGCCGCGGCCCGGGCGGGCCGCGAGCTGCGCGGCCAGATCCTGGAGCTGGCCGGCCACCTGCTGGAGGCCGACCCTGCGGATCTCGAACTCGATCGCGGGGAGGTGACGGTGCGGGGCACGGATCATCGTGCCGGAGTGGGCGAGGTGCTCGCGCTGCTGTCACCCTTCCATCCGCGCCGTCCGTCCGGTCTCGGCCCGCGGATGCACGTGGAGTCGGCACACGTGCCGGGGCCGGTCACCTATGCCGCCGGCGTGCACGTGGCCGTGGTCGAGGTGGACACCGTCACGGGGGCGATCGATCTTCGCCGCTTCGTGATCGCCCACGACTGCGGGCGCATCGTCAACCCGATCGTCGTCGAGGGTCAGATCCTCGGCGGGGTCATGCAGGGGATCGGCGGCGCGCTCTACGAGGAGCTGGCCTACGACGACCAGGGGCAGCTCACCACGGGCAGCTTCCTGGACTATCTGATCCCCACGGCGAGCGAGGCGCCGGTCGATGTGCGCATCGCTCATGTCGACACGCCGAGCTCGTTGAACGGCCTGGGCGTGAAGGGCCTCGGTGAAGGAGGAGCGATCGGCCCGCCGGCGGCGATCGCCAATGCGGTCGAGGACGCCCTGGGCGATCTCGGGGTCGTGGTCCGGCAGTGTCCCCTGACGCCGAGTCGCGTGCTGGGCCTCCTCGCCGAGGCGGGGACCGCAACGAGTGAAGAGGACGGCTTAGCATCATGACCATGGCACAGGAACAGGTCGACGAGGGATACGAGGACGTGGAGCTCACCAGCGAGTTCGCCTCCGTGCGGGTGTCCCGCGATCTGACGGCCAATGGGCCGCGGCTCAGGGTGGAGAACCGGCAGAACGGACGGGTGATCTTCCTCGATCCGCTGGAGCTCGCGACCCTCACCTGGCTGGAACACGGCGACCTCGCTCCCTTCCTGGACCCCAGCAATGTGGGGTGGAGCAGCGATATCGGCCCGGAGGAACCGGCCGGCGAGCTGCCGTAGAGACCTGGAACCGCCTCGGCGACGGAAGGGGGCCGCCGGAAACGGCTGGCCCCCTTCGGGGTTCTCTGTGCGGTTCAGCTGGTTCGCGATGCCGCTGACCGGATGACCTCGGCGAGGTCGCGTGCGCGGCTCCACATCGGCCAGTGGCCGGTCGGGAGGTCGACGACGTCGAGGGTCTCGAGGTTCGCGACCTCGGCGAACAGGGGATGCCCTTCTCGGGCCATATCCAGCACCTGCGAGCTCGGGATCGAGCAGCACACCAGGGTCGTCGGGACCGCGGTGCGGGCGTCATTGGCGAGCTCGACCGGCTGGCGGAGCACGGGGCCGGGCTCGGGTACGGCCCTGGAGCGGAACCGCTCGAGGACATCGGTGCTCAGGCCGTCGAGGCTCGCCTGCTGTGCGAGGACCTCGAAGGGTGGCAGCGGAAGCTCCTCCTCGGGGAAGCCCGGGGCGAAGGCGCTCCTGTTCGCCATCGGGCCGGAGTCGACCCACACCACCCGGTGCACGAGCTCGGGATGGCGATCGAGGGCCATGCTGACGGGAGCGTTCGCCCCGCTGTGAGCGACGAGCGTCGCAGGCTGCTCCTCGGAGACATCGAGTCGAGTGAGAAGGTCGTCGATCGCCTCGGCTTGGTCGTCGAGGGTCCTGGTCGAACGCGCGGGATCGTCGCCGTCGAGGCCGGGCAGCGTGACGGCGACCGCACGCGCGCGGTCGGTCTCCAGATGTTCGAGGACGTCGTCCCATGCCCAGGCGCCCAGCCAGTGGCCGGCGACGAGAACGATGATCGGGCTGTTCGTATCGGTGGTCATGTCCCCACTCTCACGGGGTCGATGGACACGAGTGTGTCACCATTTATGTCGTGAAATCGCCGGGAACCGACCTGTGAAGCGAGCCGAACGGCTCCATGCCCTCTCCGAGACGCTGCGACGCAGCGGCGCGCGGGGAGTCTCCGCCGAACGGCTGGCGAGGGACTTCGAGGTCTCCGTGCGCACCGTCAAGCGAGATCTGGACGCGCTGGAGGCCAGCGGCTTGCCGATCTGGTCCCGCCCCGGCCCGGGCGGTGGATACGGACTGGCGACGAGCGCGTCCCTGCCGCCGGTCAGCCTCTCTCCGGGGCAGGCCGTGGCGCTCATGGCGGCCGTGTCGGCCGCATCCGATGCTCCCTTCGCGGATCTGGCGACGGCGGGCATCCGCAAGATCATGGATGTCCTCGATCCCCGGACCCGAGCGCGTGCCGACGAGTTGGCCCACCGCGTCTGGGTCGACGCGCCTCCCTTTTCTTCGCGCGTCATCCGCTCGGCCTTGGAGGAGGCGATGGCCGAGCAGCGGGTGATCCGCCTTCGCTACATCTCGCGAGGGGGCATCACGACGACCCGCGAGGTCGAGCCCGTGCTGTTCGCCTCCACGAGCGACCAGTGGTACCTCGTCGGATGGTGCCGGCTGCGCGACGCGATGCGATGGTTCACCGTGTCGCGTATCGAGCGGGCCAGTGTCACCAAGACGGCCTGCAGCGGCCACACCGTCGACGAGGCCGGAACACCGCCGGAGAACGCCAGGCCGGTGCACGGCCGCGAGGCGTGAGCCCCGTCTAGGGCTGGTCTCGCGGGGCGTCGCGGGGGAGCACGGCGCGCAGCGCCAGCTCCTGTACGGCGTGGACGAGGGTGTCGACCTCGTCGTCCGGGCGGTGGATCACGCGGTGCGCCGCGCCGTGCATGGCGTGGTAGAGCAGGGCGGCGAGCAGTTCGGGATCCTCGACGTCGAAGTCTCCCGCCTCGGCTCCCTCGGCGATCAGGAGCGCCAGCATCGCGATGTGGCTGTCGGCGTCCTGTCCGTCCCCGTGGCTGCCTGGCCCCTCGTGGAACAGCGCGTCGTGCAGGTTGGCGCGTCCGACCCTGCCCTGGACCGCCTGTTCGAGCCAGTTCGTCAGCCGGCCGGCATGGTCGGTGGCGGGCAGCTCCTCGAGTCGCGCCTCGTGGTCGGCGAGGATCTCGGCGGTCAGCCGGTCGCGCAGCGCCGCGAGGACGTCGTGCTTGGTCTTGAAGTAGAGGTAGAAGGTCCCCTTCGCGATCCCCGCCGCGGAGGTGATGTCCTCGACCGTCAGCTCGGCGGCGCCGCGATCGGAGATGAGCCGTTGGGTCGCGTCGAGGATGCTCGCGCGCCGGCTGTCGGCCGATCGGGTCCGGCTCGTGCGGGTCATGGTCATGGGTCGTCCTCATTCCTCCTCCGCCGGACACGATCATCGTCCGGCGGCATCCTGCCAGTGTCGCAGGCGCAGCGGGTTTTCCTCGCGCCCACCCGGTTGTGCATCAAGTGAATAGTGAATACAGTGTAATGACCGACGGTCAGTCATTACCAACGAGGAGCAGGATATGCCCAAAGATCTGAGGACTTTCATCGAGCAGGTGGAGAAGTACCACCCGTCGTCCTATCTGAGGACGGAGCACGAAGTCGACCCCGAGTACGAGCTCACCGGCGTGCTGCGCAAGCTGCAGGACGAGGGCCGCTTCCCGATGGTCATGTTCGACAACGTCAAGGGCAACGACCTGCGGGTGCTCGGCAACGCTCTCGGTAGCCGTGAGCGCCTCGCGTTGCTGTTCGACACCGACAACGATGGCCTGACGGCCGCCTACGAGCAGAAGCAGGGTCAGCAGATCCCGCCGGAGATCGTCGAGACGGGCCCGGTCAAGGAGGTCATCCAGACCGGTGACGACATCGACGTCACCACGATCGCCAATATCGTGCACTGCGAGGGTGACGGCGGCGAGCACGGCGAGTACATCTCCTCGGGCGTCACGATGGTCAAGGACCCCGACACCGGTGTCTACAACGCCGGCATCTACCGGATCCAGATCATCGGCCCCAATGAGATGCGCCTCGACCCCGGCCAGTACTCCCACATCTGGCACCTGCACAACAAGATGGAGCAGCGCGACGAGCCGCTGGAGATCGCCATCGTCATCGGTCACTACCCGACCATGTACATGGCCTCGCAGTTCCGCGGCGGGCTCGATGACGACGAGATCCACGTGGCCGGCGGCCTGGCCGGCGAGGCCATGCGGATGGTCCCGGCCGAGACCTTGAACATGAACGTCCCGGCGGACGCCGAGATCGTCATCGAGGGCAAGATGCTGCCGAACCGCCGCGAGTGGGAAGGCCCCTTCGGCGAGTTCTCCTGGTACATGGGTCCTGCGCACGATGCCAATGTCGTCGAGATCACCGCGATCACCCGTCGCTCCGATGCCATCTACCAGGACGTGTTCAATGCCCATCCCGAGCACAACCTGATCGGCATGGTCGGTCGCGAGGCGGGCATCCTGTCCAAGCTTCGCGCCGTGGTGCCCACCGTTCAGGCGGTCTCCCTGCCGTTCTCGGCCTGCTGCCGGTTCGCGGCCTATGTCTCCATCAAGAAGGAGTACGACGGCCAGGCCCGCAACGCGGCACTGACGGCGCTGGGAGCCGACCCCTTCGTCAAGCTGTGCATCGTGGTGGACGACGACATCGACCCCTATGACGAGATGCGCGTGATGTGGGCGGTCGCCACCCGGGTGCGCGCCGACAAGGACGTGATCATCATCCCGGAGACGTACACCGTCGAGCTGGACCCGACGGCGTACTCGATCGAGGACGACACGAAGAACGGCGCGTTGAACGCCAAGTGGATCATCGACGCGACCAAGCCCGTCGGCCTCCCCTTCCAGGAGGTGGCCGACGTGCCCGAAGCGGTCTGGCGCAATGTCGACCTCGAGCAGTTCTTCGGCAACACTCCTCGCTGAGTGACGGAGGCCACGTCATGAGTCGTAAAGCAGAGCACATGGATCTGGCGTTGCACGCCGAGGTCGAGCGCATATCCGGGCCGGGATGGGATGAGCTGGACCTGGTGCATGAGGCGCTGCCCGAACTCGACGTGGCCGAGGTCGACCTCAGTGTCGACCTGTTCGGCCGGCGCCTGCGTGCGCCGCTGGTCATCGCCGCGATGACCGGCGGCCACGCCGGCGCGGTCGAGGTCAACGCGACCTTGGCCCGGGCCGCCGAGCGCCACGGGCTGGCGATGGGAGTGGGGAGTCAGCGAGCCGCGCTCGCCGATCCCTCGCTCGTCGACAGCTACGCCATCGTGCGCGAGTGTGCCCCGACCGCGCCGGTCATCGGCAATATCGGCGCCGCGCAGCTGATCGGTCAGGGGGAGGCGCCGGCGCTCTCGATCGACGACCTGCGACGGGCCGTCGACATGGTGGGCGCCGACGCCCTAGCCATCCACCTCAACTTCCTCGAGGAATCGGTGCAACCCGAGGGCGATGCCCACACCAAGGGGTGCGCCGAGGCGATCGGCGCGGTCGCCTCGGCCTTGGAGGTGCCGATCGTCGTCAAGGAGACCGGGGCCGGCATGTCGCGGCGCACCGCCGAGCGGCTGCGGGATCTCGGGGTCGCCGCCCTCGACGTGGGCGGAGCCGGAGGGACGAGTTTCGCGATCGTCGAACGCCTGCGCGCTCGTCAGCAGGGCGACCATGCGTCCTATGCCCTCGGCATGGCGCTGGGGGAGTGGGGGATTCCCACGGCGGCGACGGTGGCGGCCACGGCACCGGTCGGTCTGCCGGTCATCGCCACGGGCGGGGTGCGCGGCGGGCTCGACGCCGCGAAGGCGATCGCCCTCGGGGCGACCGCCGCCGGGGTGGCCCGGCCGCTCCTCGCGGCCGCGGTGGAGGGCGAGCAGCAGCTCGACACCTGGATCGAGGAATTCACCGCGGAGCTGCGGACGGTCATGCTCCTGACGGGCTCTGGCACCACGACGGCCCTTCAGCACCAGCCGTTGGTGGCACACGGCCGCCTACGCGACTGGCTGGGGATGTGGCCGTCGACGGCTCGGGCCTCGCTGTGAGCGAGCGGAGCGAGCGAACGATGGGGTATCTCATGCCGGTCATCGCCTATGCTGCTTTTTCTCAGGCGGTGGCGGCATGAGCACCGAGCGGGAGCCGCGGCTGCCGGACCGGCTGGGCGACGTGCTCGGCCCCCATGCCCCCCTCTGTGAGGGGCTGACCATCCTGTTGCTGACGATCTCCTCCGACGACTATCCGCATCAGGCGATGCTGAGCTGCGGGGAGGTCGTCGCCGTGGACGACGAGCGGCTGGCCCTCGCGGTCTGGCCGACATCGACGGCGGCCCGCAACCTCGCCGAGCGGCCCCGGGCCACGCTGGCGCTCGTCGACGAGGGCACGAGCTGGTGTCTCTTCGCGGAGATCGCCGATGCCGGCACCGTCGTCACGCCGCTCAGCGGCACCTTACGCAGATTCGATGCCACGATCACCCGGGTCACCTCCGACCGAGCGCCCTATGCGGTGCTGGAGTCCGGCGTGACCTTCCAACTGACCGAACCCGAGGCCACCACGGCGCGTTGGCGGGAGCTGCGCGCGGCCATCGTCCAAGGAGGAAGAACATGACCGCACCGGACTCACCGCGCAGGATCGTCGTCGGTCTGAGCGGCTCGAGCGGCCCGCACTACGGCGTGCGCCTGATGGAGGTGCTGCGGGCCCACACCGATCACGAGGTCCATCTCGTGATGTCCAAAGGGGCCAGGGCCACCATCGAGATCGAGATGGGGCGCGACCCCGCCGAGGTCGCCGAGCTCGCCCATGTGGTCCACGACGAGCGCAATCTCGCCGCATCGATCGCGAGCGGCACCTTCGTGACCGATGGCATGGTCATCGCGCCCTGCTCGATCAAGACGATGGCCGCGGTCGCCAACTCGCTCAACGACAATCTCATCGTCCGGGCCGCCGATGTCTGCCTCAAGGAGCGACGGCGGCTCGTGATGCTGGTGCGTGAGACACCCCTGCACGCCGGGCATCTGCGGATGATGACCGATGTGACGAATGCCGGCGGCGTCATCCTCCCGCCGGTGCCGGGTTTCTACCATGACCCGCAGACCATCGACGACCTGATCGACCACACCGTCGTCAAGACCCTGGATCAGTTCGGCATCCACGTGGACATCATCAGGCGATGGAGTGGACCGCCGGTCGACCCGTCCTGAGGCACGTCCCGGAAACTCCGAAGCAGAAACCCCGCGAAAACCGCCCGCCGAGCCATTGACAGAGATACTGTCGACTGAATACAGTTGCCAAAATCAGCGACCCGAGGAGGTTGTCCCCGCATGGCTGAAGCCACCCTGAGCACAGGACGTCCCGGAGGGCGCCGAGGCGTCAGACCGCGGTCGCTCGAAGCCGCGTCCGCCGCCGGCCCCGCCACCATCACCGCCCGCCACGTGACCAAGACCTTCGGCCACGGCTCGATCCAGGTGACCGCCCTCGACGATGTCAGCATCGACGTGGAGGAAGGAAGCTTCGTCTCGCTGCTGGGTCCCTCGGGCTGCGGGAAGTCGACGATGATGCGCCTCATCGCCGGGCTCCAGGAGCCCACCGAGGGGAGCCTCGAGATCGGCAACGTCACCCCCGATGACCGGCGCCGGCTGCGCGACTTCGGCATCGTCTTCCAATCGCCGGTGCTCTTCGACTGGCGCACCGTCGAAGAGAACGTCATGCTCCCGCTGCAGATCATGCGATGGCCCAAGGCCCGGCGCCGCGAGCGCGCCCAGGAGCTCATCGAGCTCGTCGGGCTCAAGGACTTCGCCAAGCGCTACCCCTGGCAGCTCTCGGGAGGCATGCAGCAGCGCGTGGCCATCGCCAGGGCACTGACCTTCGAGCCGCCGCTGCTGCTCATGGACGAGCCCTTCGGCGCCCTCGACATGATGACCCGTGAGCGGATGCAGACCGAGCTGCTCTCGATCTGGGCCAAGAGCGCGAAGTCGACGGTCGTCTTCATCACCCACTCGATCTCGGAGGCCGTGCTGCTCTCGGACCGCATCGTGGTCATGAGCGCCCGCCCGGGCCGCGTGCTGAAGGTCATCGACGTCGACCTCGAACGGCCGCGCACCGAGGAGACGAGAGAGATCCCGCGCTACGGCGAGATCATCTCGTCGATCCGGCATCTGCTGTTCAGTCAGGAACAGCCGTGAGCATCAAGGTAGCGCGTCTGGTCGCCGGCGTGATCGGCGTCCTCTTGGTCTGGTCGGCGCTCGCGGCGGTCGTCCAGTCCGGGGACGATCCGCTGGCCCAAGCCAAGTTGCCATTCCCCCACCAGCTGGTCGAGCTCATCATCGAGCAGCGCGAGGCATTGGTCGAGGCCTCTTGGCTGACCCTGCAGCAGGCCTTGATCGGCTTCGTCATCGGCTCACTGGTCGGTGCGCTGTTCGCGGTCATCGTGGCGCAGGCGACCTGGATGGAGGCGGGATTCATTCCGTTGCTGCTGGCGGCACAGATGGTGCCGATGATCGCGCTCGTCCCGGTCATGCAGAACATCTTCCGTAACGACGACCTCGTCCGCATCTTCATCTCGGCGTTCATCACCTTCTTCTCGGTCACCGTGGCGGTGGCTCGAGGCATGAAGACCGTCCGGCCCGAGGCCTACGAGCTGGCGGCCTCCTACAACGCGAGCAGAGTGGATCTGCTGCGCCGCGTGCAGCTGCCCTCCGCGGTGCCCATGCTGTTCACCGGCCTGCGAGTCGCCGCTCCGCTCAGCATCGTGGGCTCGGTCCTGGTGGACTTCGCCGGAGCCCAGTCGGGCCTGGGCTACATCATGGTCGCGGCGATCACGATCGGTTCGAACGGATCGATGATCGTGTGGGCGGCGATGCTGATCCTGCTCGCGCTCGGCTTCCTGCTGACGCTGGGGGTCACCTTGCTCGAACGCCTGGTCGCGCCGTGGCAGCTGGCGAAGACGGAGGGGAACTGACAATGACGACCGAACGCGTCCGCAATATCGCCGCCCCGGTGATCATCCTGGCCATCTTCCTCGGCTTGTGGCAGGCAGGCTTCTTCAATGCGGTGTTCTCCGTGGAGGAGTTCGCCATCCCGCGTCCGAGCTCCATCGTGACCGCCGCCGCCGAGGGCAGCACCGCGCTGTGGGGGGCGTTCTCCGAGACGGGACGGGCCGTGATCCTCGGCTGGATGCTGGGCAACGCGCTCGGTTTCGGCCTCGCGCTGTTGCTCCTGACCCTGCCGCCGGACCTGATGCGGCGGCTCGGCGGCTTCTTCGGGTCGTTCCAGGCCCTTCCCGTCGTCGCGATCGCCCCGATCGTCGCCCTGTGGATGGGCTCGAGCATGTGGTTCAAGGTAGGGACGGTCGTGGTGATGGTCTTCCCTCAGATGCTGACCTACGCCTTGCGCGGCCTCAACGCGGTGGACCCGACGGTGCTGGAACTCGCGAAGTCCTATGACACATCCGGCTGGCAGGTGTTCCGTCTCTTCCGGCTTCCCCTCGCCCTCAGCTTCGTCTTCACCTCGCTGAGGTACTCGGTCGTGCTCGCGCTGATCGGCGTGGTCGTCTGCGAGATCCTCCGCTCGGCCGACGGGCTCGGCTATCACATCCACGATGCCCTCCAGGCCTTCAACGCCCCCGAGGCGTGGGCTGCCGTGGTGATCCTCGCGCTCCTGGGCGTCATCAGCTATTCATCACTGCTCCTCATCGAACGCCTCCTCACGCCCTGGGCCTTCCGGCGCTGAGTCCCGTCGACACATCCCACACAAGGAGATCACTCTCATGAAGAACTATCGGAAGTTGGTACCGGGCCTGGCGGCCGTCGCAGTGGCGGCGTCGCTGGCGGCCTGCGGCGGGGGAAATGACGATGCGAATGCGGCCGGCGCCTCCGGCGACGGAAGCTGTGAGGGTGGCCAGCTGAGCTATCAGCTCAGTTTCGTGCCCAACCCTCAGCAGACCGGATTCCTCTACGCCTACGACAAGGGGTACTTCGAGGATCAGGGCATCGACGTGGAGATGAAGGAAGGCGGTCCGACTGTCAACCCCGCTCTTCAGGTGGCGCAGGCCAATGTCGACGTGGCCGAGCTGCCCTTGGGCGACGCGTTGAACGCGGTGTCCAACGGAGCGGAGATCTCGCTCGTCGCGCAGATCTCCCAGCAGATCCCGTTGCGCTACATCAGCTGGAAGGAAGTCCCGCTGTCGACCCCGGAGGACCTGCGGGGCACCACCATCGGCGTCCAGCAGGCTGGCAACCTCGCCCCGCCCATCCGGGTGATGGCCGGCGAGGCCGGAATCCCGCACGACGAGATCCAGATCGAGCAGATCGCCTTCGACGTGTCAGATTTCATCGCCAAGAAGGTCGATGTGTTCCCGCTGCGCACCTATGCGCATATCGCGATGCTGGAAGAGCAGGGCGTGAACTACCCCGATGACGTGAACGTGCTGAACCCGATCGACTTCGGCGCCGACCTGCCCGAGGACGGCGTCTATGTGAACAACTCCTACCTGGACGACAACGCCGATGTCGTCGCCTGCCTGCTCCGCGGTCTCAAAGCCGGCTGGGAGGACGCGGCGGAGAATCCCGACGAGGCGAAGGCGATCGTCGAGGAGTACGCGCCCGCCGCCGCCTTCACGCCCGAGGCCATCGACATCGACGTCGACGAGGCGCTCGTCCACGCGCTGCAGAACGGCGCGGGCGAGGACGTCGACGCGCTGACCACTGATATGGATTATCTACGTCAAGGCACGGAGAGCCTGCAAGATGTCGACGAGGTCCCCGGCGATGTGAGCATCGACGACCTCGTGGATCTCGGCCCGCTCGAGCAGGCGACCTCGAAGGACTGACATGTGGCGGAGCGACCGAAGGAGAGACCGATGAGTGCGACGGACCTGGAACCCGGCGAGCTGATCACCGACGACTGGCGGATCCACGGCTCGGTGTACACCAGCCAGGCGGTGTTCGCGGCCGAACTGGAGCGGGTCTTCCGCACCGGCTGGCTGTACGTGGCCCATGAGAGCCAACTGCGCAATCCCGGCGACTACATCACCACCCGCGCCGGGCTGCAGCCGGTGATCGTCTCGCGGGGCGGTGACACGGGCGAGATCTCGGTGATGCTCAATCGGTGCCGCCACCGCGGAGCGACGGTCTGCCAGGCCGACGAGGGGAATGCGAACTTCTTCCGCTGCGCCTATCACGGCTGGACCTACTCGAACACCGGCGAGCTGCGCGGCGTGACCTATGACCAGGCCTATGAGGATCTGGACAAGTCCTCCCTCGGCCTGATCCGGCTGCCGAGGGTCGAGAGCCACGCCGGCTTCATCTTCGCCAGCTTCGCCGCCGAGGGCCCTTCGCTGGCCGAGTTCCTCGGTCACGCCGCGCCCTACCTGGACCTGATCGCCCAACAGGGTCCCGAGGGGATCCGCATCGATGCCGGCTATCACCACATCGGCTACGACGGCAACTGGAAGCTCCAGGTCGAGAACACCATCGACAACTATCACTTCGGCTTCGTCCATCGGAGCTTCCTGGAGGTGCTGGCCGATCGCGTCGGCCAGGTGCCGCCGATCGTCCGCAATATCCTCACCAACGACGAATGGCGCACCATCGACCTCGGCAACGGCCATTCGGTGCACGAATTCGGTGACCCGAAGACGGGCAACAACCAGGGACAGCTGGGCGACCTGCCCTTCAACCTCATCGTCTTCCCGAATCTGTGCTTCGTGGGGGCGCAGCTGCGCCACGTGCTGCCGCTCTCGGCGAACCGCACGGAGGTGCGGCTCTATCCGATGCTCCACCAGGGGGAGTCCGATGAGTACAACGCCGAGATCCTGCGCGTCCACGAGGGCTTCTACGGTCCTGCGGGCATGGGCGGCAGCGATGACGTCGAGATCGCCTTCGAGCGGGTCACGGCCGGCATGCAGGCCACCGAGCACGACTGGCTCATCATGAGCCGGGGCCTGCATCGCGAGGAGCAGATGCCCGACGGGCGGGTGGTCGGACGGGCCGATGACGAGGTCCCGCAGCGGGCCTTCTACCGCCAGTGGCAGCGCTCGATGGGGGCGTCATGACGGCGATGGAGAGGGATCTGCAGGAGATGACCGCGACCGTCGCCGAATTCCTCTATCACGAGGCGGCACTCCTCGACGAAGGCGATCTCGAGGGCTGGCTGGAGCTGTACGACGAGTCGGCGATCTACTCGATCCCCCAGTCGGCGAACGACCACGTGCACAAGGTCAGCATCGTCTACGACGATCATCGCCGACTGGTCGAGCGAGTCATCCGCCTGCGCAGCGGATTCGCCTACTCGCAGGAGCCCGCCTCGACCACGGTGCATCTGATCGGCAATGTCCGCATCGCCGGGGAGCACGAGGCGGGCCTGCGGGTCGCGTCGAGCATGCTCATCACGGAGGTACGGCGCGGACGCCAGAACCTCTACGCGGGCCTGGTCGAGCACGTGCTGCGCCCCGAGGGCGACTCCTTCCGGATCCTCAGGAAAGAGATCCGGCTGGCCAACTGCGATCTGCCCCTGGGCAATCTCACCTTCCTGATGTGATCGAGGACCGATGAGCAGATCACGAGGACTGGAAGGGCACGGCCTCCTCGTCGTGGGAGGAGCGTCCGGGATCGGCCTGGCGGCGGCTCGGGCCGCCGTGGAGGACGGTGCCCGCGTCGTCATCGCCGATATCGACACAACCGTCATCGACGAGAGCGATCGGCTCTCGGCCGTGCGATGCGATGCGACGGATGCCGCCTCCGTGCGGGACGCGGTCGCGGCGACGGTGGATCGGCTGGGCCGCCTGGACGGGGTGATCACGACCGTCGGCGGGGCGCATCTCGCGCCGGTCGAGGAGATCGACGACGCGATCTGGCAGCGCGAGCTGGACTTCAACCTGACTTCTGCCTGGCTGGTGGCCCGCGAGGCGCTCGCCGTCATGCGTCCGCAGGGATCCGGGGCCATCGTCCTGACCAGCAGCGGACAGGCGCTCATGGGGGCGGTCGATCGTGCCGGGTACGCGGCGGCCAAGGCCGGGGTGATCTCGCTGACGCGCTCGCTGGCGGCGTCGGCGGCCGAGTACGGGGTGCGGGTCAACTGCATCGCCCCGGGGCCCACGGACACGCCGCGGTTCCGGGCGATGAACGGGGGCGACGAGGGGGTCGAGCAGGTGCGTGCCGCGATGCCCTTGAAGGAGATCCCCCGCCCCGAGGACTGCGCCGATATGGCGGTGTACCTGATATCTCCGGCGGCCCGCGCGATCACGGGGCAGACCGTGCACGTCAACGGCGGACTGTTGATGCCATGAACGTCAAGGTGACGACGAAAGGTGAATTCCATGCAGCGTGAGCCCTACGACTACTCGCCGATCATCTCGCGACCCGCGCTGTCCCTGCCCGGGGGCGCTCGGGTGGCGGTGTGGTTCGGACTCAATGTCGAGTACTACCGGTTCGGCAGCCCGTCGATGAGCCTGGCGCCGTTCACCAGCGAGCTGGTGCCCGACCCGCTCAATCACGGGTGGCGCGACTACGGGCCCCGGGTCGGGGTCTGGCGGCTCTCGGAGATCTTCGCCGCGCACGGCATCACGCCGAGCGCCATCACCAATACCGAGGTCTTCGACCACTACCCGGAGATCGTCGAGCACGGCAAGGAGCGCGGATGGGCCTTCGTCGCCCACGGCCGTTCCAATTCCGAGTGGCATGTCGGCATGGACCGCGAGCAGGAGCGCGAGCGGCTCAGCGAGATCGTGCGTCGCTTCGAGACCTCGGTGGGACGGACCCCGCGGGGCTGGCTCGGGCCGGCGCTCACGGCGACCGCGCAGACGGTCGATCTGCTCGCCGAGCTCGGCTTCGACTACACCCTGGACTGGGCCAACGACGATCAGCCCTATGCCATGAACGTCGAGAAGGGGCGGCTGCTGTCCGTGCCCTATAGCAGCGAGGTGAACGACATCCCGGCCTTCGTTCTGCATCACCAGACCGGCGAGCAGTTCGCGCAGTCGATCGTCGACCAGTTCGACGTGCTGTATGCCGAAGGCGCCGACAGCGCCCGGGTCATGGGCGTGGGCGTCCACCCCTTCCTCGTCGGGCAGCCCTTCCGGGCCAAGCACTTCGCGGAGGCGCTCGCGCACATCGCCGGCCATGACGACGTCTGGCTGGCGACCAGCGACGAGATCGCCGAGTGGTACGCCACGACGCAGCCGGAGACGGCATGACCACCCCGATCACACCACCCGATTCGATGACGAAAGGAACCGGCGAGATGAAGGTGACCCTCGACCGAGGAATCTGCAATGGCTACGGCAACTGCGTGATCGAGGCCCCCGAGGTCTTCGATCTCGACGACGACGGGCTGGGCGTGGTGCTGGACGAGCATCCGCCCGAGGACCAGCGCGAGGCGGTCGATGCCGCGGCGCGCACGTGCCCGGTGCAGGCGATCGTCGTCGCCGACGACTGAGGCGCGCCGATGAAGCTCACGCACTCCTTCACGGTCCCCGTGCCGCCCGACGAGGCGTGGACCACCCTGCTCGACATCGAGTCCACCGCCTCGTGCCTGCCCGGAGCCTCGGTCGAGTCGATCTCCGGCGACGACGTGAACGGCTCGGTCTCGGTCAAGGTCGGTCCGATCGGCTTCACCTACAGCGGGACGGCGACCTTCGTGGAGAAAGACCCGGTCGCTCGCCGCATCGTGCTCGATGCCCGCAGCCGGGACGCGCGTGGCGGCAGCACGGCCAATGCCACCGTCACGGCGACCTTGCATCCGGCCGGTGCCGATGCCACGAAGGTCCAGGTCGATACCGATCTCGACATCACCGGGAAGCCTGCTCAGTTCGGCAGCGGCGTCATCACCGAGGTCGGCAACCGGATCATCGGCCAGTTCGCCGAACGGCTCGCGGAGAGGATCAGTGAGCGGGGCACGGGGGGCGGGCCCCGGTCCGCCGAGCAGCCGCGAGCCGCTGCCGCGGCGGCTGGCTCCGGTGCCGGGACGGGAACGGGGGACCAGGGTCGTGATCGTCCCGCGGAGGACACCCAGGCCGACGCCATGTCGGCCTTCGCTCTCATCGGGCCCGTCCTCGCGCGTCGGGCCGCGCCCGCCCTCCTCGGCATCGGGGCGGGGATCCTCATCGGATGGCTGGCCCGCGGCTCGGGAGGCCGCGGTCACCGGGCGCGATGCTGCTGTTGCGCGCCCTGCTGCTCCGCGCGATGAGCAGCCGCGGCCGGATCAGAGCGGAGTGACGTCGAGGGTGGTGGCCGCCAGGCCGCGGTCCGCGATCAGCATCCGATCCCGGATCTGCGGCACCGAGCGCATCGCCCACAGCGCACCCGGCCGCAGGAATCGCACGGGGCGGGGCCAGGACCGGGTCACGCGATCGTAGCGTCGCGCCCAGCGCTGGGTCGTGTCGGCGAGTGGGCGGACGGCCGCCTCCCAGGCCGGCAGCGCATCCTCGACCGAGGCCGCCTGGGTCACCACGGCCACCAGCGCCCGGGCGTTCATGACGGTCAGCCCCGCCCCCTGGCCCAGTGTCGGTGGCATGCCGTGTGCCGCGTCGCCGAGGATCGCCGCCCGGCCACGGTGCCAGCTCGAGGCGTGGGCGACCAGGTAGTTGGAGGTGATCGGCTCCTGTTCGCCCATCAGCTCGAAGAGCCGTCCGAGCCGGGGGAAGGCCGCCGTCCAGCTCGACATGTCCCGGGGAGCGGCGGCGGCACCGCGATCGTTCTCGGGAAAGACCTGGAAGGCATAGGTGAGGTCCTCGCGGCACGGTGCGGTGGCGACGCGATAGCGACCGGACCAGTGCTCGATCATGTCCGGGCTGGTGGAGATCTCCCGGGTCGGCAGCATGTAGCGGTGGATCACCGTGGGGAGCCGGCGCACGGTCGACGCGATGCCGAGCCCGTCGCGTAGCCGGGAATGCACGCCGTCGGCCGCCACGACCAGGTCGGCGTCGAGTCGTCGGCCGCCGGCGAGCACGAGCGCACCGGCGGGATCGACCGATCGGACCGTGGAATCGAGCACGATCTCCGCCCCGGCGGCGACGGCACTGTCGTAGAGCGATTGGATGAGCGCCTGCCGCGGCAGGGCGAGGAGCCGTCCCGATCCGTTGAGCGGACGTGTGCCGAGCACCCGCCCGTCCCGCGCCATCGTGATGCTCCGCCGGAGCCCGACGGCCTCCGCGTCGATCCGCGCGAACATGCCCGCCTCGTCGAGGACCTCGATCGCGTTGTTCTTCAGGAAGATCCCCGTCCCGGCCTCGCGGATCTCCGGGGCGCGCTCGTGCACGCGGACACTCCAGCCGCTCGTGGCGAGCATCGTCGCGAGGCTGAGCCCGCCGATGCCTCCGCCGGCGATCTCAGCGTGTCGGCTCATGGGCGAGGTCCTCCTGGGCCGGTGCCAGCGGCGTGGTGGTGGCGTCGTATCCGTAGAGCCAGTCGACCGGGCTCTCGTTCGTCCGCGCGAAGGCGTTCCCGGCGGAGAGAGACTGCATCTGCGCGGTGCGCTCCATCCGGGTGCTCTGGAAGCGTTGGAAGGCCCGGGCCCAGTCGCCGGGTCCGGCCTCGTCGAGGCAGCGGACCAGGACCGCGGCGTCCTCGACGGCCATCGCCGCTCCCTGGCCCATGTGCGGGAGCATCGGGTGGGCCGCGTCGCCCATCACCACGACATCGCCATCACTCCAGCGGGGGAGCGGATCGCGGTCGGCGAGAGCCCACTTGTGCAGGTCGCCGATGCCGTCCATCAACCGGTGGACGGTCGGGTGGAAGTGCTCGAAGGCCGACCGGAGGGTCGTGAGGTCGCCGCGGGCGGACCACGACTCCACGTCGAAGTCGGGTTCGGGGGTGGTGGCCATCAGGTAGAGCTCGTCGCGTGCCGCGGTGATGTAATACGCGATGACGTGCCGGTCCTGGCCCCACCACTTGGTGTTGTCGTCGATGCCCTCGCCGGGGATGCCGGGGAACGCGGCGCGGTAGCCGACCCGGCCGGAGTACCGGAGTTCCTGGGGGCCGACGACCAGTTCGCGCACGGTGGAGTGGATGCCGTCGGCGCCGATGACCGCGTCGGCGTGCTCGCGGGATCCGTCGGCGAAGGCCAGCTCGATGCCCGCGCCGCCGGGATGCAGGCCGACGAGTCGTTTA
This sequence comes from Aeromicrobium sp. YIM 150415, assembly GCF_016918125.1. Classification (NCBI taxonomy): domain Bacteria; kingdom Bacillati; phylum Actinomycetota; class Actinomycetes; order Propionibacteriales; family Nocardioidaceae; genus Aeromicrobium; species Aeromicrobium sp. YIM 150415. Next base: position 337 of record NZ_JAERWM010000022.1, on the reverse strand, counting down.
CCCAGCCGGATCGGGGTGCGGGACAGCGCGGTACGGAGCGTGTCGTGGACGTCGCCGCGATGGAGCAGCAGATAGGGCGCTCCGTAGCGTGTCTCCGCCTCCGCGCCGAGGGGCATCCGATGGGTGATCTCGCCGGTCTCCGCGGTGCGGTGCACGAAGTCCCGGGGCTGGCAGGCCGTCGCCCGGAGTCGTGCGTCCAGGCCGAGGCCGCGCAGCACCCGGAGGGCATTGGGGCTCTGCTGGATCCCGGCGCCGATGCGGGAGAACCGGGTCGGGGGGGGGGGGGGCGGGGCGCCGGCACCCCCCCCCCCCCCCCAGGCGGGGGCGGGGGGGCCGG